>DAOTYT010000218.1:0-9342 GCA_034434615.1 Anaerolineae bacterium | reverse complement strand
CGCTGCCAGGACTTCGTCCAAGGAAGGCAGTGCATCCAGCGTTCGCGAAGGGGGGTACGGTTCGCTGCTAAAAGACGTACGCAGATCCCAATCCGCATAGGGCAGCAGCACCCTGTCGATGACGTGGACAACGCCGTTGGCGGCCATGATATCGCTTTCGATCAGCCGCGCTGACGTGCCTACACCGTTGAGGCGCAGGCCGTCGTCCGTCATCTCAATCTCTAAATACCCGTTGACACGCTGCAATGTGCCCAGCAGCGCATCGTCTAAAGCCGCAAGGTTCAACCCGTCGTAGCGCCCCGGCACGACATGATAGGCGAGGATCTCACTAACGATATCTGGCCGGGCCAGGAACTGGTTTTGCGTCACTTGAAGCAGCTCGAATACCCGTTCGAAAGCGGCATCCGTCGGCGCAAAAAAAGTGTAGTTTCCGTCTGTTCGGCCCAGCTCCTGCAGGAGGTCGGCGTCGGCAGCCTTAAAGCTGGCTAGTAAATTCAAAAACCTGTCCTGTTGTAAGGTGCTGAGGATCTCAGCGATGGTGGGCTGGGCCTCATCAGCTGTGGCAAAGCTGGCGAGCAGCAGGCCGATGGTCGCCGCTATCATGATCCCGATATGAATCCGCTTCATTTCGCGCCTCTCTACATGCTGGTATGCGAACGATTTGCTTGAAGCGGATCGGGGGGTGGTTCGCTGGGCTGACCACCCGCCGACCGAACTGCGTTAAGACGGGATGTAGAAGCGCCACTGAATGCCGCTTGGCAGCGCCAAAATGCCGACGACGACCAAAGCCAGCGTGACGGCGATCAAGAGAAGACCGTTGCGATAGCGAACTGTGTCTGGCAGCGTGCGGCGGCGCCAGCGAAAGTGGAGATGGGCGACGAGCAGCGCGATCGTTTGCGCGAACAAATGCTCCCAGTAATGGCGAACGCCGAAACCGGTTTGGCTGCCCCACACGAGCAGCAGGAGCAGGCCGACCAACCACTGCAGCCCCACCAGCGAGCTGAAGATCGTGAGCAGCGTTTGTCCGCGTTTATCCCAGGCACGCCGCCCCAGCAGGCCGATCAGAAAATAGGCCAGTGCAATGATAGTAACGATCAAAAACAGCCAGCGCATCCACGAATGGAGGAAACGCGCGGCTTCAGTCAGGAATTCCATCGTTTTCCCTCTTTTTCGCGCGGCATAACCCGAACAGCCGCTGCCGCGCTTCACGAGCGGCCTACGCTGACGAGATCATAATCCCAGCTCATCGCCTCGGCAAGAGCGTTCATCTCTCACCGTCTTAAATGACCTCTAACGTATCGCGGTCGGGCAGGGCGGGAAAAGGCGCGTGTGGTTCGCGCTGGTACCAAAGTGCTGTCGAGGCGATGTCGTCTTGCAGCGGTAAAAAACGTCCTTCCGAGCGCCAGCCCAGCGCCTGAACGGTCACGCGCAGATCGTCCTGGAAGCGGATCGGATCGGGAATGTGCCAGCGGTACATGCCGAAGCGCTGCTGCGAGCGGTACAGTCCATCCGGGATGATCACCTGCGGCAGGCCCAGATAGGGCGTCGAATAGCGGCCATATTCACCCTGCGGATGTTCAAAGTTCCACGCGCCGCCGAAGTAGTCCTCTGTGCCCGTACCGCAGATCGTAGGGAAATCTTGGTCGCCATCCAGATAGAACTTGACTTCGCCCTCGCCCCACCAGTTGTTGTTGTTCACGCCCCACGCCAGATAAGTGCCGACGTAATGCCCCTGCCCTTTAATCCCATCGACCAGCGTGTGGACTTGTTTGTAGGGCAGCGGATTGCTGCGCCGCCACTGCGCATGCAGGTAGCCGGCATCTTCAGGGATATCTGTGAGCGTATAAGTGATTTGATAGTAGAACCCGTCGATCAAGTCTTTCGTCAGACTTTCGAGCGTCATGCGTGCGCTGCGTCGAAACGGCATTGGCCAGTAACTGTTGAAGCCGCCCGCCGGGTTGACCGCGATCGGGATTGAGCTGACATTGCAGCGCACGCACCAGCCATTGCAGAAGAAATCGCCCAGCGGCACCTCGATGGACGGGGTGCTTTCCTCGTCCCAATAGCAACGCAGCACCAGCGAACGCCAGTATGCAGGCGCAACCGTCATCCACATGTGCTGAATTGCGCCTGGCCCAGCGATCTCGGCCAATGTGACGGTAGAAAATGGCTCGATGCGGATCGAGGGCGATACTTTCCAGCCACGCCCCAAGTGCTCTGCCGGGCCAGGAATGCCGGTGCCAGCGGTGGCCATGCCGCCTTTGCCCTTTTCGCCAGTAAAATTCTCAGGGCTAATCGAGCGAGTTTGCGCGCTGCTCAGCCGCGCAATTGAGTCGAAATGTGAGAATGAATTGGTGACAAATTGCATGTGCTTTGCTCCTTGCAACCTGATTAAGATCAATTTAACGATGTGATGACTGGTTAAAATCAATCTCATGAACAAGGCAATTTGGATACTACGAGCCGTATTTTCCTGTAAGGGCGACCCGCCGGGTCGCCCTTACAACCGCCCCATTTTACAGTAATGTTCGTTTTGCTTTTTCCATGACGATGTGATGGGTACTTAAATAACATTTGCACCTGAAGGTGTTGACAATGTTTGACTGGCGCAAACTGCCCGCAATTTTCGAGCCGGCGCTCAGCAGAGCTTATCTGGCCGAGCGCGACCACATGTTCTGGCTGGGCGATGGCGAGCTGCGCGCGAACGATCAATCGCCCCAGCACTGGCACGACACCTATGAAATCGGGCTGATCCATCATGGCTCCGGCATCCTGTCGATCGAAGACCGCGAATATCCTTACTCACCGGGCTTGGTCTACATTATCGATGATGGCAAGCCCCACATGTGTTACAGCGAGTCGCCGCGCACGTCATTATTCGTCATTCACTTCCAGTCGGCGCTGCTGTGGGATAGTTGGGTTGGCCAAATGCGCGCCGAGACCCAGATTCCGTTCATCCCCGAATTTGCCGGTGAAAATCCGCTTATCCCGCTTGATGACCCCTTCAGCCCCATCGTGACCAATCTGCTGTATGCGATCCGCGAAGAGGGGTTAATGCGCAGCCAAGCATGGGAAGTGGTCGTCGCCGGTTTGATCCTGCAAGCGATGGGCCATCTCACCCGCCGTCTGCTTCAGCGGCCGAACGTCCAATTTCCCGATCTGCGCCGGCGCGAAGCGCTGCAGCGCATTCGCCCGATTTTGCACCTCATTGAAAGCTCATTTGCCGAGCCGCTCACGTTGGACGATATGGCGCGGGCAGCCTATCTCAGCCGGTCGCACTGCTGTGCGCTGTTTCAGCTTGCGCTGAATACAACCCCTGTTGCGTACCGCAATCAGCGGCGCCTGAGCGAGGCGCGCCGTCTGCTCTTGGAGACCAACCTGCCTGTGCGCACGATCGCGTTTGAGGTTGGCTTTAGCAGTGCGCAGGAACTCAACCGCCTGTTTTTGCGTGAGAATCATGTCACGCCGACGCAGTTTCGCCAGCGGTTTATGGACCATGCCAGAAGATTAGTTCATGGTTGACGACGATTATTGGCCCTAATTATGACGCTTCAAGTTAAGCTATAAGCAGCAGAATGTTGCGCTAACCGGTCGAATAGGGAGGTGTTTTCTGCCCTTAGAAGACAGGTTTTAAGTCCATCACCGTTTATTGATCATGATCTGTGAAGAGGATACGTTCATGAAGAAACTGCTTTTGCTCGCCCTTGTTCTGCTTGTGTTTACACTGCCAGCGGCAGCGCAAACACTGGAACTGCCGATCGAGTTTCCAGAGACGATCGCCGAAGGACGCCCCGTCGAGATCACCGTCTCGGCCTGCATCGGTGAAGATCAGCAGGAACAGCGCGATGCCTTCGACGCACAGCTCGCCCGCTTCAGCGAAGTATACCCCAACGTGACCGTCACGCGTACACAGTACTGCTTCTCGCCCGAGACGCTGGCAGCGCTGGTGGCCGGCGGCAATCTGTCGACGGTTTTTGGTGTGCCCGCGACCGAGTATCAGCGTTTAATTGCTGACGGCACGGCGCTGAACCTGGCGCCCTATTTCGAGGCCTTCGGTCTGGAAGGCGTCTATAACGAGACGTTGATGGCCCTGCTTTCCGATGCGGAAGGCAACCCGCATGGATTCCCAGAGTTCTCGTATGCCCAGGGCATTGGCTGGGATATCGAGGCGCTAACCGAAGCCGGTTACGACGGCCCGCCGCAAACGTGGGAAGAGCTGGAGGCGATGGCCCCTGATTTGGTTGACCCAGAGACCGGACGCGCCGCCTTTGCGATGTTCCTACAGGGCGGCGTTGGCGGCTGGCATTTCACCAATCTCGCCTATGGTTTCGGTGCGACCGAACTGATCCGCGATAATGGCGATGGCACGTTCACCGCCGTTTATGGGGAAGGCCCGGCTGTTGACGCGATGGAGTTCCTGTACCGCATGCGCTGGGAACACAATGCGCTCCCGCTGGATTTGGGCAGCAACCCAACGTTTGAGGTTGTTGATGGCCGCGCGGTGATCTTCATGAGCCCGGCTGATGGCAGCATTGGCTGGCTGCGCGTCAACATGCCGGAAGTCGATTTGGCGCGGTTCGGCTACACGGCCGTCCCCGCTGCCCCCGATGGCAATCGATACACGCTGGCCGGCGGCAGCGCGCAGATGATCTTCAGCGGCGCCACGCCCGATCAGCAGGAAGCCGCGGTCGTCTTCCAGGTATGGCGCACCCTTAGCCCCGATGAATTTGCGCCTTCACGCACCATCTTCCAGAATACGCAGGCCGGCGGCGGCACGCCAGTACTGCCGGTCTTCGCTGGCGAGGTGCAAGCAGCGGTCGAGGCCTTTGACGCCCAGTTCATTACCATGCCAGTAGAAAACTACGCGGGCTTCTATGCTGCGCTTGATGCTGGCGAAATCGTGCTGGTGCCTGAACCGCCGTTCGCTCAAGACTTCTACGTGGCGATCGCCGAAGTGCTGACGACCGTTCTGACTGATCGGAATGCCGATGTCGCCGCCTTGATGGCTGAAAATGCGTCGCGCTTCCAGACGGGCATCCTTGATCCGGCCGCTAGCTAATCTTGACAGCGGTTAGCCGAATTCTGCTGCAAGACGGGGGCGGCATCACGACGGTGCCGTCCCCGTCCCCATTGACAGTGCGAATTAGTGTAGGAAAGAGACACATGAGTTCCACCCCGAAATCACCGCGCCGCCGCCTTCGTATCGACTGGGGTCAGCAGGTCACAGCCTATCTTTTTCTGCTGCCGGCGCTGGCTGTCTTCTCGGTGTTCGCTTGGTTCCCGATTTTGAACAGCGTCGTCATGAGCTTTCAAAATGTCAATCTGGTTGACGCAAGCCGTTCGTCTTGGGTTGGCTTTCGCAATTTCGAGCGCATGTTTGCTGACCCCACCTTTGCCGCTTCATGGATCAACAGCTTCGAATTCACAGTGCTCAGCATCATCATCGGGTTCTTCGTGCCGGTCGTGGTCGCCGTGCTGGTGAATGAAATGCGCTTGGCGCGTGGTTTCTTTAGGGTCGTCTATTTCCTGCCCAGCGTCATCCCACCGCTGATCGGGCTGCTCGTCTGGCGGTTGATCTACAGCCCAAACCCGGGCGGGCTGCTCAACAGTTTGGTCGCAGCGCTCGGGGGCGCGCCCCAGCAGTGGCTGCAAGACCCCGCGCTCGTCAAGCCGTCGATCCTGATCATCATGACCTGGGGCGGTTTTGGCGGCACCATGCTCATCTATTTGGCGACGCTGCAAGACCTGCCGGTGGAGCTTTACGAAGCGGCTGAAATCGATGGCGCATCAATTTGGCAGCGCGCGCGTCACATCATCTTGCCCTATTTGCGCCCAACCATGTTGGTGCTGCTCATCATCCAGGTATTGGGGTTGGTGCAAATTTTTATCGAACCGCTCGTCCTCACGCAGGGTGGGCCGGGGCAGGCGACGATGACGCCGGTGTTCACGTTATATCGAAAAGGGTTCCTGAACGGTGATTACGGGTTGGCAGCCGCCTGGAGCGTGCTGCTGATGATCGTGCTCGGCCTGATTTCGCTGGTATACCTTCGCACAGCACGAATTACGGAGTGAGCGAGCCATGGCAGAAACGATATCTTGGAACCGCGCGATCATTTCCAACCTGGAACTGAAGACGCTTAAAGGTCGGCTGATCTATGTGCTGTTCACGGTCATCCTGTTGTTGCTGGCGGTCGCCGTCATCGTGCCGTTTGTTTATGCGTTCACCAGCGGTTTGAAGACCGGCCGCGAGATCTTCAGCCCGAACTTCAACCTGCTGCCCGCCGAGCCATTGTGGGGGAACTATACGCAGGCATGGAATTATTTCCAACTGCCGCGCCTGTTCGCCAATACGGCGATACTGGTCGTGGGAGGAATGATCTCGCAGATCGGCGTCTCGATGCTGGCGGCCTACAGCCTCTCGCGTTTGAAGCCGCTGTTTGGGCGCTACATCATGCTGCTTTTCCTGGTCACGCTGATGATCCCGGCCATCGCGTACATCATTCCGCTGTATGTGACGGCCGCCCGGCTCGGCCTGCTCGGCAGCTACTGGGCCTTGTGGTTATCGTACGGCGTCAATGCCTTCATGATCTTCATCTTGAAGAATTTCTTCGACGGGCTGCCGTCGGAACTGTTCGATGCCGCGAAGGTGGATGGCGCAAATGCGCTGCAAGTGTTCGCCTTGATCGCGCTGCCTTTGACGCGGCCCATGCTGATCGTGCTGGCTATTTTAACCTTCGTCAATTTATGGAAAGATTTCCTGTGGCCCTATCTGGTGCTGCTGCAAACACCGCATCTTCAGCCGATCAGCGTGTTTCTATACACCGTGGAGCAGCGTGCCGCCACGCCGGTTAACATTCAGATGGCCGGCTACTTCATGGCCATGCTGCCGCCGCTGGTCATCGCTGTGGTGCTGCAGCGCTACATGCAGCGTGGCATTTCTTTAGGTGCAGTGAAGGGATAAAACTTCGATGCGTTTTGACCGTCCAGTCGTCCATTTGTTTTGCAACGCACACATCGATCCCGTCTGGATGTGGGGTTGGGAAGAGGGGCTGCGCGAGGCGATCTCGACCTTCCGCAGCGCGGCCGATCTGCTCGATGAATTTCCAGAATTCATCTTCAACCATAATGAAAGCCTCCTCTACGAATGGATCGAAGAATACGACCCGCCGCTTTTTGAACGCATTCGCCAACATGTGCGCTCTGGGCGCTGGAACATCACGGGCGGCTGGTATTTGCAGCCAGACTGTAATTTGCCCGGCGGCGAAACACTCGTACGCGTGATCCTCGAAGGACGTCGTTACTTCGCGGAGAAATTCGGAGTGCGACCGCCGGTTGCCTATAACTTTGACAGCTTCGGCCACCCGTCCAGCCTGCCACAGATCCTCAAAGGCAGCGGCTTTGAGATGTACATTCACTGCCGGCCGGTCGAGGCGCAGCTTGAGCTGCCCGGCCCCTTCTACCGTTGGCGCGGTATGGATGGCAGCGAAGTGCTGACTGTGCGCCCCGATACAGGTTGGTACTGTACGCCCAATCCCGGTCAGGCTCAGCAGCAGGCGCTTAAAGGCGTCGAAGCTGCGCGCAAGACCAAGGCCGACACGATCGTGACATGGGGGCTGGGCGATCACGGCGGCGGCGCAACGCGCGAAGATCTGCTTCGTTTTCGCGAGATGATCGCCCAATTTGCCGACAGCGATGTTGAGATACGGCACAGCACCCCGGAAGCTTTCATGGAGCGGATCACCGCGCAGCGCAAACGGTTCCCGCGCTTCACAGGTGAGCTGCAGCGCACCCTTTCTGGGACTTATACCTCGGTCGCGACGATCAAACGCGCGATGCGAGAGACCGAGATGCTGCTGGCCTCGGCGGAGCGCTGGTCTGCCCTCGTCTGGTGGCGCTTCGGCCGTGCTTATCCATCGCAGGCGCTGCGCGAGGCGTGGAAGCGCGCGATGTTCAACACTTTCCACGATGTGCTGTGCGGTTCGTTGTTAGAGTCCGCCATCGACGGCGTCGAGGATATGTTCGGCTATGCCAACGATGTCGCGCGCCGCGCGATCGTCCGCGCTCACTATGCGCTGCTGCCGAACGTGCCTCCACAGCCCGATACCATCCCGATTTACGTCTTCAATCCCCATGCGACGTCGCTCAAAGCGCCCGTTGCGATCAATTTTCTCAGTGCCCATGCCCCGCCACCCAAGCCGATCCCCTACACGCTCTACGATGACGCTGGCCGGGTCGTCCCTTCGCAAACGCAGGGCGGCGAGTCGGTTATCCTCGATGAGGGAACGTGGCAGCCGTTTTGCGGGTTCGTCGCCGAGGTACCCCCGCTTTCGGTTCGGCGCTACGAAATTCACTACCGGCGGCCGCCGCGCCGCGCTACGCGCATCCACGTGCACGAGGATGACACCGGTATCCGCATTGAGACGCCGTTTTGGAACGCGCGCTTCGATCGGAATGAAGCGGCGCTGGTCGAACTGGTCGAGAAGAAAAGCGGCCGCTCGCTCCTTAAAGGCCCCCTGCGTTTCGCTGCGATGCGCGATCATGCGCATGGCTGGGGCGGGGAAAATAACTGGGTCTTCAATCAGTTGTTTGCCCCGCTTACGGCGCTTAGCCCGGCGGAAGTCGGTGCGTTTGCCGGCATGGAAGGGCATGAAGGCCCGGCGCTGCGCGTGATCGCGGCTGGCGCTGCCTGGGTCACGGTCGAATGTTTGACGGGCTGGCAGCATACGCGCGCCAGCATTCGTCATACCTTCTATGCTGAACTTCCTTACATCGATCTGGGAACACAGCTCTATATGCAGGCGCGGCGCAAGATGCTCAAACTGCAGTTTCCATTTGCGCTGCGCGATGTGCGCGCTTTCTGCGAAATCCCCTACGGCGTTGCGGAGTATCCAGCGGATGCTACTGAGTATCCCTATTCGCGCTGGATCCGTTTGGAGACGCCGGAGATCACGGTGGGCGTCGCCAACAGCGGGCAAAACGGGTTTGATGTTTCGGCTGATGGCGTCCTCAATCTGAGTGTTTCGCGCGGTGGCACGCACTGCTCTTGGAGTGAGACCGACGTGCCCACCGAGAAAAGCTACACTTTCATGGATCAAACGCGCATCGATACCACATTTCGCTTGCTGGCGGGCGAAAAACGTCCTGCATCGGCGGCGTTGGTGCTGGCAGCCGCTGAATTGAACCAGCCATTTGAACGTTTCTTCGTCTATCACCCGGCTTCGCTGCCCGAAGGAGCGCCCGAGCGCCCCGGCCCAGCGCTGACTGTGAAGCCAGCCACGATCGCCTTGACGGCGCTCAAAAAGGCCGAGCGTGAGGAGGCGCTGATCGTGCGGCTGCAAGAGA
>DAOTYT010000217.1:0-17697 GCA_034434615.1 Anaerolineae bacterium | reverse complement strand
GGCGGCAGGCTGGGGTTGTAAAGGCGCGGCGGCGGCGGCGGCTCGCTCACATGTTTGAGCGCGACGCTCATCGCCGAGGCATCCTCGAACGGCACGCGCCCCGTCAGCATTTGGTACAGCACCACGCCAAGGGCATACAGATCGCTTTGCGGCACCGCATTGGCCGAGGAGATCGCCTGCTCGGGCGCGATGTAATGCGCGCTGCCGAACGTGTTGCCCAGCGAGCCCTCAGGCACGCTCAGCGCCAGGCCAAAGTCCGTCAGCACAGCGCGTCCGTCTGCGGTGACCATGATGTTCGACGGTTTGATATCGCGATGGATGACCCCTTGGCTGTGCGCGTAATCGAGCGCGCTGGCCGTATCGTGGATGATGCGGACGATCTGAGCGGGCGTGAGCAGGACGCCGCGCTGCTCGCGTAAGATTTGCCCAAGATCGCGGCCTTCGATGAAGCCCATCGCCATGTAATAGAGCGAGTCGTACTCGCCAAATTGGTAGATGCCGACGATGCACGGGTGGTTCAAGCGGGCGATGGCGCGCGCTTCTCGCTGGAAACGTTCGCGGTAGTCGTCCTCCAATTCCCCCGATAACAACCCCGCGTCAATGACTTTGACGGCGGCGTAACGATCGAGTTGTTCATCGTAACCTCGATAGACGCGCGCCATGCCGCCGCGCCCGAGGAGGTCGATGATCCGGTAATCGCCAAGCTGGCGGCCAATCAGCGGATCGGTAAATGCCATGAGCTGCTTTCTTCAGCGGGCTTCACCCTTGCGGTTTTCCATTTCATTATAATAACGGAGGCGCCGAAATAAGAACAAAATCATCCTCCACGAATCCTCAACGTGCGTTATACTCGTGGTTGCGATGGGGCAGTAGACAGCAGGTGAACGAGAGCAAGCGGTGACACCTCAGCCCGACTACTCCGAAAAAGAGATTCGCGCGCGCTGCGCCAAGCTGCTCGAACCAGCCATCGAAGAAGCGCGCCGCCTGATGCACAATTACGTCGGCGTTGAGCATCTCTTCATGGCGGCGACGCGCAACGAAAGCGGCCCAACAGCGCAGCTGCTCAAGCGCGCCGGCCTTAACCCACGCATCGTGCGCAGCGAAATTCGCCGCGACATCGGCACCGGTGAGGGGCCGCTCGATGCCGTGCTGCCGCTCACCCCGCGCAGCGAGATGGTTTTATCGCTGGCGATGATGAACTGCGATAAAGAAAACGGCGACAGCGTCGAAGAAGTGCACCTGCTGCACGCCATGCTGGACGAGGGCGAAAGCCTACCGATCCGCAAACTGGTTGAGCTGGGCTTCAATGTGCGCTTGTGGCTGCAGCGCCTGCTCAAAGAGAGTTATCAGGCCGAATTAAACGAAGAACCGGTCGCCGCCTCCAACTTGTTTGACTCAGTCGATCTTGATTTCGCTTCCGATGACTCGCTGCCGGACGCCGTGCTCGGCGAATTCCGCGAAGCACCGCAGCCGGCGAGCGGCACCACCCCCACCCCGCTGCTCGATAAATACGGCCGCGACCTGATCGCGCAGGCCGCCCAAGGCAAGATCGGGCCGGCGATCGCCCGCGATCGCGAGATACGCGCGCTCGCGCGAACGCTTGCGCGCAGCAAAAAGAACAACCCACTGCTGCTTGGCGATTCGGGCGTCGGCAAAACGGCGGTTGTCGAAGGGCTGGCCTATGCCATCCACAAAGGTTCCGCGCCAGCCGCGCTGCTCAACCGCCGCATTATTCAGATCGAAGTTGGCGCGCTGGTCGCTGGCACCAGCCTGCGCGGTCAGTTTGAAGAACGGTTGATCGGCATCGTTGATGAAGCGCGCAGCGCCGGCAACATCATCTTGTTCATCGATGAACTGCATACCATCGTCGGCGCTGGCGATACGATCGACAGCAACCTCGATGCAGCCAACATCCTCAAACCGGCGCTGGCGCGCGGCGAGATCGTCTGCATCGGCGCAACGACGCACGAGGAGTACCGCCGCGCCATCGCCAGCGACCCGGCGCTCGCGCGGCGCTTCCGGCCGCTCGATATTGAGGAGCCGAGTGAAGAGGACGCCCTCTCGATCCTCAGCAGCCAGCGTGAACGGCTTGAGGCACACCATAACGTGACCATTCGACCAGAAGCGCTGCCGGCCGCCGTGCGCATGTCGGTGCGCTACCTGCCCGACCGCCGCCTGCCGGATAAAGCCATCGACCTGCTTGATGAAGCCTGCGCGCGCGTGGTCATTCGCACGGTTGGGCCAGATGACGACCCCGCGACCGCCAACGAAGTAACGGTTGAGAATATTGCCGCTGTGCTCAGCGACTGGACGGGCATCCCCGTCAGCGATCTGACGCAGGATGAGAAGCGCCGGCTGGTCGATATGGAGCAGGCGCTGTTTAAGCGCGTCATTGGGCAAGATGAGGCTGTTAGCGCCGTCGCCGCCGCGATCAAGACGGCCCGTGCCGGGCTGGGCGATCCCAACCGCCCGATCGGCGTATTTCTGTTTTTAGGGCCGTCCGGTGTCGGCAAAACCGAGCTGGCGCGCGCGCTGGCGCACGCGCTGTTCGGCAGCGACGACGCCATGATTCGCCTCGATATGTCCGAATTCCATGACGCGCACACGGTCGCACGCTTGATCGGCGCGCCGCCAGGCTACAAAGATGCCCAACGCGGCGGCCAGCTCACCGATGGCCTGCGACGGCGGCCGTACACCGTCGTCTTGCTGGATGAGGTGGAGAAAGCAGCGCCAGAAGTGTTCGATATCTTCCTGCAGGTCTTCGACGAAGGACGCTTAAGCGATGCTTATGGCGGCACGGTCGATGCGCGCCATGCGGTCTTCATCATGACCAGCAACATCGGCACCGAGGAGACGGGCAAGTCGCTCGGCTTCCTCGGCGGGCCGGAACGCCAGCCAGATTTCGCCGCCTACCTGAGCCGCTTCTTCCGGCCAGAATTCCTCAATCGGCTTGATGATATCGTCACCTTCCGCCCACTGAGCGAGGAAGCGCTGAGCGCCATTCTCGATCTCCAACTGCGCGACCTGTATGAGCGGCTGGCAGAGCAGCGGCTGACGCTTGACCTGCGGCCCGATGCGCGCGCGCTCATCTTGAAGGAGGGCTACGATCCCGTCAACGGGGCTCGTCCTTTGCGCCGCGCGATCGAGCGGCTGCTGCGCCGCCCACTGAGCGCGCGCATCGTCGAGGATGCCTTTCAACCCGGCGACTGCATCGTCGTCACTGCCGAGCAGTCATGCCTACGTTTTACCCCACAAAACCCGGCCGCACAGGGAGGAACTGCCTAGCGCGGCCGCGCACCCGTGCAGCCGTTCGCGCTTTGGTCAACGAGCACCCCATGGCGATACCATCTGTCCCTCAAACTGGGCGCCGCCCCCTGCCGCTCACGGCCAAAGAGATCGCCGCTGCACTGCGCCGGCGCCATCCGGCCGATGAGCGCGATTATTTCGCGACCGACCCCGACCCTGAGATTCGCGAGCTGGGCCGCCTGGCACTGCGCCGCGACTCGGTCGATGATCAGTTCGCGCTTGGCGATCTGTGCGCGCGCCGCGCATTGACTGAAGACGGCCGCCTGCTGGTCTTTTATGTGGGCAAGGCGTTGGTCGCCTATCACCGTGCGGCCAGCACCGCCACCAATGACATCGACCGGCTGCAAGCGCAGCGCGCTGCCGCCGATTTCATCCTGTGGACGGTTCGCGCAGCGCAGGCAAACCCCATGCGGCGCAACCTCGCGGTGGCCCTGTGGGCGCTGGCCGATGCGCAAGCCGATCCGATCGGGCCGGCCGGGGCGAGCGCATCCCCTGAAGCTGGCAGCCGCAGCACCTCGGAGGCCACGAAATCGACGGCGCAGCCAGAGGAGCAGCTGCTCGACGAGACCACCCTGCTCGATACGGGCAGCAGCCATGCGAACCTGTTCTTCTCTGGAGAGTTCCCCGCTGTGCTGGCCAACCGCGAGAGCGAGCCCGATGCGGCCGGCAGCGCATCGTCGCAGGAAGCGGAACCCAATCTGATCGAGGCGCTGCTGCGCGCTTACGCCGCGCAAGCACAGGAGTCTTCGCCGGACGAAGACGATATCGATACCGGCCAGCGCAGCGTCTTGAATCCTGATTCGGCCACGCGCGATCGAAATGATCGCCAGCCGCCCCCTGTTTCCGACAGCGCGCTGCTCATCGAAACGGCGGGCAGTAAGGATGAGGCGCAGCGCCAGCGCGTTTCAGAGGGCGAAGCCGCGTCGCCGCCGTTCGAATCGGCGGCGTTGGAAACCGTCGTCGAGCAGGACAACCTCGATGAGGGTGCCGGCAGCTGGAGCACACCGCGCGAACGCGGCCGCGCGCCGCAGCGCGAGCCGATGCGCCGAGCTGCCTCATCGCGCTCTCGCGACAGGGCCGATGCAGCCGAATTCGAGGTCGGCCAGCGTATTCAGGATCGGTTCGAAGTGGTCGATGTGCGACGCGGGGGCATGGGGGTCGTCTACCTGTGTTATGACCATCAGCAGCGCGAGCCAGTGGCGAGCAAGAGCTTTCAGAGCCGCTTTTTAGAAAATGAACGCGCCGTCGCTCGCTTCGAACAGGAAGCGCTGACGTGGATTCGGTTAGAGAAGCACCGCCACATCGTGCAGGCCCGGCTGGTGCAGAACATCGGCGCGCGGCCGCACATCATCCTCGAATATATCAGCGGGCCGGAAGGACTCGAACCTGACTTGCGCAGTTGGATCGAGCACCGCCGCTTAACCCCCGCCCTCGCGGTCGAGTTTGCTCTGCACATCGCGCTGGGGATGCAGCACGCCACGCAGCGCGTGCCCGGCCTGGTGCACCGCGATCTGAAGCCCGCCAATATCCTCGTATCTCACGATGGCATCGCCAAAGTGACCGACTTCGGTCTCGTGCGTTCGCTCGATCTCGAAGAAATGTCGCTGGTCGATCTGGAAAAAGAGGCAGCGCTTCAGCACCCCAGCGAGCGGCTGACGCGCGTCGGCGCCATCATCGGCACAGCGCCGTACATGTCTCCCGAACAGTGCCGGTCGCTCAATGTCGATCTGCGCTCTGATATTTATGCCTTCGGCTGCTTGCTGTACGAGATGCTGGTGGGCCGCCATGTCTTCAACGTCCGCAAGTTCGAGGCGTGGCTGTATGCCCATCTGAACGAACGGCCAGCTTTTGAGCCGGAGATCGCGGCGGCGCTGCCAGCGCAGTTGGTCGAGCTGGTCTTGGGCTGCCTTGAGAAAAATCCAGACGACCGGCCGGGATCATGGGGGACGATGGTCGAAGCGCTGGCCAGCACCTACGAGCAAATGACCGGCAGCCCGGCCGTGCTGGAGATCACCGGGCCGGCGTTGGAAGCGCGCGAGCTGATGGACAAAGGCTACTCGCTGACCGAGCTGGGCAAGCTGAACGAGGCGCTCGTCGCCTATGACCGCGCGCTCGCTTTGCAGCCCGATTACGCGTGGGTGTGGGCGCGTAAAGGCCGCGCGCTGCGCCTGCTCGAACGCTATGACGATGCGCTCGCCTGTTATGAACAAGCGCTGCGTTTACAGCCCAATTATGCATGGGGATGGAAAGGGAAAGGCATCGTCCTCGAACGCATCGGCCGGCAGGAAGAAGCGCTCGCCTGCTACCGCCGCGCCACTGAGCTCGACCCGAACGACGTGTGGAACTGGTACAATCAGGCCGATGCGCTCTTCAAACTCGGCTACCATGCCGAAGCGCTGAGCAAGGTTGACCGCGCGCTGCAGGTCGATGACGGCCACCCGAACAGTTGGGGTAAGAAGGGCCAGATCTTGCGGTCGCTGGGCCAACACGAAGCGGCGCTGGCCGCCTACCAGCGTGCCATCGATCTCGACCCGACTTACGCCTGGGCGCACAACGGCTATGGGCTGGCCCTGCGCGCCCTCGGCCGCTACAAAGATGCGCTGCTCAGCTTCAAACGGGCGGCGCGCTACATGGGCGATGAGGTGTGGCACTGGTATAACATCGTCGAGACGCTGGTCGATCTCGGCCAATTCGAAGAAGCCGTGGCGCCGGCGCAGACGGCTGTGCGCGTTGACCCTACCCACGCCTACAGTTGGGCCAAGCTGGGACAGGTGATGCGCTACCTGCACCGGTTCGACGATGCGCTCGCCGCCTATGAGCGCGCCATCGCGCTCAAGCCGGAGTATGCATGGGCTTACAACGGCAAGGGCATCGTCCTGGAGCGGCTGGGGCGCTACGAGGAAGCGCTTGAGGCCTACCAGCAGGGCGCAGCCATCGCGCCGGGCGATGTTTGGCACTGGTTCAATCAAGGCAACGCGCTCACCCAGCTCGGCCGGTACGAGGAGGCGCTGTCAGTGCTCGAACGCGCCGTTCAGGTTGACCCGCAGCATTCGCGCAGTTGGGCGCGGCTGGGGACCGTCCTGCGCCGGCTGGGGCGCTTCGAAGACGCCCTCAACGCCTACAACGAGGCCACCCAGTTCGACCCTGATTATGCATGGGCGTGGAACGAGATCGGGATCACGCTGAACCTGATGGGGCGCAGCAGCGAGGCGCTGGATGCCTTTCGCCGCGCCTGCGCCTGCGCGCCCGACGATGCTTTTTACATCTATCAGCAGGCCGATACGCTCATCGGCCTGGGCGAGAACGAGCTGGCCGCGGAGATGCTGGAGCGCGCGCTCCAGCTCGATGCGCGCAGCGCCCATATCTGGGCGAAATACGGTCAGGTGCTGCGCCGGATCGGCCGAAGCGACGATGCGCTGCGCGCCTATACCCGCGCCGTTGAGCTCGAACCGGGTTTCGGCTGGGCATGGAATGGACGCGGCCTCGTGCTGCTCGCGCTTCGCGAGTACGAAGAGGCGCTGCAGAGCTTCCGCCGCGCCAGCGACATCGATCGGACGGATGTCTGGTCGCTCTATTATCAGGGCGATGCGCTCGTCTCGATGGGGCGCTATCACGAGGCGGCTGAGCTGCTCGAACACACCGTCAGCCTGTTTCCCAATCACGCCGAGAGTTGGGCCAAACTCGGGCAGGCCTTCCGCCGGCTTGAGCGGAATGCTGAAGCGCTGGCCGCTTATGACCGGGCACTAACGATCGCCCCGCGTTATGCCTGGGCATGGAACGGTCGCGGTCTGGTGTTGGAGGCGCTAGAGCGGCGCGAAGAGGCCCTCGCCAGCTACGAACGCGCCCGCATGGAAGATGGGCGTACTGTGTGGTACTACATTAACCAAATTGACCTGCTGCTGCAGATGAACCGCGCGCCAGAAGCGCTTGACCTCGTCGACCAGGCGCTGGCGGCGATGCCGAAGAACGCGGCGGCATGGGCGCGCCGTGGGCAGGTGCTGCGCCGCTCGGGCGAACATGCGGCCGCGATCGAAAGCTACCAGCGCGCCCTTGAGCTGGATCCTGGCTATGCCTGGGCGTGGAATGGGCGGGGCTTGTCTCACATGGCGCTGGGCCAGCCCGATCAAGCGGTGATGTGTTTCGAGAACGCCGTCGTTCAAAACCCAACGGATATCTGGTTCTGGCTCAATTACGGCGATGCGTGGCTGCTGCTGGGCGATGCCGAACGCGCCGTCGAGATTTTCCAGCAGGCGCTTCAGATCGACCCTGCGCACGAACCGACTCGGCGCAAGCTCAAGCAGGCGCAAGACCAGCTTCGCGACCGCGGCGATTTGTGAAGCGAGATGAGGCGCGATGAATCGAGAAATTTCCATCACTTTTATGAGCGGCCCGCTGGATGGTAAAACCCTCCATTTTGAACAGCCCGAGATCGGCGGTGAACTGATCATCAGCTTCGGCCGCCGCGAAGGCTGCGATGTGCATCTGCCGTTCGACAGCCAGGTCTCGCGGCTGCACGCCCGCCTTGGCTGCGTTTCAACCGCGATCACCGCCAGCGATTCGGTGGCAGAGCCGTTCATCCTCTCATTTTGGCTGGAAGACATGAACAGCCGCAACGGCACTTTCATCGAGCGCGAGAAGCAGTCGCTTCGGGGCCGTGCCAGCCTGCGCCCAGGCACGCTGTTCCGCATCGGCCGCACGTGGATGCGCCTCGACGAACCCCTGTCGATGTGAGCGTTTCCAGAGAGTCGCGCTCACAGGCTTGCCTCACTGCGTAATGCAATCTATAATATAACTATTCGCATTACGGATTGAGGGAGCTGGTGATGTCTCTGAGAGAAAAAGTAGCCCTGGTGACGGGCGGCGGTTCTGGCCTCGGCGCGGCGAGCGCGCTGGCCCTGGCGCGCGCAGGGGCGCGCGTCGCCGTGCTGGGGCGCGATCGCGATGAACTCGATCGCGTCGCTGGCGAGATCGAGCGGGTGGGCAGCGAGGCGCTCAGTCTGGTCGCCGATATTTCCGACATGGAATCGATGCTGAAAGCCACCAGCCGCATCATCGAACACTGGGGGCGGCTCGATATCGTCTTCGCCAACGCCGGCATCAACGGCGTGTGGGCGCCGATCGAACAGCTCACTGCTGAGGATTGGCGGCAGACGATCGACATCAATTTAAGCGGAACGTTTTACACGATCAAAGCCGCCGTGCCCCATTTGAAGAAACAGGGCGGCTCAGTGATCATCACCTCGTCGATCAACGGCACGCGCGTGTTCAGCAATACCGGCGCGACCGCCTACTCGTGCTCGAAGGCCGGGCAGGTGGCGCTGGCGAAGATGCTGGCGCTGGAACTCGCACGTGACCGCGTGCGCGTTAACGTCATCTGTCCCGGCGCCATCGAGAGCAGCATCGATGAAAACACCGAAAAGCGCAATCTCGAAGCGGTGGAACCGCCCGTCGAGTATCCAGAAGGCAAAGTGCCGCTGACGGACGGCAAACCGGGCAAGGCCGAGGATGTCGGCGAGTTGGTGCTGTTCCTCGCCTCCGATGCTGCTAAACACATTACAGGGACTGAGATCTGGATCGACGGCGCGCAGTCGCTGTTGATGGGCTGATTGGGGGCGCCCACGCCCTGCTGATAACCCTCTCACAGCGGCGGCCGGTATTTGCACCAGCCGCCGCTGCGCGTTTATCCCCGCAAGATGGGCCATAGTTTTCGGCACGATTTCCCGCCAATGACAGAACAAATGTGCTAAGTTTGAACCAGTGCGCGCGAAGCCCGCGCACGAACGAGGCACGTAAACAACGGCGCATCGTCCCCTTGACGCGCCCGCATGGCTGCCCCCGTCTGCACCACTCGACCGCCGCGTGTGGACGCGCCGAGACAGCCCACCGCCCTCCATCTCGTTTTGTTGGAGCCTGCTGACCGATGTCGAAACCCACTGCCCATCTTAAACTGCTCGACCGTGCGCGCGGCCGCATCGGGGGTTACCTGATCGTGTGGGGCAGCCCAAACCAACGCGACCTGCACGGCGAATACTTCACGCCGGAGAGCGACCTCGGCCTCAACTGGTTCGACCGCCGGCCCGTGCTCTACCATCACGGCCTTGATCCGGATTTGAAGGCCGCGGTCATCGGCGCGATCGACGCGCTGCGCCCCGACGCCCTCGGCGTATGGGCCGAAGCCCAACTTGACCTGCGCGCGCGCTATATCGAAGCGATCCTCCGTTTGATCAAGCGCGGCGTGCTTGGCTGGTCTTCGGGCAGCCTGCCGCATCTGGTCGAGATCGCCGGCGATGGCCACATTCGCCGCTGGCCGGTCGTCGAAGGCAGCCTAACCCCCGCGCCCGCCGAGCCGCGCTGCACCGACGTCCAGACCATCAAAAGCGCCTTCGACGCGCTCGGGCTCGACGCCGCGCCGCTGCGCCTGCCTCCCTTTTTGCCCGTTTCTGAACTGAATTCTGGAGGAAACCCCATGCCGACCGATCCGATCTCATTTGAGCGCCGCGCCGGAGCCATGCGCGAAGATGACCCAACGCCCGCTGCCGAGCCATTGCGCCGTCCGCGCAAGCGTCTGCCGTCGCCGGTCGAGGACGTTGGCCCGCGCAAAGCGGCGGCCATCAGCCTCGTCAGCCCTTACGATGCGCTGGAGGCGCTCGACCTGCTGCACGGGTACATGCTGCTGCGCTGCGCCAACAAGAGCTTTCAGGGCGTCAGCGAGCCTTACGCCAACGCGCTGGCCCACAAGATCGCGCGCGCCGGCCTCAGCGCGATCAAAGCCGATGAGCTGAGCCACAGCACCGCCAGCGGTTTTGGCGATGAATGGGTGCCAGAGCTGTGGAGCGCGCAGATTTGGCAGAAAGCGCGGCTGGAAAACGTCATTCTGCCGCTCTTCACCGCCATCGAGATGCCGAGCAATCCGTTCGAAGTTCCACTCGAGGGGGCCGATCCGTCGGTGCATTTCGTGCCAGAGACGACCGATGAAGCGCAGCTCACGCTTGGCAGCGGCAACCCGATCCCAGACAGCCGTATCGGCTCGGGCAAAGCCCAGCTCGCCGCCAAAAAGCTGGCGCTGCGCGTCGGTTTCAGCGCCGAACTGGTCGAGGATGCGATCGTGCCGGTGCTCAACCTGTACCGCCAGCAGGCAGTGCGCGCCATTACTGACAGCATCGACCATGTGCTGCTCAACGGCGATACGACGACGGCGGCCACCGGCAACATCAACCGCGACCACACCGCCCCCGCGCCGACCGACCGCTATCTGGCGTTCGATGGGCTGCGCAAGCTGCCGCTCGTCACCAACACGGGCAACCGCGTCGATGGCGCCAACGCCGCGCCGACGCTGGCGCTGCTGCGCACGACGCGCTTCAGGCTCGATGCGCGCTACGCCGCCCGCCCGGGCGATCTGGTCTGGATCGTCGACCCCGGGACCTACGCCAAACTGCTCGGCATGAGCGAGTTCTTGACGATGGACAAAGCCGGCCCCCATGCGACGGCCATCACCGGCCAGATTGGGCTGGTCGACGGCGCACCGGTGCTCGTCAGCGCCGAGATGCCGCTCACCGAGGCCGATGGCAAGGTGGGCAGCGGCCCCAACGACCGCGGCACAGCGCTGTGCGTGCACCGGCCCGGCTGGGTCGTCGGCTACCGCCGGCGCATCAATGTGAGCGTCGACTACCTGCCTTACTACGACAGCTATCAGCTCACAGCGACGGTGCGGCTGGCGCTGGCGCGCTTCGACAACGAGGTGGCCAGCATTCTGTACAATCTGGCGATCTGATCAGCGCTGCGCCGGCTCACACGCTGCCGGCGCCCAGCCAGATCAGCCAGGTATTGAGGGCCACTCGCGCCCTGTGCGCATCGCGCGCTGCCGCCGCTGCCGCTTGCAGATCGCCGTTGGCGGCGGCGGTCAGCGCATCGACATAGCGATCGACGACCGCCAGCGCAGCATCGCGCGCATAGCGCGCGCAGCCGGGCAGCACCAGCCCAGCGATGCTGTCGCGAAGGCCGCGGAAATCGGCGGCGGCCCGCTGCACAGCCTCCGGCGGCTCGACGTTCAGGTCGAGCGCCGCGGCGCGCGCGGTGAAACCGGTGAAGATCGGTTGAAACGCCGCGAACCACGGCGCCGTGTCACAGTCCGCCCCGCCGCCGCGCGGCAGCCCCATCAGCGGCGGCGAGGTCGGCTCGGTCGCCACGCCGAGATCCCACAGCGTCACTTTGAGGCTGGACAGCGTGAAGCGCGCCGTCTGCGCGCGCGCGGCCGCGGTCGCTGGGTCACCGTTTAAACGCGCTTCAGCCGCGCCGATCGCCTCGTCGAAAGCGCGCAGCAGGCTCGCCCGCGCGCTGGCGAGGCAGTCGGCGGCAGGCTCGCGTTCAGCCGCGCCGCGGTCGGCGCGCAGCCCCTCGATCAGGCCGGCATCGACCGGCAGCAGGTCGATCACCCCGATCGCGCCCCCCGCCGAGTCGTAGCGCGGCATGATGGCCATCCACCAGCCGATCGCTTCAGGACAGGTGAGCGAGCTGGCCGCGGCCGGGCTGCCCTCCAGCGCTGGCGCGGGCCGCTCGGCCGCGGCGCTGCCGCCGCCCAGCAAACCGGCCGCGCGCCCGCCGATGACGATGGCGAAACCGAGCGCCGCAAACACGACGACGGCGGCCGCTCCGATCACGAGGGTGCTCAGGCAGCCGCCAAGCCACAGGCCGAGGCGGCGGGGCCCACCCCCTCGCTTTTGGGGCACGCGGCGGGCTGCGCCATCATCAACGCGCTCGGCGCTGTTCAAAAATTCCTCAAAGTCGCTCTCAAAGGTCGCTGCAGAAGATTTCTTTCTCGCCATGTTCGTAATGCCAAAGTTCAGCCAGCCGTACCTGTATTGTACGGTCGCCTGTGAAAAACGAAGCCTTGTGAAAAGCGCGGCGGTCTCTACAGCGCTTCGGCCAGCCTCACGCGCCGCGCGCGCAGCAGCGGCCACACGAAGATGGTGCCGACCGCCAGCGCGTAGACGAGGAAGGAGCTGCCGGCGCCATCGAGCAGAGGGGCTGTGGCGAACAGCGTCGTCGGCGCATTGCCGAGCGCATGCACTCCAACGACCAGAAACAGGTTGTCCGTCCGCAAGTAAAGCAGCGTGTACAGCAGCCCCCAGCCGAACAGCATCACTAAATCGAGGGCGATCTCGTCCGCCATCATGCCAAGGTAGATGCGATTGGGGATATGCGAAAGGGCGAACAGCATCTGCGAGACGACCAAGGCCAGCAGGAACCGCCCCCAGGGATGCGCCCGCAGGCTGAGAAAGCGCAGGTAGAGCTGCGGGAACAGGAAGCCGCGGTAGGCGATCTCCTCGAACAGCGCATTGCCGAAGACCTGCGACAGCAGCAGCCCCAGCACGAAGGCCGCACCCGGCAGCGCCCAGTGCGGGTGCAGCGCGATCGTCCCGTGGTGCAGCAGCCCCGCGATCAGATGGACGCTCTGCGCAACCAGCCAGAACGCCAGCGTCAGCGCTGCGCCGGGCGCGATGTTACGCCCGATCAGGCCGATATCGTAGGGCCGCAGGCCGCCCACGCGCAGGATGATCGCGCCGACCAGCAGGGCGATGAAGCCCAGATTGACGACCAGCGAACCGGTCACCAACCCGCCAGTCGCCGAGTTGAGCGGCCGGAACGTATCGCCCGCGAAGACGACCAGGTTGACGACCAACGTCAGCAGCAGATGAACGATGATGAACAGGCTGATAGTGCGGCGGCGAGCGCTGCGGATCGGGTCGGGCACGTGCCAGTTTCCTGCGGCCATGAAAGCTGGTCGAACACCATTTCAGTATAGCACAGGCCGGCGGCGTCCGGTCGAACGGACGCCTTAAGACAGGATGGAGCGACGATGAATACCATCGCTACAGTAGACGATCTGCGCCGTTTCCTCGGCCTCACCCCGGGTGACACCGCCGACGATGTGCGCTTACGCGCCGCGCTGCGCGCTGCCACGGCCGCTGTGGAGCGCGAGTGCGGCCGCCGCTTCACGCCGCGCTCCGCGGCCCGCATTCATGCCACCAACCGCCTGCTTCGCGCAGACGAACTGCCGCTCGATGACGACCTGCTCGCGCTGCACGCGCTGGCGGACTCCGCCGGCCCGATCGCGCTCGAGCTGGTCGAGCTGCTGCCCACGCGCGGCCCCGCCCACACCCTGCGCCTGCGCGAAGGACGGGCCTTCGCCGTCGGCGGCGCCATCGTCACGGGGTTGTGGGGCTGGCACGATGACCCACCCGCAGCATGGCGCAGCAGCAGCGACGAAGTACAAGATAACCCGCTGACGATGACCGCCAGCATCATTCAGGTGATCGACGCCGACGGCAGCGATGCTGCCTTCGAGGCGCCGCGCTTTCAGGAAGGCGCGCTGCTGCGCATTGACGAGGAATATTTGCGCGTGGTGCGCGTTGACGCGGCGGCGAACGTCCTTCACGTCAGGCGCGGGCAGGCCGGCACTCAGCCGAATGCCCACGCGCGCGGCACCCCGATCGACGTTTATCAGCCACCCGCCGAGGCGCGCGATCTGGTGCTGCGCTGGGCGGCATGGCTGCTGCGTCAAAGCGGGCCGCTGCCGGCCGAACTGCGCGCTGCGCTCGCCCCGCTGCGCCGTCTATCGGCCTAGCCGGCGCTCGCGCCAACCGGCGGCATAGACCTGCACTGCGTGAAGATACGCGGCCTCCAGGTCACCTCCGCGCTGGAACTGACCATTCAGCTCCAACATGATAAACCCATGCGCCAGCGCCCACGCGCCGCGCAGCGCAGTGAGCGCCTGTTCTGGGCCAGCGATCTGGGCCATGATCGCTTGCAGCGGGAGCGCCACTGCCTCCGCCATTTCAGGATCGCCGCGCACATCGGCGATCGTGGTGGCAAACAGCAGGCCATAAGCCGCGGGAAAACGCAGGGCGAAAGCCCGATAGGCAGCAGCCATGCCCATGATTTTCGCCTCGGGGTTGTCGCCAGCCTGCGCAATGCCCTCGTTCATGGCGGCGGCCAGGTCGTGCAGAGTCGTCTCGTTCATGGCGCGCAGCAGCGCCGACTTGCTGGGAAACAGCCGGTACAGCGAGGGCGCCTTCACGCCCAGTGCTGTCGCGAGCCGCGCTAGCGCAAGCTGATCAAGCCCCTCTTGCTCGATCAGCTTGCGCGCCGCTGCGATCACGTCTTCAGCAGTGATTTGTAACGGATAAGGCATGTCTTCTTCGCTATACGCGGCTCAGATGCGTGTCCTTGAAACGAGACGGATATTTTAATCCGTAGCCCAACAGTCGATCGAGTCCGATATGCGCGCCCCAAATGCAGGCTATTTGGACGACGGCGATCTGTTCACTGAACAAGCCAAGCGCGAGCAAAGCGGCAGGGCCGATCGTCGTGTGCCCCGCATTGTACAAACGCGCTCCCACCGCTGGCCCCACGAGATAGCCGATCGCTGACAGATCGGGGGCCAGCAGCAAGACGATAAATGCCAGGGGTGCGCCGCCGAAGTGGGCATAAAGTGCAACCGCACCCGCGAAAAGGATGCCCCCCCTTCCAAACGCAGCAGCCGCCGCGGCAGGCTGCGCGTGTCCCGCTGAATGGTAACTGCCTGAGCCATGATGAACCTCATCTCCAAAACTAATAGTGTTAGCTTTAAAAGCTAATGATATTAGTTTTAGAGAATCAGTCAACCCATATTTACAAATTTCACAAAAAAGGAGCCGCTCTATGCCAACCTTACGCGCCGCGCTCAGCGCCCTCGCCGGGCTAACGGTACCCGGCATCCGCCATAATCACGACCTGGACGCGCTGCCCACCTATCTCGACCGTGCCGGCCTGCCCGCGCTCATCGTCCTGCCCGGCGATGAGACGGCTTATGCTGGGGGCGCGCCGCGCCGGCTGTTCGCCGAGCGCGGGCGTGCCTTCGAGGCGATCGCCTTCGCCGGGGGGCCGCGCACCATCAGCTACGCCATCACCCATTTGCTGCTGGCCGCCCGCGCTGACGAAGGCCTCGGCCTGCGCGATCATCTGCCTGCGCTGGTCACATTAGTGGATGCCTACTTCGCCGCGCTGGCCGCCGATGTCACGCTCGGCGGGGCGCTGGCCGAACCGGCGCGCGTCGGCGTTGAGGTCAGCGTTTTCACCTACGGCGGGGCCAGCTACCACGGCTGCGCGCTGCGCCACGCATGGCTGATCGATATGGATGGCCCCGCATGAGCGCGATCGACTACGCCATTGCCATCGACTGGGACGATGACGGCGTCTTCGGGCCGGAGGATGACATCAGCCCAGACGTGCTGCAGCTGGAGTGGCGGCTGGGCATGGCAGCGCCTGGCGAGAGCGTCGCCCCGCCCGGGCAGGCCGCGATCACCGTGCGCAGCCGCTCGCGCATTTACAGCCCAGAGGCCAGCTCGCAGCCGCTGGCGCCCGGCCGGCCGCTGCGCATCAGCAGCCGCCACGGCCAGCAGATGCGCGTCCACTTCACAGGGTTCATCACCCAGATCGAGCCAATCCCAGGAGCCGACGGCCCGCGCCGCGCGGTCATCCACGCCGCCACCGTCGATGCCGCCTTCGAGCAAGCGATCGCCCGCCTGCCGCCGCTCACGAACGCGCGCGCTGATGCGATCATCGCCGCCCTGTTCGATGCGCTGCCGCTGCGCCGCCGCGCCCTCGCCGGGCGCTGGGTGCTTGGGGTGGCCGGGTTCAGCGCCGTCGGATCGGCCGTGCTGGCCGGGCCAGCCATCGCCCCGGCGCTGGAGCCGGGCATCTCGACCTTCGCTTACGTTGGCGATCTGTGGGATGTGCCAGCTATCGAAGCGCTGCGCGATGCCGTCGCCAGCGAGCGCGGCCGGTTCTTCATCGACCGCGAAGGCACGCCCATCTTTCACAACCGCCACCGCCACCTCAGGCCCGCGCCAACCGCCGCCATCTTCAACGACGACATGAGCGCGCTCGATTACGCCTATCCGCCGCCGGCCAACCTCGTGCGCGTAAGTTTTCGCCCGCGCGCCGTCGGCGCGCCAGATTCGCCGCTGTGGACGCTCACCAGCCCGCAGCGCCTGCCCCCCGGGACGACGACGATGGCCGCTCGCTTTCGCGACTCATCGGGCCAGCCGCTCGGCGCGCTAACGATCAGCCGCGTCGTTTTCAGCGCCAATACTGCCGCAGACGGATCCGGATCGCCGGTCGCCGTGACCGCCGTGCTGCGCGAGGCCGCCGCCAGCGCTGCCCTCATCGAATGGCGCAACCCGAGCAGCGCGCCCGCTTTCCTCCTGCCCGGCGCGCAGGTGCGCGGCACGCCGTTGATCAGCGGCGACCCGCTGACGATCGCCCATCAGGATGAGCGCAGCATTACGTTCCACGGCCTGCGCGGGCGCGATTTGCGGCCGCGCCTGCTCAGCTCGATCGATGAGGCCGACCAGATGGCGCGCTTCGAATTGGCGCGCGGCAGCCGCCCACGCGGCATCGTGCGCGCGATCGCCGTCGATGCGCGCGCTCGTCCTGCGGCGCTCGGCTTGACGCTGTTCGACCGCATCGTGATCGCGGAAACGCAGACGGGCCACAGCGGCGCCTACCTCATCATCGCCGAGCAGCACACCGTCGAGCTGGGCGGCGGCCGCCACCGCATTCGCCTGCTGCTCGAACCAGCCGACCAGCCGTTTTGGACGCTGGGCACAGCGGCGCTTGAAGCGGCCGTGCTCGCCTACTGACCCCATCGAACGATATCAAAGAGCCTGCAAAGAGGAGCTACCTATGCCCGCCATCTGGACAGCGCCGCGCACATGGACGACCGGCGAGGTCGTCACCGCCGGCATGCTCAACACCCATCTGCGCGATAACCTCGAATTTCTCAAACTGCGCGAGGACACCCCGCTCAACCTGTTCACCATCCTCAACGGCTTCAGCTTCACCACCACGTCGACGACGTTTGTCGATGTCAACGCGGCCTTCATCGGCTCGATCACGACAAGCGGCGCGCCAGTGCTGGTTGGCGCCAGCGGGTCGTGGAAGAACTCATCCGCAGGGGCCGACTGCTGCCTGGATATCAACCTGAATGGATCGCGCATCGGCAATGCGACTTACGGCCTGACGTTGATGCAGGCGCCGGCCGCCAATGCCTTTCAGCCGTTCGCCCTTACGCAGGTGCGCAACGTCGCCGCAGGGACGCACACCCTGCGCCTGCAGTGGCGCGTCAGCGCCGGCACGTTGGAGATCGGCGGGGTCAATTTCACCAGCTTCTTCGCCGTCGAGCTGATCTAGACGCGGCTGCGCTGCACCGGCTTGAGCAGCGACCGGTCGAAATTCGCCATGCCCTCCGGCCCCACGCGCTCCAATTCGGCGCGCACGCGGTCGGCATCGGCGCGCAGCGCAGCCACATCGACGCCCTGACAGACATCGGGCAGCAGCGCCAGCCACTGC
>DAOTYT010000216.1:0-3907 GCA_034434615.1 Anaerolineae bacterium | reverse complement strand
GGGCAGATTACGGGTCGCGTTGTGTTGGATATGCGCAGCTAGGCTGTGCGCGAGCGATGCGAGCGCGTGTCTTTCCCGTATCCATCAACACACACCTTACGCCCGTCCGTTAGAAAGAGCGCGCTGTCAAAGTTGGTTTCCAGCCATGCCCAAATCGGACATGGCGCCGAAGATGCTCTTAGTGTGTACGCGCAGATCGTCCAGCACGCTGGGGATAATCTGTGCGTGCAGCCTGCACAGCATTGAGCGGCTCGTCGAACAGAATGCAGATCGGCATCCTATGCCAGCGCCGGCTGCTGATCGCCAAATCGCGCAGCGCTCTGGCAGTCAGCGCTTTCCTGAATGCGAAAAATCCTGGCTAGACAGGCAGTGCGGCACAGCAGCCTCCCGTGAAATCAACCTCTCCATGTTGAGATGCTGGGCGAAGGTTGCCGCCAAAGTCGGCAGCTAATTGAAGGAAGACAGCCGGTGTTGAGTGCCCTATGTATAGATGCAGAATATAGACAGCGGTGAAGCCAAGCACAGTGGGCGGGCGGGTCCACGCCCACTGCACATCTGGATACTTCAACTAAACTCCGATCAGCAGCCCGACCAGCGTGAAATACAGCGCCAGCCCGGTGAAGTCCTTGATGGTGGTGATGAACGGGTCTGCGCCCGGCGCATGGTCGAAGCCCAGCTTCATCAGCAGCCAGGGCAGGAAGAAGCCCATGAAGGTCGCCAGCGTCACCACCGCGAAGATCGAAACGCCCAGCGCGATGCCGATCTGTGGGACGTCGTTGGGAACACCCTGCCACTGCCACGCGATGACCCCAGTCAAAATCCCCAGAATCGCGCCCATGATCAGCCCAACACTGACCTCCCGCCGGACGTGCTTCCAGAAGCGCTTCAGATTGATGTGACCCAGCGCCACGCCGCGCGCAAATGTCGTGGTGGACTGTGTGCCGACATTGCCTCCCATGTCCATCACAATTGGGATAAATATCGCCGCCGTCAGAACAGCTGCCAGTGTTTCCTCGAATTCGTCGATCAGCGCGCCAACAGCAAGGCCACCCGCCACCGTGACCAGCAGGAATAAAATCCGCAGGCGCACGGCGTACAGTAATGACCCCTGCGTCAGCTTCTGGCTGTGGATCACGTCGCGTTCGCGTTGCACATCGACAATCCCCGCCTTTTTGTACATTAACTCTGACGCTTCTTCTTCCAGCACATCGATCACATCATCAAACGCCACCGCGCCCACCAGGCGGTTCTCACCATCTACTACCGGCAGGGCGACCAGATCGTACTGCTTGAGCAGGCGCGCCGCGACCAGTCGGTTTTCGGTCGCGCCGACGAAGACATCCGGGTTTTCGATCAAATCGCGAATCGGCGTATTGGGTTCTGCTTTGATTAAGGAAGCCAGCGAGACGAAGCCCTGGTAGAAACGACCTTCGTCAATCACGAACACAGTGCGCAGTTCCTCACTGCTCAGTTCACTTGCTTTAACCGCCGCCAGCGCCTCATCTGCCGTGGCGCTGGTGCGCACCGCCAGATAACGCGGGTTCATGATGCGTCCAGCGCTTTCTTCAGGATACCCTAGCAGGACATTAACCGCCTGCCGCGCATCTGGCGTGAGCGCTGCCAGCAGACGCTTGGTCACTTTAGCGGGCAGTTCGTCCAGCAGGTGCGTGCGCATGTCGGGATCGAGTTGTTCCAGCAGGCGCACAGCATCGGGGTCAGTCATGGCACGCACGAGATCGGTCTGTTCGGCGATGTCCAGCCGTTCAAACACCTCAATTGCGCGATCCTTCTCCAGCAGGCGGAACAGAATAACCTTCTGCGCTTGTGGCAGTTCCCGCATCATGCCTACGATCTTTGGGGTAGACCAAGTCGCCTGGTGGGTCTTGATGGTGTTCCAGTCCTGCTTGTCGATCAGCTCACGCAGGTCATAGGTCTTGACATTCGTCATGGTAAAACGCTCCTCAATAGCTTTGGATGTCGTGTCACGTAAAGATACTGTGCCGGGAAAACCCGACTGGGTGATGTCGCTTGCAGCGTCTTACACAGACGGCAATCGGAGCAGGAGTGGCACTGTTCAGATAATACTAATACAGACATCACCTGTGTGACATGCATCGTCAGCATCGTCAGGTGCGCGACACCTCCTGTAGCTCCATATGCAGTTTGTGCTGGACGCTGGAGCGACCCGTCAATCGACCACTACTACTGTCATCGTCCGTTGTTTAAGTCATTCGCTCCTTTCATCCTGTGATCGTCTACGATAGAGTAACCGCCGGTACTGGCGGGAAACTCGCTCTTTAGGCAGGGCGACAGCGCCCTGTGTCTCAGGCTCGTTGAGGTCTTTGAGCAGATGTTCATCGTCCAGGTTCAACTGCTCCATCTGCTGTTGGGTGTCGCTGGTCAGCGCGATGACTTCCTGCGCCAGTTCTTCCACATCTTCCACTTCGAGCGCCGCAACATCTACGCGGGCGATGGAC
The DNA here is from genome assembly GCA_034434615.1 of Anaerolineae bacterium. GTDB lineage: Bacteria > Chloroflexota > Anaerolineae > Aggregatilineales > Phototrophicaceae > Flexifilum. Next base: position 1,430 of record DAOTYT010000216.1, on the reverse strand, counting down.
TTCACTACCAGCAGCTGCTTGACCAGGCGCGATACCTGCTCCGGCTTGAGCGGGCGGCTGAGTTCTACCCGCAGGATAGCGGTATCACCGGTGGTAGGCAGCATGGTTGCCTTTTTTACCGGCACACCCAGCCGATCCAGGGCTGTCAGCGCTTTGCCGACGGCGCGATGGTCATCCCTAAGATGAATTTTCAGATCATTAGCGGCTTCGCCGCGTCCCAACCGCGCTTCCAGGCGCTCGAGCGTCGTGAGTGTGAACAGGATAAACAGCGTGGTTACAGCCGCCAGCACGCCCAGCCCCACGCCGGTCGCGATACCGATACCTGCTGATCCCCAGATGCTGGCGGCGGTCGTCAGCCCACGCACGGTTGTGCCATGCCGCAGGATGGCCCCTGCGCCCAGGAAGCCGATGCCAGAGACGACATAACTTGCTACGCGCATTGGGTCACGCATTTCGACGTCCGGTAAGGCATAAGCCCCCGCCATTGTCATCAGACATGCGCCCAGTCCCACCAAGATATGCGGGCGAAAGCCGCTGGCACGTTCATGTTCAGATCGCTCTAGCCCGATCATGCCGCATAGAATCAGCACCAGCAGCAGCCGCCCGATCAGCACAGCATCAAACGCGCCGAATACGGGTGAAAGCCCCTGCCCGATTTCCTGCAGGATTGGCGCGGCTGTCTGGGTGATTTGCTGAACGAAAACCTCGAACTCCATCAGCAACCTTATGTAGTTTGTGGCGAACGCTGGTCAAGCCTAGCGCAGTTCAGATAGCGCGCGTAAATGCTTAACCAACACATAACATCTGTCATTCGTTCAGCGTCTTCAGCAGGCGTGCCAGTTCCATCTGGCGGCGAACATCACCCTTCTTGATGTGTTTGATCCACGCCAGGGCGTAGCGCGGCCCCAACCAGATCAGCACATGCTGGCGCAGGCGGCCCAGCCGGGTTACACAGCATGGAACCTGCGCGTTCAGGCGCTTCAACATCTCTGCCCGGCGTTCAAGCTGGCGCGTCTCAGCCTGTGCCAGCCGCAGGAAAACATCCCGTCGCGCGGGGTCTGCTGCCCGCGCTGCCAACCCGTGATACAGTGCCAGCGCCGCCTGTTCATGGCAGTAAATCGACCGCATATGGGCAACAAACTGCCCGTGAATAAAGCGCGCCAGTTTTGCGCGGCTCACCTGTACCCGAAAGGCGGTGAAGCCGCCATCGTCGCTGCGGATCCGGTTCATCAGGATCATGTGCTTTACCTCCGCACAAACTCGTTATTGATCGTTCGGATTGGGCATAACTCCGACTGTCCTGTTCCATACGGCCTCACCTCCTTTCTATCCGCTCAACACGATGTGATTGGCACGTATTCAGGTCAACCCTGAATACGTGCGCCAACGACAGCCTCTGCGAATGTTACAGCCAGGTCTTATACCGGCGA
>DAOTYT010000215.1:0-6758 GCA_034434615.1 Anaerolineae bacterium | reverse complement strand
CTGTGGCCGAGCAGATCGCGGCCTTTCTGGCCGTGACTGAGGGATTGTACGATGATTTGCCGGTTGATGCGGTGGCGCGGCGCGCCGAACCGCTGGTGCGCGCCGCGGTGCCCGATGACCTCGCTGAGCGCATTGCTGCCGGCCAGCCGTTAGAGCAAGAAGATCGCGCGCTCTTCATTGAGCGGGCGCGGAGCGCTTTGGAGAAGCTGAAAGCGGAGCTGCATGCAGACGATTGAGAGCTTGCGCCGCCAGATCGACAGCGTCAAGGGGCTGGAGTCCGTCGTCAGGACGATGAAATCTCTGGCCGCGGTCAGCATTCGCCAATACGAACAAGCGGTTGCGTCGTTAGAAGAATATAACCACACCATCGAGTTAGGATTGCAGGTGGTGCTCCGCAATCAGATGCCCACGGTGCGCCAGCAGCCGCCGGTCGATGCGCCGACGGGTGTGATCATCTTCGGTTCGGATCAAGGGTTGGTCGGCCAGTTTAACGAACGCATTACCTCGTTTGCGCTGCGCCGCCTTGAGCGCATGAAACTGGCGCGCGCCCAATGGTCAGTTTTGGCGGTTGGCGCCCGGGTTGTCTCTCATCTTGAAGGCGCGCGCGTGCCGGTTGATGCGCAGTTTGATGTGCCCGGCTCAATCAACGGGATCGCGCTGCTGGTTCAAGATATCGTGCTGCAGGTGGAGTCGTGGCGGCAGACTCGGGATATCGAACGGGTGCTGGTGTTTTACAACCGCACCCTGCGCGCCGCCAGTTATGAGCCGCATCTGCTGCGCCTGCTGCCGATCGACGTTGATTGGCTGCAAAGGTTAAATAATGAACCGTGGCCCTCGCGCGTTCTGCCAACCTCGACGATGGACTGGGACGCGCTCTTCACCGCCCTCCTTCAGCAGTATCTGTTTGTCGGGTTGTACCGCGCATGTGCCGAGTCGCTGGCTGGCGAAAATGCCAGCCGCCTCGCTGCCATGCAGGCCGCCGAACGCAACATCGAAGAACGGCTGATCGAACTGCATAACCGTTACCACTACCAGCGCCAAAGCGCGATCACGGAAGAGCTGCTCGATATCGTTGCCGGTTTTGAGGCGCTTTCCTAGGGCCTTCGCCTGTTTTGTGTGCTAAGCCGGCTGCATGGTTGCGCCGCCGTGCGCAGATGGATATAAATGCAATCGATTGCGCGAGTCGCAAACCGGCGCGACGATACACTTATTATGTCGAAAGGAGTTGTTAATGCCTGAAATTGCAGTCGCAGGAACGGGGTTTATTGGGCCGGTGCATGTAGAGGCGCTGCGTCGATTGGGCTTCAAGGTGCGCGGTATCCTCGGCTCGACGGCGGAGATGAGCCGGGAAGCAGCGCGAAAACTTGGCCTTGAGGTTGGCTATCCAAATTTTCAAGCGATCCTCGATGATGCGCAAATCGATACCGTGCATTTGGCGACGCCGAACCATCTGCATTTCGAAATGGCGAAAAGCGCGCTGCTGGCGGGCAAACACGTCGTTTGCGAAAAACCGCTGGCGATGAATACGCGGGAAACCGCCGAGCTGGTACAGATCGCGCGCGACCATCCTCGCCAGATCAGCGCCGTTAATTACAACATTCGCTTTTATCCGATCGCGCTGCATGCCCATGAACTGGTGCGCAGCGGGGCGATCGGCGAGGTGTACGCAGTGCGCGGCGCCTATGTGCAAGATTGGCTGCTGTTCGATACCGATTGGAACTGGCGCCTGCTGACCGAAGCCGGTGGCGACCTGCGCGCGATCGGTGATATCGGGACGCATTGGATGGATCTGATCGGGTTCATCACCGGTTTGAAGGTCGAGTCGCTGCTGGCCGATTTGAGCACGTTCGTCAAAGTGCGGCGCAAACCACGGCAGGCCGTCGCTACGTTTGAAGGCAAGAGGGCCGAAAATCAACCCGTCGAGTATGATCCGGTCGAGATTCGCACTGAAGATTGGGGGGCCGTGCTTTTTCACTACAAAGGCGGCGCGCGTGGAACGATGAACGTCTCTCAGGTGACCGCCGGCCGCAAGAACCAGCTCTCGTTCGAGATCTCGGGTTCAAAAGGGGCGCTGGCATGGGACAGCGAACGCCCCAATGAGCTGTGGATCGGCCATCGCGACCGTCCTAACGAACTGCTGCTGAAAGATCCATCCTTGTTGATGGGGCGCGCCCTTGAGCATGCCGATTATCCTGGCGGGCACAATGAAGGCTTTCCCGATACCTTCAAGCAGCTTTACCGCGCCATTTACACCTATGCAGCCGCCGGCGATTGGGAAAAACCCAAACCCTATCCCACTTTCGAAGATGGGCATCTGGAAGTGCAGTTATGTGAAGCGATTTTGCGCAGCCACCAGCAGCGCGCTTGGGTCGATCTGACTGAGTGAAAAGGAGCAAAAAAATATGTTTCAACTTGGCTTTGTAAGCGCTATTCTGCCCGATCTGTCGCTGGAAGAGGTGCTTAAATTCGCGGCAGAGCATCGCTTTGAATGCGTGGAGGTGATGTGTTGGCCGGTGGGCAAGGCCGAACGTCGTTATGCTGGCGTCACCCATATTGATGTGACCAATTTCTCGGATAGTGACGCAGCGCGCATCAAGGAGCTGGTGGCGCAGACCGGGGTGAAAATTTCCGGCCTCGGTTACTATCCGAATCCGTTGGTCGCCGATGCAGCCGAGCGAGAGACCTATGTTGAGCACATCAAGAAAGTGATCGCAGCTTCGGCAAAGCTCGGCATCCACGTGATGAATACGTTTATCGGGCGCGACCCGGCTAAGTCAGTCGATGACAACTGGCCCTTGTTCGAGGAGGTTTGGAAGCCGATCGTCGCTTTTGCCGAAAGCCAGAATGTCCGTATCGGCATCGAAAACTGCCCGATGCTGTTCAGCAACGATGAATGGCCGGGCGGCAAGAATCTCGCCATCTCGCCGGAAATTTGGCGGCGCATGTTCGAGACCATCCCAAGCGCGAACTTTGGGTTGAATTTTGATCCGTCGCATCTCATCTGGCAGGGCATTGATTATGTGCGCGCCATTCGAGAGTTCGCGCCCAAATTTGTGCACGTGCACGCCAAGGACGAAAAGATCGATCCGGACCTGATCTATGAACGCGGCATTTTGGGCTTGAAATGGCATACGCCGAAACTGCCCGGTCTAGGCAGTGTGGATTGGGGAAAGTTTTTCTCTGCGCTCACCGACTCGCCGTATCGTGGGCCAGTTTGTATCGAGGTTGAAGACCGCGCTTACGAGTCGTCGATCGAAGATGTCAAGCGCTCGATTGTGCAGTCCGGGCGCTATCTCGAGCAGTTTATGCGTTGAGGCGAATTGGGTGCGCCGCTTGTGCCGATTAAGTCAAGGCGGCGCGCCCACCGCACGAATCGCGCACGACGAGTTCGACCGGCAGCATGGCCGGTTCGGTGGGGCGGCCTTCGATCAGATCGAACAGCTTCTGCACCATCAGCCGGCCGCCTTCCTGAATCGGCTGGTGGATCGTCGTTAGAGGCGGGTCGCAGCGCGCGGCCAGCTGAATATCGTCGTAGCCGACGACGGAAACCTCTTCCGGGACCCGGCGTCCGCGTTCGCGCAAGAGCTGCACCGCGGCGATCGAGATGAAATCGCTGCACAGAAAAAGACCATCGAGGTCGGGCGCTCGTGCGAGCAGCTCGTCGACGGCGCTGTGGCTGGAATCCGGCGTGAAATCGGTATAGGCAACCAGCCGCTCGTCGAAGGGCAGGCCGCATTCGGCCAGCCCCTGTTGGTAGCCCTGCCTGCGCAGTTCTGTCTCGACCATGTGGGGCTGGCCGCCAACGAAACCGATCGTGCGCCGGCCTAAACTGACGAGATGGCGCACGGCCATCATCGCCCCGGCAATGCTGTTGCCGCCGACGGAAATATAGTCCTGACTGGGCAAGGTAGGCCCCCAAACGACGAAGTGAGCGCCCAGCTCTTGCAGGCGAGCGATGCCGCGATCCTCGAGCGCCCGGTCGATCAGGATGATCCCATCGACGCGCTTATTCATGACGTAGCGCAAACACCAATCATCGTCATCTGAGTGCACGCGCGCGATCAGCATGTCGTAGCCATAGTGGTCAAGTTCATCGGTGATGGCGCCCATCGCCTCCATGTAGAACGGGTCCGAGATCATGCGGCGGCTCTCGCCAAGATAAGGAAACAAGGTGGCGATCGTCTGCGAGCGGCGTAGTCGGAAATTCTTGGCGCGCACATCGAGGATGTAGTTATGTTCTTCGGCGATGCGGAGGATGCGCTCGCGCGTGCTGTGCGGAATAGCAGGGTTGCCGCTGAGAGCACGGGAAACGGTTGATGCGGACACTCCAGCCAGCCGGCCGATATCGGCCATCGTCAATCGTGCGTTCACGGATCTGAAACTCCTGTGCTGCGCGCATTGTCAAGATAGCACTAGAGGCCGAGCAAAACAAGACGCGATCTCATCTTCAGGCGACAGCGGCGGTTATGCAATCGATTGCGTCAATTAGCAGATAGTGGTATAACCATCAGTGGGAAAAATGACCTTCATTAAAGGAATGGGTTTATGAAAGCCGTGATGAAAGTCGCGCTGGGTGTTGGCAACATCGAGCTGCGCGATATTCCTGAACCCGAACCACAAGCTGGGCAAGTCAAGATCAAAGTAGAGGCTGCCGGCATTTGCGGCACCGATTTACATATTTATAAGGACGAATTCCGTTCGTGGCCGCCGGTGGTGTTGGGCCATGAAGTCGCTGGCTCGATCGCGGCGGTGGGCGAGGGGGTTGATGGGCTGCGCCCTGGCGACCGCGTGACCACGGAAACGTACTTCTACACATGCGGCGTATGCCGGTACTGCCGCGCTGGGCAGAACAACCTGTGTCTGAACCGGCGTTCGATCGGGTCGGCGGTCAACGGCGGTTTTACGCAGTATGTGATTGTGCCCAAGCAGAACATTCACCTGCTTCCGGAAAATGTCGATTTTCAAGCCGGGGCCCTCACCGAGCCGCTCGCCTGCGTCGTCCATGGCGTGCTGGAGCCGCCGACTGTCGCCCCTGGTGATGTCGCTGTGATCGCGGGGCCGGGCGCGATCGGCCTACTTACGCTTCAGGTTGTCAAAGCTGCCGGTGCGACAGTGGTCATGTTGGGCACCGATGCTGATGGCGCTCGCCTGGCGCTGGCGCAGCAGCTCGGCGCCGACCATATCGTCAACGTGCAGGCACAAGACCCGAAGCCGCTCGTGCAAGCGCTGACATCTGAGGGGATGGGGGCCGATGTGGTCTATGAATGTTCTGGCGCTGGTCCCGCTGCGATGCAGCTGCTCGAACTGGTGCGGCGGCGTGGCCGCTACGTTCAGATTGGTCTGTTCGGCAAACCGATCGCCTGGGACCTTGACCAGCTCTGCTATCGCGAATTGGTCGTCACCGGCAGCAATGCCAGCGTGCCTTCGGCTTGGATTCGGGCGCTTCAGCTGTTAGAAGCCGGCCTGGTGCAGACGAAGCCATTGATCACCGATATCTACCCAGTGACGGATTGGCAGCAGGCGTTTGACGGATTCGAGAGCCGCCGCGGCATTAAATCGCTTTTTGTGCCGGTCGGCTGAATGCCGGTCGGCTGAATGCCGGTCGGCTGAATGCCGGTCGGATAAATCCGGCGGCTGAATGCTGGAAAGCGAAAAGAAAAAGAAATGATGACTTTGCATGGCAAGGCAGCCTTAGTGACTGGAGCCTCCGATCCGCGCAGCATCGGCTGGGGCATCGCGCATGCGCTGGCGCAGGCCGGCGCCGATGTCGCCGTCAACGATTACCAGCGTGCCCCCGAGTTGGAGGCGCGAGCGGCCGACCTGCGCGCGCTCGGCCGCCGATCTGTGCCGGTGGTGGCCGATGTGACGCAGCCCGATCAGGTCGAAACGATGATCGAGCAGGTGGTTGCACAACTTGGCCGGCTGGATATCGTCGTCAGCAATGCCGGGGTCATTCGCTGGGAACGCTTTCTTGATATCACGCCGGCCAATCTGCAGGCGGTCGTCGATGTCAACCTCAAAGGCACGGTGTACGTATGCCAGGCCGCCGCGCGCCAGATGATCGCGCAGGGCGAAGGCGGGCGCATCATCATTACGTCTTCCGTCCAGGCCGATATGCAGTTCCCGATCACGCCGGTGTACGGCGGAACGAAGAAAGCGATGCACAATCTGGTCGGTGTGCTGGCGCTTGAACTGGCCCAATACGGCATCACAGTTAACCACATTGGTCCTGGGTGGGTGCAGTCCGCGCTCAATGATCCGTCGCCAGAACTGCAAACCCCGGCCGGCCTCGAAGCGCAGCGGCAGGCTGTCCCGCTCAAGCGCGCTGGGCGAATTGAAGAGATGGGGCGCGCCGTCGTCTATTTGGCCTCTGAGGACAGCGCCTATACGACCGGAGCTTTCATCCGGATCGATGGGGGGCTGGGAATCAGTAAATATTCACGCTGAACCGGAAAGCAGTCGCAATGAGCGCAATCGCAGGAAAACGAGTTGCAGTCGTTGGCACGATTGGTGAGTTTGAAGTGGGTCTTGGCAGTCGGCTGCAAGCAGCCGGCGCTGAGGTCGTACTTGCCTGTTTTGATGCAGCGTTGGCTTCGGCAGAGGCGGCGCTTCAGCAGCGCGATCTAACAGCGCCGCTGTCCCCCCTGGCGAGCGCAAACCCACCGGCGATGGCCGAGCAGATCGGCGCCTTGGGCGTTTTCGATGGAGCCATATTATGCCCTGGCTGGTATACCCCAGCAGAGTTCATGGCTGCGACG
>DAOTYT010000214.1:0-7548 GCA_034434615.1 Anaerolineae bacterium | reverse complement strand
CAGCGTCTGTTCAAGCGCGGCATCTCGCCGACGAGCGTATGGAGAATAATCGCGATTCCAGTAGACCGCCTGCGCGCCCACTTCGTCGACCAAGCGGGGCAGCACAACCTGCGGATCGCCATGGCGAATGAAGAGATTGCCCCCAAACTTTTCGAGCGCTTCCGCCAAAACATACAGCCCTTTAAGCATGAACGCTAGCCGAGCACAGCTAAAACGCTCTCCCGAGAGCAGGGCCGGGTCGAAGATGAACAGAGGGAGAACAGGCGCATTGGTCTGGAGAGCGGCCGCGAGCGCGCTGTTGTCGCTTAGGCGCAGATCGCGGCGAAACCAGTGGATAACCGGCGCGTCGCTCATGAGGCAGCAGCCTCGACCGAAGGCGATGACGGCAGGGAGTACATGCGCGGCTCGGCAGGCGGCAGGCGGCGCTGCACGTCGGCCACGACGCGCAGCGCGCCGAGCGAGACTCCCGCGGTCGATTGGCCGGGAAAGATCGAATCGCCAACCAGGCGCAGATTGCTAATGCCCGTCAGCGGGCCGCGCGCCTTGAACAACGAGGTTTGCGGGAAACCACCTACCATCCCCAAATGCCGGCCGGTATAAAACTGGTACGTTTGCGGTGTGCCAGCCATGGCCAGCGCAATGCCAGCGGAGAAGCCCGGCAGCACTTGTTCGATCGCAGCGAGGATGCGCTCCGTGTATTCCGCCTTTCGATCCTCGTAAGCAGCCCTGCTTTGCAGGAGCGCATCGCGCCATAGGGTGACATCCGTATGCGTGGTGACGGTCAGCGCGCGATGACCGTGCGGAGCGCGCGATGCATCCCACGTGGGCGAAAAAGACATGAAGATGCTGCGTCCCTCACCGAGCGGCCCACGCAGAGAGGTGATGATTTGGTGATGATCGGGTAGATCGGCGGGAAGCGCATCGGCGCGCATACCAAGATGCAGCACAAATGCCCCCCATCCCAGCTGACGGCCTGCAACCTCTCGGCGAAGTTTTGGCGGGCTGTTTTCACCCAGCAGCGCATCGAGCGACCACGGCGTGAGATTGGCCAACACAAAATCGCACGGGAAGGTTTGGCCGCGCCGCGCGCGCACCGAGATGACACGGCCGTCTTGGACATCGATGCGCTCCACCCGCTGCCGGTAAAGCACCTGCCCGCCATACCCCTCCACAACCTCGACCAAGGTTTGCGCCAAACCACCGATGCCGCCTTGGACATGATAAACGCCTTGACGAGCGAGATCGAGCGCGGTGGCGCTGTACATCGCGTTTGCGCCGCGCGTCGTCGTTTGCGCAGAGATCAGCAGCTGGGCATCGATAAAACGGACGAAAGCCTCATCCCGGGCCAAACCGCGAGCTTGCAGCCAACGGTAAGCGGATGTCAAAGCGAAGGGGATCGCGCGGAGATCACGCGGGAAGTTGCGTATGCCGATCGCGATGAGTCGGCGCACTTCACTGGCATCGACCGGAGGCCACGGCAGCCCCTGCGCAGACAGCGACCAACCCAGATCGGCCAGCGCTGCCTGCTCATCCCAAAAAAAGGCGCTGCGTGGAAATTTTTCCAAAACATCAGCGTTATCGCGCGTGAGGGCGATCGTACGATCAGGTAGGTGAACGACCCACGCCGGTTCATGCAAACGAACCGGCCATTCGATGCCCAGGCGTTCACCAACGATCGCATGAGGCCCCATCGGCTGAAAGCCGCCTGCCACGGTCGCCCCAGCCTCAAAGCGATATCCCTTATGGAAAAAAGTGCCTGCAGACCCACCGGGATAGGTTTGTGCTTCTAGCACGGTCACCTCGTAGCCCGCTTGGGCAAGCAGCGCGGCGGCGGTTAACCCCCCGATCCCTGCGCCGATGACAACGATCTTAGCGCTGCCTGACGATGCTGTCATGAATTAACCTCGGCAGGTCGACCAAACTTGCGAACGCCATAGCGCGTTCGCAAATGCCGGTAGAAAAATAAGATGCGCAGGGGCAGGCCATCAAACATCAGGCGAGTGAAAAGACCACGCAGCCCCGGTTTGTGCTCAAGCTCAATGCGATCGGTAAGCCGAACGCCTTCTGGCACCTCCGAGAAAATATGCTGGTGATACCAGGACACCAGCGGGCCGCTTACCATTCGGTCAGCAAATGACGTCGGGGTTGGACCGGGTTCATGGCGGGCGACCCAGCGAAAAGGTATCGGGCCGAACCACAGGGTGAATTCCAACTCACCTTCAGTCATCGAACGGCGGTCGTCGCGATGCATCTGCGCGAAGATCGGCGGCGGCGTTAACCACTGAAGCGCCTTAGGATGCGCATGGAACGCGAGCATCTGCTCCATCGTCGCTGGAATGACTGACGTGCGCTCAAAGGTGCGTTTCGTCATTAGGCCGTGTAATCCTACGCGTTAAAATCATTAGGAGTGTAATCGTTATTGACTAATGCAGCATCACATGGAGCTAAGAAGATCATGAATCGCTTAACAATCGGCATTATTGGCTGCGGCGGCATCGCCCAGATGATGCATTTACCTCACCTGGCAGACGACGAACGATTCCAAATCGCTGCGCTTGCAGACGCGCACGCTCCGACTCTCGAAGCGGTCGGCAAACGCTATCATATCCCATTAGAGCGACAGTACACCGATTTTCGCGCCTTGCTCGCCCAGCAGGATATCGAAGCAGTCGGCATCTTTCACAGCGGCTCCCATTTCGAAACCGTCATGGCCGCTCTAGAGGCCGGCAAACACATCTTTGTCGAAAAGCCTTTGGCATGGAATGTGCGCGAGGTCGAAACGATCGCACGAGCGGCCGAGGCAAGTGACCGCATCATACAAGTCGGTTATCACAAGCTGTATGACCCCGCTTTTGCTTACGCGCGTGACCGGGTGCGCGAGATGCGCGATCTTGCCCATGTCCGCATCACGATGCTGCACCCGGCCGATGAGCTTGGCTGGGCACATCACCGCGTGCGCCGCGGCGATGGCATGATCCTAGAGGGGCATCGCCCGCCCGGCACGTGGGCGCAGCAAGTCGCGGGCGGTCTCGAAGGACTCGCTGGCGGCTCGCTTGCGCCATTGGTCGATGAGGCGCTGAAAGAGCGGTGTCATGTTCCGCGCCTGCGGCTGGCCTACGGCCTGATGACGGTCAGCCTCATTCACCAAATCTACGTGCTCGATGGTTTCCTCGGCGAGCCTGAGAGCGTGGTGAGCACCCACATCTGGCGCGATGGAATGTCGATCCATGCGCTGCTGCGCTATCCGAACGATTTACACGTCTCGCTGGATTGGCACCAGCTCTCTGACTTGAAGGACTACCGTGAGGAATACGCCTTCTTCGGAAATCATGATCGCGTTTACTTGCAGTTCCCCTCTCCGTATCTGCGCAGTTTTCCCAGCCCGGTGATCCTTCAAGGGCATGATGGGGAACTGGCGTGGGAAAAGCGCGTGATCGTCTCTTACGAGGAAGCCTTTCGCAGCGAGCTGCTCGCTTTTTACGACAATGTGCGCGCAAACCGCCGGCCGAGCACCGGCACAGCAGAGGCGCTGCGCCACGCGCGCATCATTCAGAACCTGATCGATGCCGCTCAGTGATGATAAACAGCGTGGGGCGGCAGCAGTGCCGCCCCGCATCTCGGCAGCTATTCTTCCAGCGTGCTCAGGTCGCCTTCCGGCATCCCCATCGCTCGCGCTTTGAGCACGCGCCGCATGATCTTCCCTGAACGCGTTTTGGGCAAGGTCGCGACGAACTCGATCTTGGCTGGGACGGCGATCGGCCCGATTTCATGGCGAATGTGTTCCTTTAGTTTGTCGCGCAGTTCTTCACTTGGCTCAAAGCCTGCGCGCAGGATACAGTAAGCATAGATGACATTGCCGCGTACTTCATCGGGAACGCCGATGGCGGCTGCCTCGGCGACGGCCGGGTGGCTCACTAATCCGGACTCCACTTCAGCCGTACCCAACCGGTAGCCGCTCACTTTGATCACATCGTCGTTACGCCCGATGATCCAGATATAACCATCTTCATCGATGCGTGCCGAGTCGCCCGTCAGATACCAGCCTTGTTCGCGGTAAGCGCTCCAGTACTGGTCGACGTAGCGGTCTGGGTCGCCGTAAATGGTGCGCAGCATGCTGGGCCAGGGCTGCTTGATGACCAGGTTGCCATCAACGCCGGGTGGGCACGATTGACCCTGTTCATCGACGACATCGACTTCAACGCCAGGGAACGGCCGCGTCGCACTGCCCGGTTTGAGGGGTACTGACGGCATCGGAGTGATCATAAAACCCCCCGTCTCCGTTTGCCACCACGTATCCATGATCGGACAGCGTTCTTTGCCGATCACGCGGTAAAACCAGCGCCATGCTTCAGGGTTGATCGGCTCGCCGACCGAGCCGAGCAAACGCAGGCTGCTCAGATCATGGCGGTTGGGCCAAGCATCGCCGAAACGCATCAAACCACGGATGGCCGTCGGCGCTGTATAGAGGATGGTGATCCCATATTCCTCAACCAATTTCCACCAGCGATTTGGATAGGGATAGTTGGGCGCCCCTTCGTAAAGCATGCTGGTCGCACCCAGGATCAACGGCGCGTAGACGATATAACTATGGCCGGTGATCCATCCTGGGTCTGCAGCGCACCAATAGCGATCATCATCTTTGATATCGAATACCCATTGCAGCGTCGTGGCGGTATAAACCTGATACCCCCCGTGTGTGTGCAAAATGCCTTTGGGCTTGCCGGTCGTGCCGCTGGTGTAGAGGATGAACAACGGAGCTTCGGAGTCCATAACCTCCGTCTCGCACAGCGGGTTGGCGATCGGCAGGGACATCAGATCGTGATACCAATAATCGCGCCCCTGCTCCATGACGACATCGGTTCCCGTCCGTTTGACGACGATCACCGACTCGACAACCGGCGAGCGGCGGACTGCTTCATCGACAACATCCTTCAACCGCACCACGTTGCCGCGCAGCCAGGCCCCATCGCAGGTGACGACGACTCGGCTCTGCGCGTCTTCAATGCGATCAGCCAGCGCCTGTTCGGAAAAGCCGCCATAAACCACACTGTGCACGGCGCCAATCTTGGCGCACGCCAGCATAGCGATCATCAACTCTGGGATGCGGCCCATGTAGATCGTGACCCGATCGCCGGGTTTGATGCCCATGCTTTTGAGGACGTTGGCAAATTTATTCGTTTCACGCCATAAGCGCCAGTAGGAAAAAGTCTGCTGGTCGCCCGGCTCGCCCTCCCAGATCAGCGCGAGTTTGTTTTTGCGCCACGTCTTGATGTGACGGTCAAGCGCGTTGTGAGCAATATTCGTCTTGGCCCCCACGAACCATTGGTAAAACGGGGCGCGCGACCGATCGAGCACTTTCTCCCAAGGGGCAAACCATTCCAGCTTCTCGGCCTGCTTCGCCCAAAATCCTTCGAGATCGGCTTTCGCTTCGGCATATAAAGCCTCATAGTCGGTGACGATTGCAGCACTTTTCACGGACTCACTTGGGTAATACCATTCACTAAGTGGCGGCGCAAACGTCTCTTGTGTCATGACAAGATATCTCCTCAAAATAAGTTGTTTGCACTGTGATTGTTACAATTATAACGTACCCGCGCAAACGCAGGATGTCATGCGCTCAAATTGTTAAAGATCGTCCGCTGTAAACCCGCGCCAGCAGGTGTACAATCCTCTCGACTTTGACATAGCTACCAGTAGCGCAGGAAGATCAGCGATGAAACGACTGGCGGTACTCACCAGCGGGGGCGATGCACCCGGCATGAACGCAGCGATTCGCGCCGTCGTCCGGACAGGGATCGACCATAACGCTGAAGTTTTTGGAGTACAGCGCGGCTACGCCGGATTGATCGATGGCGATATTCGACCCATGGGCGCCCGAGATGTCGGCGGGATTATTCAGATGGGTGGCACCATCCTCGGCAGCGCCCGCAGTGCCGAGTTTCGAACCGAAGAAGGTCGCAAACATGCTCTCAACGTGCTGCGCGATCGCGGCATCGATGGGCTGGTCGTCATCGGGGGCAATGGTTCGCAGACTGGCGCTTATCTGCTGTCGCAGCTTGGCTTTCCTGTAGTAGGGGTCGCCTCCACCATCGATAACGACCTAGTGGGATCCGATATCACGATTGGAGTGGACACAGCGCTGAACATCGCGCTTGAAGCAATTGATCGCCTGAAAGTAACCGCCTCCTCGCACCGGCGGGCATTCCTCGTCGAAGTGATGGGGCGAGACTGCGGGTATCTCGCGCTCATGTCGGGCATTGCCGGTGGCGCAGAGGCGATCTGCATTCCTGAGATTGAGACTTCGCCAGAAGCACTGGCGAAGACACTGCAAGACTCTTATGCGCGCGGCAAAACCAATGGCATCATCGTCGTCGCCGAGGGCGCAAAGTATAAAGCGCCGCAGCTGGCTGATTATTTCAGGAAATACGAAGCGGAGCTGGGATTTGAGATCCGGTCGACGATCCTCGGCCATGTGCAGCGCGGCGGTGCACCCGGCGCCTATGATCGGTTGCTCGGCTCGCGGCTGGGCAGCGCAGCCGCCGAGCGGCTCATTAATGGCGAGACCGGCGTCCTGATGGGCATGATCAAAGGCGAGGTTTCCGCGACACCGCTCGAACAAATCGCCGGCAAAACCAAACCCATCGATGCACGGCTGCTCAAACTCGCCGAAACGCTGGCGCGCTGATCGACAAGATGCCCGCCGCGCCGCGCTTATGACTGCGTCAACGTGAGCAGTGCGGCGGACTCTGCATCGAGCAGCCAATGCAGACTGCCAGCTTCAGGGCGAATCAGTTGTGCAGGCAGCAGCTCAGGTCGATGCGGACCTTCCAACACTCGCTTGACCGCTTCTGCTTTTTCGGCACCACTCACCAAAAAAAGGACGTTCGCCGCTGCGTTGATAGCCTCCGCCGTCAGCGTGATACGCCAGCTTTTGAGCGCGGCCACCTCATTGGCAACGGCCCAGCGCCCAAGCGCGTGCAAGGCGGGCGAGCCGGGAAACAGCGAGGCCGTATGACCATCTGCGCCTAAACCCAGCAGCACGACATCAAACTGTGGTGAGCGCAGGCCCAGACGCCGCTCAAAAAAGTCGCGCAGCGCTGTTTCATACTGTTCGGCGGCCTTCTGAGGCTCCAGCTCACCATGAATGCGATGGATGTGATTGAGGGGGATTGGCACAAAATTGAGCAGCGTTTCCCGCGCCATGCGCGCATTGCTGTCTCTCGACTCCGGCGGGACACAACGCTCATCACTGAAGAAAATGTAACTGTCGCGCCAGTCGATCTGGCTGCTGTACGCTTCAGTCGCCAACAGCTGATAGGTCAAACGCGGCGTCCCCCCGCCAGCCAAAGCGATTGTAAAGCAGCCGCGCGCGCTTAAGGCCTTCTGCGCGATGCTGACGATCCGCTCTGCGCAGGCTTGTGCTTGGAGTTGAGCAGTGGGATAAATGTGCACCTCGCTCATGTTTCGTGCTCCCCACAGCCTAAGCGCCAGATGCGCCCATCATCGGCCAGCAGGAGATCGGCCTCTTCTGGGCCCCAACTGCCACGC
>DAOTYT010000213.1:0-2013 GCA_034434615.1 Anaerolineae bacterium | reverse complement strand
CCTCACCGAGCAGCCCGCGTTCCAGGTTCTCGCGCTGCGCCCCGGATAATGAACGTCCCAACACCGTTTCGTAAATGCGGGTGACGTGCGAGACTTGCTCAATCAGGGTCGGGAACATCACATCCTGCGGATTGAGTTTGGTCGCTTTGGCGCTCATCACGTACCAGGGCAGCCCGAAGGCATCCGCGATGTGCTTGCCATGCCCCATCGGTTCCAGCAGGTCGAAGGGGATGCCGTTCTCGGCGTATTCCCGCGTCAGATAGCAGTTCAGTCCAAACGTTTTCCCGAAACCGCTGACTCCAACCCAGATTTCGTGCGTGGCACGTTTATCACGCCAGGAGTTATGGAAGACGGGGTAGGAAGCCCCCACCGCTTCCCCGCGCAGGATGCCATCGGTTGCGGACAGCTTACGATAGCCGAGCGGCGACAGCATCACGGCCAGTTCGCGTGAGGTCACGGGCCAGGTGGTGGTCGGCACGTTGATGTCTTTGGTGCGCTTCGCCGTAAAGAACCCGACGGAACGCGCCAACAGTTCACCCACTTCCTGCCGCAGCGAGAACCACGCCCGTGTCTCGTTCACCACCGTTTGTACTCGTTCTTTGAGCGTGTTCAGGTCATCTGCCGCCACTGCAATCGTGAGCTGCACCATATGGAGGGCATCCCCGTTGTTGATCTCCTGCAAGGCTTTGCGGCAGTCGGTAATGCGCTGCACTGAGCGGCTGTCTTCGCCTGTCGCACCCGCCAGATGCACCTGATACGCCTGGATGATGCCTTCCAGCGCGTCAATCGCGGCGTTGCGGTCATAGGTTTTCGAGATGTCCACCGACAGCGCCAGCGGGAAATTCAGCCGCAGCAGCGGCGGCAGGGGACGAAAGAAGTTCCAGGTCGCCGGGGCGAATTCGTAGCTGGTCAGGATTGACCAGTAGGGACGACCACCCGGACGACCCTGGGGTCCCAGATGCCAGAAGGGAGTCTCGCGGATTTCGTAGCGTCCCTCAAACAGCGACGGCCACGCGCCTTCAGCGACTGGACTTTCAAAGGCGGAAGCCATCCCGCCTGCCAGTGCGCGGGGATTTTGATCGCTCCAGACTGCCATGCCGCACAGCGCCCGTTGATATTCGGCGCTGTCATTCAGACTCTCGAAGTGGCGGCGGTACTCCATCAGCAGGGCACGCCGCTGCGCGTCGTCCACGTCCTGAGCCTTCCGGCTCAGGCTGCTGATTTTGTCATTCAGCGTAGCGGGCATCTGCCAGCACACGAAGCGCGCCGGTTCGCGCAGGGTTCGCAGCCAGGTCGAGAAACGTGCCTGAAGCGACTGCACCCCATCTTCGGTAGCGTGCAGCATGATATCGAAGGGTTCAATGAGGAAGGTACGGACGGTACTCATCTGCGGATGACCTCCGTCATAGGCGCGTCTACAAACACCAGCCCATCATCGTGATCGGCTTCAGCAGCACGGGCAAATGTCACCCACTCGCGCATGTCGATGTCATAGTTGGGCTGGGCGGGCGCAAACACCACCGCTGCGTCCAGCTTGACCAGTTCCACCGGCAGTTCCAACGCTTTCGCCAGACTGCCTAACAAGCCCTGTGTGTCCCGCGCCGCCGCCAGCAGCAGCGACCCACGCGCGCGGTACATCAGCCGCTGCCAGAGGGGTAGCCCGCCGCGTGTCCCGGTCATGATGAGGACGAAGATGGCAAGCACTACGCCTGCGGGAATTGCCCAACTTGGCATAGCGATGTTGCAGACGGTGTAAGTCAAGCCGCCGCCCACACCTGCCAGCAGCAGGCGTTTGAACGGGATGCCGAAGAACCCTTTCTCATCCCGCAGCAGCACATGCGATTTGAAATCAGCAGCCATGCAGTTCCTTTCAGATAGAAAAGGCGCGAAGCGCATCCGCGCCTCGCGCTGCGTGTGGGATGGGGGTTAGGGAGCGCCGAAGGTGATGAGGGTGGTGACGCTGGAGGCGAAGATGACAAACAGCAGACCAATCACGACCTGATTGGCGGCTTT
>DAOTYT010000212.1:0-1559 GCA_034434615.1 Anaerolineae bacterium | reverse complement strand
CTTCACCTACCCCTCGATCGTGCAGGGCCGAGCGGTGGAGGGGATTCAACTGCGCTTTGTCGACGGTAAAGTCGTCGAGGCGAGCGCTGAACGCAACCAGGAGCTGCTGTTCGCGCAGCTCGATTCGGACGATGGCTCGCGCTATCTCGGCGAATTCGCGATCGGCACCAATTTCGGCATCGATCGTTTTACGGGCAGCATTTTGTTCGATGAAAAGATCGGCGGCACGATCCATCTCGCGATCGGCAGCGGCTATCCAGAGACGGGCAGCAAAAACCGCAGCAGTGTGCACTGGGACATGATCTGCGATATGCGCACCGACAGCACCATTCACGTCGATGGTGAGCTGTTCTACCACAACGGGCAGTTTGTGGTGTAACGAAACGCAGTTGTTTCATCCGTATTATCTACAATCCGAAACCCGTCGGGGCCGAACTGTAGATTTGCGCCTGAAATACTCAGGAAGAGGGATAGCACTTGGTGGCTGGTGTTATCCCTTTTCCTGGCGTAGTCCAGAGTCGCGCAATCTATTTTTCTGATGTTTTCTCCACGATGCGGATCGACAGCTCCTCGAGCTGCTGCGGCAGCGGTTCAGACGGGGCATGCGCCATGATATCAGCGCCCTGTTGGGTTTTCGGGAAAGCGATGACCTCGCGGATGTTGGGCTCGCCCGCGAGTACCATCACAAGGCGGTCGATACCCGCTGCGATGCCGCCATGAGGGGGGACGCCATACTCAAATGCCTCGAGCATGTGACCAAACTGCGCCTTGGCATGGTCGATGTCCTGCCCAATCAGGGGGAAAATCTTTTCCTGCGTCGCGCGGTCATGGATACGAATGCTGCCGCCGGCTACTTCATAGCCATTGCAAGCGAGGTCGTACTGCGAGCCGCGCGCTTGCCCCGGGTCGGAGTCCAGCAGCGGCAGATCTTCCGGCAGCGGCGCGGTGAACAAATGCTGTGAGGGATCCCAACGCTGCTCTTCCTCGTTCCAGTAGAAAAGCGGGAAATCAATGATCCAGCAGAAGGCAATCTGGTTTGGGTCAGCGAGATTAAGCTCGCGCGCGAGATGGCGGCGCAGCTCATCGATCACGGCATAAACGATGTCGCGCTCGTCGGAGATAAACAGCAGCAGGTCTCCGGGTTGGGCGGAGGAACGCTCAAACAGCGCCAGTTTCTGCTCCACGGTAAAGAACTTTCCGATCGGCCCCTTGACCTCGCCATCTTCATGCTCTGGTAGCGCCATCCACGCCAACCCTTTCGCGCCGGCCGACCGCGCCAACTCCTCGAGTTCCTCCGTCAGCTTGCGCAGGGCGGTGCCGCTGCGCAGCCCCATACCGGGCGCCCGAATCACTTTGACTGGCTTGCCAGCTTGCGCATTGGCGACGAAAACCGAAAACCCACTTTTTCCAGCCACATCGGTGATATCGATCGCTGCCAAATCATAGCGCAGGTCTGGCTTGTCAGAGCCATACTTCTCCAACGCCTCCTGATAAGTGAGCCGTGGAAAAGGCACATACAGCGGCTTTTTGCCTGCAACCGTTTGCACCAGCGCGATCAT
>DAOTYT010000211.1:0-8843 GCA_034434615.1 Anaerolineae bacterium | reverse complement strand
CGGGGGTTAGTAAGGCAAATTGAAGATAGCCCATGCGACGGCGTGTGCTGCGCGTCAAACAGCGCTGCTTGGCGCGTCCGACGTTGATGAAGGCGACCCCGGTCACGATCAGGAAGTAAGCGACATAAAGCGGAAACAGCGGCCCTGCTTGCAAGCTGACAAAATCGACCCCGTTGAAATAAGTGGGAAATACCTCTATAGGGATGATCAACCAGTTGCTGAAGGCCGCTGATAACAAAAAACCAGCGCTGATGATATACAGCACGCGAATGATGCGACGCCGTCGTCCCCGCGACGGAAGGCCTGTGGTCGCCAGGAGCGCGTCCGACAAATGCAGCATAGCAACCGGCATGAACGCGATGCCGATCCACTGAAGCCGCAGGATCGCCGCGTAAGTGCCGGCTCCCGGCCCCAGCGAGATGATCACGTCGCCGATGTAGACGCCCGTCATGCAGCCTAGAACGATGGCCGATGTGCGTGCCACGCGGTCGTTCAAATTGCGCGTCAGGTTATACAGCAGTATGGATGCGGCGATGATGACGATGGCGGAAGCCAGCGTTTCATTGACCAGCTCCAGCAGCGCTGCGATCGCGAAATCCATGTGGGTTACCTCATCGCAGCGACAGGCCGAAGTAAACCGCAATATCCTGATTGGGGAAGACGCGGTCGTTGAACCCGCAGAATATGAAGCCGCGCTGCTGGCAGAAGGAAATGCCCGGGAAATTCTTGGTTTGAAGTTCAATCTGCAGGCGGTTAATGCCGTGCTCTTTCGCCCAACTGCTGGCCACACTTAGCAGCCGCGTGCCTATTTGATGGCCACGAACGGGCGCGCCGACCAAAAGATCGCGAATCAGTCCTAAATGATTGATCGGGTCGTGAAGCATCGTCAAATAGCCGAGCATATCTTCTGAACCGCGCCGCGTCGCCACCAGAAAACATTGGTCGTCTGGCAGCGCAGCGCGCAGCCGCGCCTCATGTTGCGGTACAGCAGCTTCGAGGCGGCGCGGCAGCCGTTCTTTGCGGAAACTGATCTGCCAGTGGTTTGCCTCTTCCTGCTGGATGTGCATCTGCCAAACATGGTCAGTTTCATAACTGTGATCAAGGCGTAGACAGCGTTCGATATCGGTCTCTAGCCCGTCGCGAATCACAAATGGAATTGCGGTTGTACTGGTCATCACTTAAGCGAGGTAGGCATCCCCGAAAGTTCCACGCACCTGTATCTCGACCTGGGCTGCGTTGGCATCTGCGTCACGGCTGACGAAGACGCCGGGTTCAATTTGATCATAGCGCGCCTCGTCAGCATGAATGCGAAAGACTCTCGAGCCAGCGCATGAAATTCGGGCGCGCAGACCCGGTGGGGTGAGCACCTGAATGCTGCCAGCCGCAGAACGCAGCGCGATCGGTTCAAACGCCTCTTGTGGGCAGACGAAGCGAATATCGCCCATTCCAGTTCCGATGACCGCCCGCTGCACGATCAACCCGCTTAAATCGAGGTTGACGTTGCCGAGGCTGGTGCTCACGAAGATCGACCATGGAAGATCGCGCGCTAATGAGACCTGCCACGGCGCGAACGACAGCCACGGCGTCGCCGAGCGATCAAAACGGAGATGGGCATGAGTATCGTGCAGGCTGAGCTGTGGCCGCGAGTCGAAAGCGAATTGGCCTGCGATTAGACGTCCTTCGCGCGTGAGCGCCTGAGCCTGCACGTCGATCTCTCCAGCGCTGATCTCGAGCGAGGCCGATTCCACACTGCCGCGCGTGATGCCGAAAGTGCGCGCCACCGCCCCAGGCAGTAAGTCACCGCGCAGCAGCACCAGCGTTCCCACAACGACCAGCCCAAGCGGCCACAGCGCGCCAACATTGAACTCGCTGATGAGCAAAAAATTGCTGAGGAGCAGGACGACACCTAAACCCAGGGCGGCCAGCCCCCCGATCAGCACGCCGCGCGAGCCTTTTGCGCGCACGGGCTTAACTCCTCTCGTCAGTCTTCGTAAAGATAATCACGAAGGATAACGTGGGCCGATGACTGGCGCAACCGGTTAAGCGCTTGTGCTTCAAGTTGGCGAACGCGCTCGCGCGTCACGCCGATGGCGTGGCCGACTTCTTCAAGGGTGTAAACACGCCCGTCTTCGAGACCGTAGCGCAGGCGCAAGATCTGCGCTTCGCGCACCGGCAGCCGGTCGAGCGCTGTTTTAAGCTGTTCATGCAGCAAATTGGTCGCCACTTCTTCAGCTGGGGCAGGGCTGTTCACATCTTCAACAAAATCGCCGAAGGTCGAATCACCCTCTTCATCGATCGGTGTTTCGAGGCTCACGGGCCGGCGAGCGATTTCAAGCAGATGCTCGATCTTATCTGGCGTCGTCTCCATGCCCACCGCCAATTCCTCGATCGACGGATCGCGGCCCAGTTCTTGGGTCAAGCGCATCTGAATGCGGCGCATGCGGTTCAGTTGGTCGCCCATATGCACCGGCACGCGGATCGTCCGGCCTTGATCGGCAACCGCGCGGCTGACGGCCTGGCGGATCCACCACGTCGCATAGGTACTGAACTTATGCCCGCGCCGGTAGTCAAATTTGCGCGTCGCGCGGATCAGCCCGATGTTGCCTTCTTGGATCAGATCGAGGAAAGGCACGCCGCGGCCAATATACTTCTTCGCCACGCTAATGACCAGCCGCGCATTCGCGCGCACGAGATGTTCCTGCGCCAGCTCGCCATCGTAGATGATATCGCGCAGCGTGTACACATCGTCGAGCGGCAGGCTGTCGCCGGCTTCGTCGAGCTGCCGCTGCGCGATCGCGGCGGCTTCCATCCGTCGCGCCAGCATGACCTCCTCTTCGGCGGTCAGCAGCGGGACACGCCCAGCCTCTTTCAGATACAGCCCCACGACATCATCACTGTCAAGCGCTTGCTGGTAGCCGGCGTCGTCGGTCAGGTCATCGTCCAGCCAAGCGGCCAGTTCGGCCTCTTCGGGTTCGAACAGATCGAGCTCGTCATCCTGCTCCGAGACTGTGTTTGGGGAATCAAAAACGCCAGCTTCTTGCTCGGCGGCCGCCCCCGGAATCACATCGATACCGGCATCGAGCAGCTCGTCCATCATTTCGTCGAGCAGGCTGATATCGCGTTCAGCATCGGGCAGCAGCGCCAGGATGTCATCATAACTGATGGTGCCTTGCACCCGTGCCTTCTCTAGGATCAACGTTCGAAGTTCTTCTTTGCGTGTCATTACCGTGAACATACGCTACACCGCGTTCCAGTCCTGTATAGCATAACAAGGTTTAGACGATTTTGTCACAGCAAGTCTTACATGTTGCATAAACCTGCTGTACTTACTGCCCGCATGAGCTTACATGAACAGACGGCGCCAGTGCGCCGTCTGATGACCCCATGCCTGCATGCAATTTAATACAGTAACGTGCGTTTCGGCACTTGTCAAGCAGTTGGTGGCGCGGCCAACCTGACGCATCGACGACGCTTGCCATACGATTACGAACGTTACAATCCTGAACAGGGATACCGTTGTTGAAGAGGGGGCGCTCTTGGTGAGTCTGGTTTCTCTATTGGCGGTTGACTGGCTGATCGCGTACCAAGGTGATCAGGTAATCGATCGCCCCACGGGTGATGAGTACGATATCTGGCTCGTCGTCGACCAAGGCATAATAGGCAAGGTTTGACGGTACCAGGCCGCCTACCGCAATCGCATGGCTTCTGCCGTCCCCACGCAGTACTTCGATGCTGAGCCTGCCGTAGGGGCGGAAGCCATAGTCGCGCAGGTTGGCGCCTTCTGACAGCGGCAGCCGCCGCTCGACTGGCATCAGCACGATCGTGCGGGCAATGTTAGTAGCGGTTGCGGCGTCTAGCTCCCCGCTGTGGTCAGGGGCTGTCCATGTGCCGTCGGCGGCCCGGCTAATGATGAAACTGGCATCGCTGTTCGGGTCGCGCAGCCGCACCGCTGCAATGTCCAGCACCGTTAATTCCGGGAACAGCCGGGTCACGGTTCGATCGGGCGTCGGCAGCGGCGCCGGTTGGGCAGACTGGATCATCACCAGCCCCAGCAGACCGAAAAAGATCAGCGCGAGGATGGCCAGCAGCCGGCGCGAAGGGCCGATCATGCGCGCCGCACCCGTCTCGCCCAGATCGCCAGCCCCAACACCAGCAGCGACCCTGGCAGTAGGATGACGACGAAGAAAGTGATCACGTCCAGCTGCTGCTGGCTGATGAACAGCAGCGGCAGGCCGGTTGTGTAGGCCTGCGGCGCGAAGTTGATGCGGTCGCCGAAGCCGGAGACCCACGATAACCCATCGGTAAACAAGATGCTGTTGCTGCCCATCATGATCATGCCGTTGCTGACGAAGTCGCTGTCGCCGATCAGAAGGATGCGGGCGTCGGTCGCCAGGTTCCACGACCAGACGACCATCGTCAGCGGGCCAGGCAGATCCTCGCCCGGATCATAACGATAGGTGTTTGTATCGCCGAGCAGGCGTAGATTGGTCTCGCCATAGCTGGCTGGGGATGACATCAGCACGCGACCATTAGCGACATTGGGCAGCGAGCGCTCCAGATCAACATCAACCGCCCGTACGACGCGGAAGACGGTCGGCAGGCTTTCTTCAGGGATCAGGCGCCGACCGATAGCATTGTCGGTGAATGCGGCCGTGCTGATGACATCAAGTGCGGTCTGCCCGCTCGAGGCGGGATCAACGATGACGGCATGAAGCGCGCGGATGCCGTAATTCTCCCATAAAAACTGATTGAATGCGCCGTTTTCTTGAAGGAAAGCATCATCGGTGAACAGCACATCAGTCATGAGCAGCAGCCCGCCGCCATCGTCTAGGTAACGCGCCAGCACATCGATCTCGGCCGTGGATAGATCGCGCAGTGGGCGCGCAAAGATGACTGCGGCGGCATCTTCTGGGACGTCCATTCCAGCCGCCGCGATCTCACTCAAATTGAGCGGCGCGGTGATCAAGCCGCTCTCACGGATGCCGTTGTTGATACCCGAAATACCTTCCTGAGAGGCATCAAGCGGGCTGCGCGTGTTATTGCCAACCTCAAAATAAACCTTGACCGTGCCAGCGATCAGTAGGCGTGAGATCGCCTCGGTCACATCACGTTCCTGATTGGGGCCGCGCGGCACCCGCGCCAGCGTGCTGAAATCGACACTGCCATCGGGGTTCAAGAAAGAGATGAAGACCTGCGCATCTTCGTAGACTCCGAAGCGCTGTGCCATCGCGGGCTGCTCCTCCGGGTCGATATACTGCCGCAGCACCAGGCCATCGGTGGCAGTTTCATAGAGGCGAAAGAACTGGTCGTCAACCTCGCGCGTGCGCAGGGCGCGCGAGGTGTAGAAGCCGGTCAGCATAATCTCGCGGTTGACGCGGCGCAGCACCCCCATTGACTCTGGACTGAGCGTGAAGCGCCGGTTCTCAGTCATATCCAGCGTGACTGTCCCGCGCGCCAGCAGCGTATAGGTTAGCCCGACGATGCCGAGCAAGAGCAGCGTTGAGAAGATCGTAATCGTGCCGTAGCGCACGCGACGACCCGTGATGAATCCGATGAAATCGGGCGGAGCGAGCAGCGCCCACCCTACGATGCCAGCAATGCCAATGGCAAGCGTGCCGATCGCCAGCGGGCTGGGCACGCTGCCCGCGATCAGACCAAGGATGCCAGCGAGGATACCAGCGCCGCCGAGCAAACTGGCGAGCTGGGCTAAGCGGCCGCGCGTCAGGGTGATCGAGTCGTCAGTCATCAGCGCCACCTACTCGCTTCGACCACGCGCGCGGTCAGGAACAGCATCACCGCGATGATGCCGGCGAAGAATGCGACATCCTCAGCGCGTAACAGGCCTGCAGCAAATGATGTCGAAAAGTGCCCTTGCAGCGACAAGCTGCGGATGAAACGAGCCACTTCAATATTGCCGATCACCTGGCCGGCCGCGTCGCCAATCCAAAGCAGCATCAGCGTCACCATGCTCAAAAAAGCCGCAACGATCTGGTTTTCGGTGGTGGCAGAGAACAGCAACCCCACAGCGAGCATCGCCCCGCCATACAGCCAGATGCCGACATAAGCGCTGATCGTGTGGCCGAGGTCGAGCTGGGTGATGCCGGCGAGGATGAATTGGTAGGTGAACGTGAGCAGTAAAATCAGGGTGTAAAAGATCCACGCCCCCAGGAATTTGCCGAAAACGATGCTGTGCTCATAAACGGGTGCCGTCAGCAGCAGCTCCATCGTCCCTTCGCGTCTTTCTTCGGCCAGCAGCCGCATGGTGAGCAGCGGCGCGAAAAAAACCATTGTGAAAGACAGCACCATAGGGATGAACGCTGGGTCAACCGGCACGGCGCGCTGGGCCTTATCGAGCAGGTCGCGCGCGAACAAGATGCCGGTGAACAGCAGCACTGCGGAGGCGATCATATAGGCGAAGGGCGAGGTGAAATACTGCCCCAGTTCACGCTGGAGGATGGTTAGCGTCCTCATAGAGTGCCGCCTGCTGTCTCCGCCTCTTCCTTGCCGATAATGGCGAGGAAGGTGTCTTCCAATGTCCCTGTCTCTTGGCGCATTTCCAAGAGCGTAAAACCGGCTGTCATCACTGCAGTGGATACTTCGGCTCGGCGATCGACCTGCCCCGCAAATTGAACATGAAAACCTTCGCCTTTGGCTTCCACCGTTTGCACCCCTTCGATCGAAACCAGTAGGTCGTGCGCCTGTTCATGGGTAGCGCCGCCGATGACGAGGTACAGGGATGCGCCCGTCTTCAACAATCTGCGCAGGTCGTTCGGCGCGCCCTGCGCCACGATCCGACCTTTATCGATGATTAATACGCGGTCGCACACCTGCTCAGCCTCGGTGAGGATGTGAGTGCTGAACAGAACTGTATGATCAGCCCCGAGTGCGCGCACGCTCTGCCTGACCTCGATCACTTGCTGCGGGTCGATGCCGATCGTCGGCTCATCAAGGATGATCACAGGCGGGTTGTGCACTAAGGCCTGCGCCAAGCCCAGCCGCTGGCGCAGGCCTTTGGAGAGGTGGCGCACCAGCATGCTGCTTCGATCGGAGAGGTGGACGCGCTCAAGCGCTGCATCAACCTGACGCGCGGCCTGCTCCACACCGCGCAGTTTAGCCCAGAACAGGACATAGCCGCGCACCGTCATATCGGGATAAAGCGGTACGCGCTCAGGAAGATAGCCAACATGCCTGCGCGCTTCTAAAGAGTCTGTCACGATATCGCAGCCGTTGATGCTGGCGCGGCCGTCACTGGGGGGGAGGAAACCAGTCAGCATGCGCATCGTCGTCGTTTTCCCGGCGCCGTTTGGGCCTAACAAGCCGACAACCTCGCCTTTTCTCGCTTCGAATGAAACCTGGTCGACGGCGAGATGGACTCCGTATCGCTTTGTGAGTTTATCTACGTGAATCATAAGTCTTTCGACATCCTTCGATCCGATCCTAAACCCCGACCGAAGAGACGTCAAGCGGGTGACGAGCAATTCGCGCATCAACTGTTTGACAGCGGCGACCTCTTGCCCTACAATGTCGATAGTCAACGCTAATGGCAAGTTGCTGAATTTCGTCATGCTGATACTGAATTGTCGCCCGCGTCGTCGTCGCAGCCGCCGCCCGCAGACCATCGAGGTCATGCTGGGGTTTTTGCGTTAGCGACCGGGACAGCACGCCCATCACAATACGCAGACCAATCCCCTGACCTCGAAGCGCTGAGGCGGGGGATTTTCTATTTTGGAGATGATGAAAGAGACCATGCAGTCAGCTCAATTGCGCGTCGGCATCTTTGGAGCCTCTGGATATGCAGGTCAAGATTGTGTCGAGATCTTGTCTCGTCATCCCCATGTAGAAATTGTCTTTGCAGCGTCAAACAGTCATGCTGGCGAGCCAGTGCCTTTCACGCCGCTGCGCTATATCGCGCACGATGACGCGAAACTTGATCAAGTCGATGCTGTCTTCCTTGCGCTGCCGCATGGTATCTCGGCGCATTTCGCCGCGCAGGCCCGGGCAGCAGGCGTCATGGTCATCGATCTGTCTGCCGACCTGCGGCTTGACAGTGCTGAGGCGTACCAGCAATGGTATGGACACCCCCATGCGCATCCTGAGCTGCTGCCAGTCCCATATGGCCTTCCGGAGATCAATCGCGAGCGCATCCGCGGCGCGAGTCTCGTTGCTGCGCCTGGCTGTTACCCAACGACTACGCTGCTCGGCCTGTATCCTCTCCTGCGCGTTGGCGCCCTTCTTCCAGGGCAACCGATCATCGTCGATGCCAAGTCGGGGGTGAGTGGGGCGGGGCGCGAGCCAAAAGCGACGACACATTTTGTCGAGGTATTCGGCAATTTGTCTCCATATAATCCTGGCCGTAAACACCGGCATGTCGGCGAAATTGAACAGGAGATGCACAAAATCGACCCCGCTGCCGGCCCGCTGATCTTCACGCCGCATCTTCTGCCGGTCGACCGCGGATTGATGGCGAGCATCTACGTTGAGCTGAATGGAAGCGTGGCTGCGGCAGATGTGCAGCTGCTTTATGAAGATGCCTATTCGAATGAACCGATCGTTACCGTGCTGCCGGCTGGCACACAGGCGACGCTCAAACATGTAGTGCGGACGAACCGCTGCGCAATCAGCATTACCCCCGTCCTCGAGCGCCACGTGCACATCACTAGTGTGACGGACAACCTGCGCAAAGGAGCATCGGCGCAGGCGGTGCAGTGTTTCAATTTGATGGTTGGTCTGCCAGAGACGACGGGGCTGCTTTGACGATGTTGCAGGAAACAAAGAGGCCAGTGGTTATCAAAATTAGCGGGCACGAGCTGGATGATCTGGATGCTCTGCGCGCTTTTGCCCAA
>DAOTYT010000210.1:0-1950 GCA_034434615.1 Anaerolineae bacterium | reverse complement strand
ACGCACCCACTACACAAGTTCCGATCAGACCGATGAGCCGCTGATCGATGGAACCCCGTTTAACCCTGAAGAAGACGGGATCGAAGGCGTGCTCATCCGCCGAACCCTGCGTTCGGGCCGCACCGTGCATAGTCATGGCCACGTTGTGGTGCTGGGCGATGTCAACCCCGGCGCAGAGATCGTCGCTGCGGGCGATGTGGTGGTATGGGGCAGGCTGCGCGGCAACGTCCATGCCGGCGCCGATGGCGACGAGACGGCCGTGATCTGTGCCCTGGATATGATCCCCACTCAGCTGCGGATTGCCAGCTACATTTCGATCTCGCCGCCGGGTAAAGGCCACAAACCAAAACCGGAAATCGCCTTGATCCGAGATGGCCAGATCGTCGTCGAGGCTTGGCGTTAAACCTGCGCATAGAAAGGACACCATCTATGGGGGTAAACGTGGGTGGCCCCACGTCTAATAAAAAACCGCCGTCAAAAGCGACCGTCGTCACGGTGACTTCGGGCAAGGGCGGCGTCGGCAAGACGACGGCAACTGCAAACATTGGCGTGGCGCTGGCTAAGCTCAATCAGCGCGTGGTCTTGATCGACGCCGATATCGGGCTGCGCAATCTCGATATCGTTATGGGATTGGAAAATCGTATCGTCTACGATTTAGTGGATGTCGTCGAAGGCCGCTGCAAGCTGCGCCAAGCGATGATCAAACATAAACAAGTTCCAGAGCTGTACCTGATCCCTGCCGCGCAAACGCGCGATAAAACGGCCGTCAGCCCGGCCGATATGATCCAGCTCACCGATCAACTGCGGGCAGAGTTCGATTTCATCATCATCGACTGCCCGGCTGGCATCGAACGCGGTTTCCGCAACGCGGTCGCCCCGGCCGATGAAGTCTTGATCGTCACCAACCCTGAAGTTTCTGCTGTCCGTGATGCCGATCGCATCATTGGCCTTTTGGAGGCGGAGAACAAAGGCCCGGCCAAGCTGATCCTGAACCGCGTTAAGCCAGATATGGTGCGGCGCGGTGAGATGCTTTCAGCAGAAGATGTGACCGATATCCTCGCGATCAAAATCATCGGCATCATTCCTGAAGACGAAAATGTCGTGTCGGCCTCTAACAGCGGCACGCCGCTCTCCCTAAGCGACAATACGCGCGCGGCTGCTGCCTTTCGAGACATCGCCCGCCGCCTGATGGGCGAACAGGTTCCTTTTTTACCGCTCGACGACAACGATGGTTTTCTGAAGCGGATCGCGCGGATATTCTCCGGCGGCCAAGCAGGATAGCGAGGGAGCAGCATGTCAAATTTCATTGATCGTATTCTGGGACGCCCTCCAACCAAAGGCAGCGGTAATAAAGCGAAGGAACGGTTGCAGTTCATCCTCGTCCACGATCGTATCAACCTGCCACCGGAACGCCTTGAGTCGATGAAGCGCGAGATCTTAGCTGTCATCTCGAAGTACGTCGCGGTCGATGATGAGAACGTCGATATTGCGCTGCAAAGACGCGACCGCAGCCCAATGCTCGTGGCCGAGATCCCGATCACCAAAACTGCTGAAGGCCCAGAGGATGAGAGCTACCTTGAGCGCAGGCCATCCTCCAATGAGCGAACCGGTGACCTGACCGACGATACCACCACCTAAACAGCGCCTGGTGCACCAGTCTATCCTTCTCTTAGCGCCCGAGCCCAGTTATAATCGCGGCCATCGTCGTTTTAACGAGATCTCTCCACCGTTATGACTCAATCTGGCAGTATGTGGCGGCAGTTCGATTTCATCTTGTTGTTCGCGTCGCTTGCGTTAACCGCTTTCGGCGTGCTGATGATCCGCAGCGCCACGCTCGACGCCATCGATCCTGACCTGATTCGCCGCGTACCTGACCAAATTCGCTTCGCTATCCTTGGCTTTGCCGTTCTTTTTGGGCTGGCTGCGCTCGATTATCGTTTGGTTGGGGCC
>DAOTYT010000209.1:0-4242 GCA_034434615.1 Anaerolineae bacterium | reverse complement strand
AATGCCCAGCGCGAAAGGATCGGTGCGGGCCAGTGTCCCTCCCGTCGAGGAGACAATGCGCTGAAGGATGTTATAAAAGCGCTCAAGCAGTTCGGTCACAGTTCGCGTATAGCCGCTTCCCCATGCAGCGAGCATCTCGGCGAACCCGGTGCTGTGCACGAACATCGTCGTCGTAAAACGCTTTTCGCTCGTCAAGTGATGGTCGGCGCTGGCGATCAAGGCATTGAGGACGGCCGGCGCCACGTAGCGCGCTACGGCATGTATCCGTTCGACCTGCGCGTGCAAACGCTGAGTCAGGTCGTCCATATCAAAACTGAGCGCGGCGCTGAGGCCACGCCGTCTGAGCATAGGAACCAGCTCATAATCATCAAGTTGATCGCCAAGATCATCAACGACCTGATAGTGCTCTTCATCAAGCGGCTTGACGCGGAACGCGCCTTCCGCTTGCAGCGCGGCCGCCAGCTCGCCGGTGATGATCACCTCATCGCGCTCGCCGGCGCTCTCGGCCCGCATTGCATCGCCGGGAAGCGTACCTTGGATAATATGATCGCGCTGCTGTGCGTTCCCAACCAGCGCTTCAAATAATTCGCCGCGCGCGATGCCGATCGACATGGTCAGTTTGGCGTCATGAGAGGGGCCGAGAAGGTTCGCCAGACCGGGCGTTTGAACCGGCTGAAATTTATCCCGCATCAACCGCTGCATGCGCAGGCCAGTGCGAATGGCAGCGCTGGCCGGGCGCAGGTCGGTCAGCGCTCCTGGGAAAAAGGCGAGGAGCGCATCGCCAGCAAATTTGAGCAGTTGACCATCTGCCTTTGCCAGAACTTCCAACATCGTCGCAAAATAATCGTTGATGACTTCCGTCAGCGTTTCGACGCCCTCAACGCCGCCGGCCTGTTGAAGCTGTTCTGAAAGCGCGGTGAAACCAGAAACATCTGCGAATAAGAACGCACCGGGCCGCAAATCGCCATAACGTCCTTCGAGCTGAATATTTCCCTCTGCAATGTACTGCGGCAGAAAAGAAGTTAGTGCTCGTTCGAGGCTGTTAAGATGCTGGCTGGCTGCGCGCAGGGTTTCGCCGCTTTCAAAGTCGAGCACAAAATCAACAGGCAAAAAGCGGCGCAGATATTCTAAGAACTGAACGTCTGAAAGCATGTTCGATCGTTAAGAGAATTATGCATCTTTTGAGATGCGTTCAAAAAGAAGCGACCAAAGACCAATTCCCGCTTCGCTGCTGCGTCTGGCGCGTAAATTGACGCGGTAGCGCTGGTTCGGGGCCTCCCCCATCTCGATCAACCAGCCATTGGCCGTTAACGACTTAAGCGCACTGTCGAAATCGTGGACTTTCTCTTTTAGCCGTGAACGCAGCGTCTCAATCCCGACAGCGCCATCGGGGCCGGAATGATCTCGCAGCAGCGACAGCATGATCTGTTTTTGCCCATCAGGAAGGTCTGCAATATCAAGCGGAGTGATGCCTTTGGGTTCCTCATCATCAATCTCGGCATTCAAACGATCATATATTCCGGACATAGCCTCGGCCCTCTAATAGAATTCTGGCATCTCGATGGGCTTACCTTGCGGACGACAGATTCCACACCAGATCGCATCAGCAACAATAACTGCCTTAGGCGTGTTGTTGGCCCCGACGTAAATTGTCAAGACGAAGGGCATCTTCGAGGCATGATCCTTGCAGACGAACCGGCCGCAGAACCGGCACGATGCGTAGGCTGTCCCATCACACACCCAACAGGCTGCGGCCATCAGGCCTCTCTTTCAGGTGAGAGCAAGCAGTTTTCTCATTGTAAAGGGTTTTCATGACCATGTTCATAAAGTTTAGAAGGCACTAGCGACGTACCAGCCTATCGGCGATCGTTCGCACCGTCTGCGACCAAATATGGTCAGGGTACAAAGCCGCAAAGATATAGCTGCTGGCATTCTGCGCGACATCTTCAGACAGCGGCAGCACCCCGACTACCTCCGCTTCAAAGGTTCGGCTGACTTCACGGGCCAACTCAGCGAAGTTATAGCGCGGCAGCGCTTTGTTGACCACCAAAAACAAGTGCGGAACATCGAGCTTGCGGGCAATATCCACGGTCACAGCCGTCCCTTGAAAATCCTGCTGATCGGGGCGCAGAACGATGCACACGGCGTTGGCCATCGCGATCGAGAGCAGCGTTTCTTCATTAAGCCCCGGATGCGTATCGATCAGCAGATAATCGAGCTGATAGCTGTTGATCAGCGCCTTAAACCCTTCATTCAGCAGCTCCACTTTGTAACCATCGCGCAGCACCCGGGCAATTTCTTCTGGGCGGATGCTGGACGGGATAAGCCACAGCTTGAGATCGGGAACTGCTGAGCCGCTAACCATCGAGATAGGATAAGCGACCGCCTCGATCGGCGCTTTGCCCCACAGGTAGTCATTGAGCGCTTTAGTCAGCCGCGTTTCATCAAACCCAAACAAGACGTGGATCCCTGGGGATTGGATGTCGGTATCGACAATTCCGATACGAAGACCACCAGCAGCGAGCAAAAAGCCTAAGTTCGCTACGAGGTTCGATTTTCCCGTGCCACCCCGAAACGAATGCACTGCGATGATTTCGCCCATGCTGGTCACTCCCATGGAAAGTGTACGATTAAATTTTATGTGAAAAACGAACGCGCGATCAATGCGGCCAGCCAACGGGCTTAGGGATTTAGTCGAACAGTGCGTTTTTTCACAAAATGCCAATATACAGGCTAACACTTCAGGTATAGAATAGAGGTTTGTGCAGACCTTTACTCGACAAAGCTGCTCATAAAGCCTTTCGCCCTTAAGGTGAAATGCTGTGCGCCCTTTTACGCATTCGTTTAATTTAGGGGATGGCACCAATGCGATCGGTTTTTAGCTGGCTCACCAGGGCATCACTGCGTTTTCGCGCAGTAACGATCGGCATGATGTTCGTTGTTTTGATCACCGGCATATCTGCCATCACGCAGCTGCGACAGGAACTCATTCCCGCCGTCGAATTCCCGCAGACGATCATCCTGGCGCAAGCCAGTGGCATGACCAGCGAGCAGGTCTTAACCTTGCTGACAACACGGCTCGAGGCGGCTCTCAGCGAAATTCCGGAGATCGTCAACCTCGAATCCACTACGACCGGCGCATTCGGGGCAGTGATCACCGCTCGCAACGATTTTGGCCTTAACCAACCCCGCTTGCGTGCAGAAATTCAACGCGCGATCGACAGCGTATGGCTGCCCCTGCGCGCCATTCAACCCAGCGCTGATGAAGCCCCAGACGCATTTTCTCGCCGTTTGCTGGCCGATTTGCCGGCCGAAGTCCTTATCTATCTCGCTGGCAGAGATGCCAACTTCCTGTTCCAGCTTTCGCCCGATGTGTGGGCAGCGCTTTCCCCTGAAACTGTGCGCGAGACGCTGGCGTACCTCGCCGCTCAACAGCAGGAAACGGCCGCAGAAGCGACGGCACTGCGCCGTCTGATCGACCAGGAGATTGTGCCCGCCCTAGAAGCCCTTGAGGTCGTCGGCACGGTCTCAGTTGATGGCGGGCAAACCCTCCCGGGCGAGACCAATGGAGAAGCGCAGCGCCCTGCGACGAGGCTGACGCGCAGCCAGCTGCTTCAGCTCTCACCTGAGGCTTGGCGCGTCATCGCCCCAACTATCGGTATGGCGGATAGGCCGCTCACTGCCGAGACCGCGGCGCTGCTGGCAGCACAGCCGTTCACAGTTCCTCAAACTGCGCCCGCCCTGCCCGCAAGCTGGCAGATCGATCGCTTCAAAGACGCGACCGATCTGCTTGAGATGCGCACACTGACGCGCAATCTCGGCGCGGTTTTCAATAATTTTCTTGAGACTGGCCGCATTGTTGGCGCTTTGGGCCAAACCGACGATCTCACGCCTGAGGTAATCGAGCGAATGCTGGCGATCGATGCCAGCCTCGTTCAATACTTCAAGGCCGAACACCTGGCCGCGATGTCTGATGAAGTCTTTGCCGCCCTGCCTGATGAGTTCATTGCTGGCCTAGACGGTTTCACACGCGATGAACTAGCAGCCCGCGCCCTGGCCGAATCAGTGACTGGTATCGACGCATCACCTCCGCCCGTCACTCTTCCCTCTGCGTGGCGAATTCAGCCACCGCAGTTGATCACGTTCAGCTTCGACGACCTGCCGCTGGCGACCTTCAGCATCTCAGGCACAAGCGCTGAGATTATCGATGCCAGTATGCCGTTAGCAGACGCTGGTGTTGCT
>DAOTYT010000208.1:0-4108 GCA_034434615.1 Anaerolineae bacterium | reverse complement strand
TGCTCGCGGCAAAACTCGACGGCTGACGGCGCGACATCCAGCCCCCAACCCTCGATGCCGCGCGTCTCGATCAGGTATTTGAGCAAAGCGCCATCACCGACGCCGAGATCAAGCACGCGGTCGCCAGGGGCGACGATGCGGGCGAAAACCTCGGCGCGCCGACGGCGCCACGGTGACAGGATGCCCATGCCGCTTTGCGCTTTGCCCTGCCAATACTGGTCATAATCGACGACGCCGACGCGCGCCGTCTCTGGATAGCTGAACAGACGACGCAGGCCGCGCCAGCGGTTCGCCAGCCACAGGTAGACCGGCCGCAGCGGCGAGCTGCGCAGAGTTTGTTTGAAGGCGCTCTCACCCATCCGTTTGTGCTCGCGCTTTCGATCGCAATATAGGAAGTGTAAAAGCCGCCGTGCTGGCTGTCGAGAGCAAAAAGACAATATTGATCATCCACGCTCCCGCGATCGCTGCGGCGCTCGCATCACGGAGGCCGGGCACGATGAGCAGCCCGAGCAGCGCCACGACGCTCACCGCTGCAAACTTGACGAGGATGGCCTGCTTCATCAGGCCGAAAGTTCGGTACAGCGGCCCGAAGATGCCGCCCGCCGTCGTGATCGCGCCGTACATCGTCAGCGGCACGACGACGGCCACTGCAGGGATCCACGCCTCGCCGAACAGCGATGGCACGACCAGCGGCGCGGCCAGCGCGATCGCCCCATAGAACAGCGCGCCGCCAATCAATAAAACAAAGAGAACCCGCCGAAAGTTGCGCCATAAATCGGCGTAGGCTCCGCGCCCAACCGTCTGCGGCACAACCGCTTGCATATTCTCAAAGACCGCTGACGTGAAGAAGGCCGCCTGGTTCAACCCGCGCAGCGCCAGCGAGAGGTAGCCAGCAGCCGTCTCGCCGCCGGCCGCGCCGACCAACTGGAGCGGCACGTGAATGAACAGGTCGGCGATGTTTTTGTCGACGGCATTCGCCACGCTGAAGCGCCAGTAAGGCCGCGGCGAGATGCGCGGCGCGCGCGCGACGACCGCGCGCATCGTCGGGTAAGTGAAGCCATCGGCCGAGCGCCGCCGCGCATAATATAAAAGCGCGGCAGCCATAGCGACGTAAGCGTAGATCAAGCGCGCGAGCACTAAACTCTCAGGCGTTGGGCTGATCAGGACGGCGATGATCAGGCTGGAAGTGAGGATGAATTGGCGGGCATTTTGCAGCAGGGCCAGCGAACGCATCGAACGGCGCGCCTGAAGGGCGATGACGACCAGCCCATAGAATGCATCGGCCGGCCCGGCCAGCGCCAAGATCGCCGCCAGCCGCCCGATGTGCGGGTCGCCCTGAATCGCGCCAGCCAGCGGCGGGCCGAGCAGCGCGATCAACAGCGCCAGCCCAACCGTCATCGCCATGCTCACCTGAACGTAGAAAGCCATCAGGCGGTGCGCGGCCTCCTCATCGCGCGCGCCGACGGCCAGCGCCAGCCGCGTGTTGGTGCTCATGCCGATGCCGGTGAAATCGAGCGTCCTCCACAGCGAGAGGAACGAATCGGCCAGGCCGAACACCCCGAACAGCGCCGGCCCCATCAGCCGGCTGACGAGGATCGTCGAGAGCGCGCCAAGGCCGACGATGCCGATCTTGGCGATCTGCAAGATGATCGTATCTTGCACAAATTTTCGACGAAGCAGGCCGCGCAGGCCTTCGATCAACATGGCGAGGCCTGCCCGGGGTTGAGCGCCGCTTCATAGCGAGCGATTAACTGGGCAGCGACGGCATCCCACGTTTGAGCGCGCGCTTTGGCGCGGCCAGCCATGCCGAACGCATGCGCCAGCCCGGGATCGCGCAGCACGCGCAGGATCGCCTCCGGCAGCGCCGTCTCAAGCTGATCATGCGGCACGAGCAGGCCAGTCACGCCGTCATCAATCGCATCTTCGACGCCGCTGCCGGTCGCGCCGATGACTGGCAGGCCGGCAGCGCTCGCCTCCAGCAGCGCCAGACCGAAGCCCTCGAACTTCCAGTCATCGCTGCGCGCTGGCAGCACGAAGGCATCGGCGGCGCCATACCACGCGAGCAGCGCCTCATCGGCGCGGCGGCCGAGCAGATGGACGCAGCCGGCCAGCCCCAGCGCGTCGATCTCTCGCCGCACCTGGGCGACGTATTCCGGGTCGGCTTCCAGATCGCCAATAAGGACTGCCTGCACTGCCGGCAGTTCACGGCGGACGACCGCCAGCGCGCGCACCAGCTCGAGCGTCCCTTTGCGCGCCTTCACGGCGCCGACGCTGAGCACGGTCGGGCCGCGCTTCGGCTCGGCCAACGGCGGCAGGGTTGCGAAGCGCCCCGCATCGATGCCGTTGTTGATGACGACCGTCTCGACGCCGGGCAGCAGGCGTTCGGCCTCGGCGGCGGTATAGCGGCTGACGCACACCAGCCGCGCCCGGCGCAGCGCCCACTGGTAGATGGCGCTGGCCGGGAAACGCCGCTGCTGCGCGATGCGGACATAACTGCCATGCCCGGTGACGAACAGCGGACGCCGCCCGGCAAGGGCAGCCGCAAGCGGCGCGAACGGTTCGATCGCGGCGTGAATGACATCGCAGCTGGCCAGCGCACGGCGGGCGCGCGGCAGGCGGGCGAACTGCTTGAGCAGGAGACCACCCTCTAACGGGTCAACGGTCGGTAGCAGCGGCAGCGCATTGAGACCGGTGAGCTGGGGGCTGTTGGTCGTCGTGACGATCGTCACCTGCGCGCCGGCGCGCTGCAGCGCGCGCGCGACGCTGAGGCTGTAGTGCGCCCAGCCGTGCCGGTGGGTGAGGTCGGCGGCCAGCAGGCCGATCTGTAAAGTCATCCGCCCGCTTCCTCAGGCCGCGGCTCGCTTGCAGAGACAGCATCGCCTAACGCTGCGAGGATCCGCCACGCCCGTGCCGACCATGTGTATTCGGCCATGACTCGCGCCCGGGCGGCGGCGGCCAACCGCGCTCCCAATGCGGGATCGGCGCGCAGCCGCTCGACCGCGACGCGCAGCGCCATAGGATCGCCCGGCGGCACAAGCAGCGCGGTCTCGCCATCGGCCACCACCTCGGCAGTGCTGGGCAGATCGGTGGCGACGATCGGCCGCCCAGCCGCCATATATTCAAACAGTTTGATCGGTGAGGCGTAGAAGGCGAAGTGTTCCGTCCACGGCAGGGGCATCGCGCAGGCATCGAACGCGGCGATGTAGAGCGGGACCTGCGCGGGCGGCACCTGTCCTGCGTCGAAAAAGTGGCCTGCCCGCCCGCCCAGCGCGCGCCAGCGGTCGCGCAGCGCCGCTGCCATCTCGGCTGGCCCGCCAACCAGCGCGACGGCCATCCCCTCGCAGCCGGCCAACGCCTCCACCAGCACGTCAACCCCTTTACTCATCGCCATCGTGTGCAGGCGACCAACATAGCCGACGATGAAGGCATCCTCCGGCCAGCCGAGCGAGCGGCGCGCGGAATCGCGATCGGGGAGATCGGCGAAGCGGTCGGTGCGAATGCCATCATGGACGACCCACGTGCGCGCTGGGTCGGCTCCCCGCTCGATCAGCGCGTCAGCCAGTCGGCGTGTCGTCGCGAAGACCGCGCAGCGCCGAATCACCTGGCGCTGCGTCCACCGGCCGAAGCGCCCAGGCGCGAGGCTGTGAACTTCATAGGCTAAAGCGAGCCGCGGTTTGAACAGACTGAGGGCGAGCAGCACAAGCGCGTCGCGGCTGTAGAAAGCATCGGCGTGGACGACGACGGCGTGGAGCGCCGCGCTGAGGGTGAATGTGAGCAACTGGAGCAAAAAGACCGCCTGCGCCAGCCGATCGATACGTTCCGGAACCAGCGGGATCAGGTCGACGCAGGGCAGCCGACGCAGGGCGAAGTTTCGCTCGACGCCGTAATGTGCCCACACATCGCTGCTGCGCCGCTGCGCGGCGCTGTTCCAGCGCTGCGCAACCCACAGCATCACTTGTGCGCCGGCCGCCGCAAAGGCCTCGCAGTTCTGGACGATCTGCAAACCATGCGCCTTTTCGGTCGGTAGGCGGATATTGGCGATATAGATCAGCTTCATGGCGGGGCCTCGCCAGCCGTATTCACGCGAGCGAACAGCGTGATGTGGTTG
>DAOTYT010000207.1:0-6555 GCA_034434615.1 Anaerolineae bacterium | reverse complement strand
GCCGGCTCGCCGCCGGCCGCAGAAGGCTTTGAGCACGTTTCGGCGTGAGCTTGGCGCTTTTCCGCACGGCGCGGTCAATGCGATTGACGACGCGTTTGGGCGCGACGACCTGCGTCCGCGCGACGCGGCCATACATGTCGTACTGGCTTAGGCGCAGCGCAGTCACCCGCCAGCGATCGAGCTTGACGCCGTTCATGCCAAGGGCGATTTTGCGTGCCATGAAGCTGCCGCCGGCGCAGGGCAGGGGCAGGGCGTCGCTTTGCGCGTGCTGCTGCCAGAGCTGGCGCCGGCCGCCTGTTGAGTTTGGATCGAGCAGCGGCATCATCGTGTAAGGGGGCTGCCACGTGGTGAAGGTGGGCGGCCGGGCGAAGATCAGCCTGAGGATGACCGTCAGCATCCAGACGAGGATGAGCAGGATGCCGCCAGCCCCAAGCAGCAGCGCCACATGCAGCGGGTTGGTCGGGTCGATGCCGAACGGCCAAACGCTTTCGTTTACCGGCGTTTCAGGGGCCGTGACCTCGAGTGAACCATCCGGCGTGACGGCTGGCACGACTACGCGAATCGTCGCGACGTTGTTGTCGATCGTTGGCGCGTTGACGGGCTCAATATCGCCGATGCCCACCTCGGCACGCAGCGAGACCTGCGTGCCCGCCGGAAGCGCCGCAGTCGGCAGCTCGATCGTCAGCGTCACCTCTTGGTCGGCTGCCAGGGGAGCTACCGGTTGTTCAGCTAATACTTGTCCTGTCGCGGCCACGACGACGCGCGCAGTCGTTGCGATGCTGGCGGGGCCGCCCAAATTACGCACCTCAAATTGCAGCGCCAGCTGGCCGGCTTGGCTGGGCAGCACCGTGCGGATGTTACGAATCGCGTAGTCTGGCGGGGTTTGTGCCGCGGCCGATACCACCAACGCCAGCAAGAAAAGGCCGGTTAGGAGCAGGGTGCGAATACGCATGGGCAAGCCTCAGCGCGTAATGAGATCACACCTACTATAGTGGCAAAGCCGCGCTTTTCCAAGCCGGCCAACTGGGGCGTTAGCTGGCCGGCACGAATTTCAGCACAGTTCCACCATAATCGACCAGGTAAAGCTCGCCGGCTTCATCAAGTCCGAACGAGCTGATCGCGCGGCCCTGCGCGCGCATGAGCAGGTGCGACTGCCATACGCCGGCATCGTCACGTCGCAGCGTCCAAATATTGCCGGAGCCGAAGTCGCCGTACACGTAATATCCAACCAGCGCGGGGATCTGTGTGCCACGATAGACATAGCCGCCCGTAACGCTGATGCCCTCGTTGCGCGTATACTCGGCGACTGGCATGACCACTGCCGAAGGATCGCCGCCGCCGCGGTAAACGGCGCTGCCTTCAAACCAGTTCCAGCCATAATTTTCGCCGCCCGGGCTGTCTGCAGGTTGGAAATTGATTTCCTCCCAGAGATTTTGACCCACATCGGCGATGTACAGATCGCCAGTTGCCGCGTCAAAGCTGAAGCGCCATGCATTGCGCAGGCCATAAGCCCAGATCTCCGGCATCGCGCCCGGCTGGTCGATAAATGGATTATCGTCTGGAATGGCATAATCGCCATCGCCGCTCACATCGATGCGTAAAATAGTCCCTAACAGGGTGCCGAGATTCTGGCCATGATTTTGTGGATCGCCGCCGCTGCCGCCGTCGCCCAAACTCACGTACAAATATCCATCCGGGCCAAATTCAAGGTGACCGCCGTTATGGTTGGCGAAGGGCTGCGGCACGATCAGCAGGATCTGTGCGCTGTCGGGGTCAGCGAGATCGGGATTGTTTGCGGAAACCCGATAGCGCGCAATGACGCTGGTGCCGCTGCGGTCGGTATAGTTGATGTAAAAGCGGCCGTTCCTTGCGTAATCGGGATCGAAGGCCAAGCCCAGCAAACCGCGCTCGGTGAAGCCGATTGGCGACAGGGCCTCGCGGCTGACCAGCTCAGAAATGTCGAGAAATGGTGTTTGCAGCCGCATGCCATCGCGCAGCACCCAGATGCGCCCCCCCTGTTCAACCACAAACAGGCGGCCGCTGCCATCGCCGGCATGGGTGACGAATAACGGCCGCGTGAAGCCGCTCGCAATCTCGACGAGGGCGATTTGAGAGGCATCTGGCTGCGCGCTGAGGGGCAGGCCAACCAGCATCAGCGCAGCGGCAATGGCGAGAAATACGATTGGCATCGTTCGAAACTTCTGCATGAAGACCCTTTCACACTCTCCAACTGCGCCCGTAAGAATATCGCGTTCGCGTGAATGGCAGATGTGAAACTCATGAGGGAGAATGACTCCACCAGTCTGCCAGCTCATGAGGCGTTCGGGCCGGCAATGCCGATCACTAACGCATCAAGCTTCAGATAGCGCTGCGCCGCCGCCAGCAAGTCGTCCGGCGTCAAACTGTAGATGCGGTCGCGGTAAGTGAGCAGGTAATCCAGCCCAAGGTCGTACATTTCCATTTGCAGCAGCGTACTGGCGATCCCCTCGTTGCTCTCCAAGCGCAGGGGCAGCCGCCCCACATAGTAACTTTGGTTATCAGCCAGATCTTCAGGGCTAACAGGTTCGCTGGTGATGCGCCGCAATTCGGCTTCGATGCTGTCAAGTGCCAGCGCCAAGTTGGCGGGGTTGACCCCGGCCGAAATGCTCCACGGCCCCGGGCCAAAGCCCGCATCGAGCTGGCTGTAGGCGTAATAGGCCAGGCCGCGTTGTTCGCGCACCGCCGCTCCAATACGGCCCATCATGCCGAACTGGCCGAGGACGCTGTTGACCAACGTCGCGGCATGGTAATCAGGCGCGAAGCGGGACGGCCCGGCCACCCCCATGACCAAGTCGGACTGCGTTTTGCCTGGAAGTGTCACCTGGCTTAATCGGCGCTCCGTCACGCACGGCGGTTCAGGCGGGGCAGGGGGAGGCGCCTGCTCATCGTGCCGCCAACCGCTCAGCAGCGCCTCGATGATGCTGACTGCCTCAGCGGCGCGCACTGCCCCAACCACTACGATGATGGCGCCGCGGGGGCCGTAATGCTGCCGGTGAAAAGCGGCTAATTGTGCAGCATCGAGCGCTGAGACGGTTTCGATGCTGCCGCGCACGCTGTAGTGATAGGGGTGGCCGGCGGGGTAAAGCGCTTCATGAAAGGCGCGATTGGCGCGGTAGCGGGTATCCTGTGAGCGGTATTGCAGGCCAGTGATGATTTCTCCACGCAGTCGATCAACTTGCGCTGGGGGAAACTTTGGGCGCAGTAAGACATCGGCCAGCACATCCACGAGCGTCGTCAGGTCTTCTGCGAGCGCTTTTCCATAGAAACTGGTGCGATGGGTGCCGGCGCTGATCGATAAATCGGCCCCAATATCTTCCAGGGCAGCGTGGATTTGGGTGAAGTCGCGCGTTTCTGTCCCCCGCATCAGCGCGTCGGCGGTGAGCGCTGCCAACCCATTGCGTTCTGCCGGCTCCAGCTCTGAACCGGCGCGCACCGATCCCGAGATCACGACCGACTGCGCGGCATGATTCTCGTAGACGAGCACAACAATGCCATTGTCTAACACCGCTCGCGTGATGTTATGCGGCCCGGGAAGCGAACTACTGGCGGCAGTCGTCATTGTTGTGCCTCAATCTCTTCGAATGCCAGATCGTCAAAACCATCATGAGCGGCTTGCTCATCCATCAGGGGAATGAAGCTGCCGACGGTGCGGTGCTGGGGGCGCAGATAGCGCTCGGCGGCGCGCTGCACATCCTCCAGCGTGACTGCGTCGAGGTTAGTGAGATAATCCTCGAACCAGGTATAACTGCCGAGGTTTTCGGCAAAAGCCAGCCAGAATGCCTGCATGGTCACCCGTTCGGTGCTGTAGGCGAACAGCGCGCGCGCCTGTTTTTTGGCGCGTTTCACTTCAAATTCGCTGATCTCGCCTGCTGCCAGCCGCGCAATTTCCGCATCGATGATCGCTTCGGCTTCTTCGGGAGCGCGGCCATCGCGCAGCGTGACCATGATGCTGTAGAGGAAAGGATCGACGGTTGGCGTTAAGCTGCCATCGACGCTGGCTGCAACCTCTGTCTCGACCAGCGCACGGTAGAGCCGGCTGGTCTTGTTATCGATGCTGCCGCCGCCGAGTCCATCGGGGCCGCACAGGATGCTGTTGACGACCGCCAGTTTAAACCAGTCCGGGTTGGTTGCCGCAGGCGCTTTGTAGGCGATGCCGAGAAAAGCGGTGCGCCCCGGCCTTTCCACGCGAACGCGGCGCTCGCCGTTCTGCGCTGGCTCTGGCCGGTTAAAGGGCTTCGGCAGCTCGCCAGGGGGAATGCTTTCGTAGAGTGCGCGGATGCGCTCTAACATCTCCTCGGTCTTGAAATCGCCCACAGCCACGGCGATCGCGTTATTGGGGACATAGTGCCGGCGGTAGAACCCGTAAAGGTCGTCGCGCGTCATGGTTTGCAGATCGGCCATATCGCCGATGATCTCGTGGTGATAACCGTGGACGCGGAAAGCAGCCGCCTGCATTTCTTCACCCAACCAAAAGAGCGGCGAATTTTCAGCGCCCTGACGCTCAGAGATGATGACAGTTCGCTCTGAGGTGACTTCTTCCGGCGCGAACTTGGCATTGACCATGCGGTCGGCCTCAGCGCGCAGGGCCAAGTCGATCTCATGAGCGGGCAGTGTTTCGTAGTAGGCTGTGTAATCAAGCGAGGTTTGGGCGTTCCAGGCACCGCCCGCGCGGTCGACCGCTTTATCGAGGTAGCCAGCGGGGAATTGGTCAGTGCCCTTGAACAGCATGTGCTCAACCCAGTGTGCGACGCCCGTCGTGCCGGTTGGCTCGTTGCGGCTGCCGACGCGGTAAAGCACCCACCAGCTGATCAGAGGGGCGTTGTGAACCTCTTTAAGCAGCACAACCAATCCATTTTTCAAGACGTGTCTCGTCACTTGGCTCACATTCAACTCCTCAAATTTCCCAAAGTGATTCGATGCATGATTCAGAAAGCCCCCCACAAGCGGCGCCATGGGCGATCCCGGGTGTGGCGCGCAGTGAGGGGCAAGAAAGGTCACACGGGTAACTTAGCCGCGCTGCGCTTCTGGCTCGGCAGTTTTACTCTGCGGTTCTTGGATCAGATAGGGCGAGCCAACAGCAATATACCCATAGCCCGCCGCGACCAGCTCATCGTAATCTGGGATCATGCGCCGGCCATCGATGATCAAGTAGGGCGGCTTAACCGTCTCTTCGATCGTCCGCGAAAGGCCGCGGAATTCTTCCCAGTCAGTCGAGATGAACAGCATATCGCTGCCGCGCAGTGCATCCCGCGAGTTATCGAAGTAGACGATCTTCTCGAACAAGTGGTTGTCGCGCGGGTTAAAATAATGTTTCGCTTCTTCAATCGCCAGCGGGTCGTAGGCGCGGATCTCGCGCACGCCGCGCGCCAGCAGCGCCTCAACGACCTTGAGCGATGATGCATCGCGCATATCGTTCGTGCGCTGCTTGAACGACAGGCCAAGCAGTGCGACTGTCTTGTGGTTGAAGCTGACGCCGGCTTCGCGCATCGCCCGTTCGATCAGGTAGGTCTTCTGATACTCGTTGATCTGGTAAACCGACTCAAGCAGGTCGGCTGGTTGGCCGTGCGTCTTAAATTGGTAGATCAGCGACTGAATATCCTTGCCGAAGCACGACCCGCCCGCGCCGTTGGAGACATAAGACCCCCAGGTGCTAATGCGCGCATCGGAGGTGACGCCGCGCTTCAGGTCTTCCATCTTCACATTCGGGAATGTTTCGCCCAGGCGCGCCCCGACGCCGTTCCAGAACGAGATATAGGTGAGCAGCAGGGTGTTGGCCATGTATTTGATCGCTTCCGCAGTTTCTGGCGTCGTTTCGATGTAGCGAATGCGCACATGATTGACGAACTGCGAATAGATCCGCCGCAAGATCCGGAAGTCTTCTTCCGTATCGGCACCGACGACGACGCGATCTGGGCGGCGTGATTTTTCGACCGCATCGCCCTCCGGCAGAAATTCCGGGTTTGAGGCGATGCCAACATTCGGCACGTTGTGATCGCGCAGCACCTGTTCAAGCCGCCGGGCCGTGCCGATCGGGACGGTGCTTTTGTTGATGACCACAACGCGGCGTTGATCCTTGCGCTGCGCCAGCAGCGCGGCCAGCGTATCGAGCGCGTTAAGGTAGTAACTGAGATCGGTCGAACCGTTGCGATTGGGCGGGGTAGGCAGGCACAAGAAAATAGCATCCGTCCCCTCAATAACAGAAGCGACATCGGTGGTGAAGAACAAGTAGCGATTCAGATTTTCAACGATGATGGGCGCTAGCCCCGGCTCGTTAACATGCCGTTCGATCTGTACCGGATCGCCGGAGGCGTAAGCGGCGATCCGCTCGGCGTCGACATCGTAGGCATACACTTCGTGGCCATACTCGGAGCAGACAGCTGCGTGAGTCAAACCGACGAAACCAGTGCCGGCAACGATTATCTTCATGGGCAGTTCCTTAATTTGTGACCGAATTCGTAACCGCGCCG
Organism: Anaerolineae bacterium; assembly: GCA_034434615.1. GTDB lineage: Bacteria > Chloroflexota > Anaerolineae > Aggregatilineales > Phototrophicaceae > Flexifilum. The sequence continues at coordinate 49 of DAOTYT010000207.1, read as the reverse complement.
CATCGAGACGAGCGCGGCAGCAGCACTTGCCAACATTAACAGTTTAGCC
>DAOTYT010000206.1:0-9901 GCA_034434615.1 Anaerolineae bacterium | reverse complement strand
TCATGCTGGCGACGCAGGCCATGAGCGCGCGCAATATTGACTATCTGCGCACCCTCAAGGAGTACGATAAACGCGTCATCCTCATTTTGAATCAAATCGACCTGTTGTCGCCAGAAGACGCAGAAACCGTGCGCGCCTACGTGATGGAACAAAGCCAAGATCAGCTCGGCTTTCAGCCAGAGGTTTGGATGATGTCTGCCCGTCGCGGGCTTGAAGCACGGAGAGCTGACGGCGAGTTAGACGAAGAATTATGGAAAGAAAGCGGCCTGTACCGCATCGAGCAGTACGTTGACCAACAACTCAATGATGCCGCGCGCTTGCGCCAGAAACTGCAAACACCGCTGCATATCGTCCAAAACGCACACCAGATTGCGCTGGAGGCTGTGCGCGAAAACCAGGCAGCGCTTGACCAGTATCAGGGCATCGCGGCCAACGTCGAGCAGCAGCTTTCGGTCTACCGGCGGGAGCTTGACCGGATCGTCAGAGAAAATCGTGAGGAGGTTGCCAGCCTCTTTACAGAAATGGCTCAACGAGGCGGGGCCGCCATCCGCGACATGTTCCAGCTGTCGCGCGCGTTTGCCTTGCTCGGCCGCGCTATCATCGAGTTCCTAGGCTTGGGGCGATTGGGCCGGCCGGCCGGCGCCTATACTCGCGCCGCTTTTGCCGAGCACAAGGTGTTTGAACCGCTGGATGAACTGCCTACAGTCGTCGACAAGCTGGGGCCGCGTTTAGAAGGGAAAGACGTGCAGGATGTCGATGACCTCGTCAAATATGCGCGCCGCGAGATCGACGCGCTGCCGGAGGGGATTCGCACAAAGGTGATCGGCACGGTGCAAGCGCCCCTACAATATGATCGGTCGGCGCTGCAAGCAGTGCGCGCTGAGCTAGACGCGATCGAGACAGAAGCGCGAACGATAGAAATGGAACGCCTTGAACAAACCGTCCGCAATACGCTCATCTATCTCGGCGCATGGGAAGCCCTGCTGATCATCTTCGGCATCGTGGTGATCATTTGGAATCCATCGACGCCGGAAATGCCTTTGCTGCCCGTGTTGATCGTGCTGGTTTTGCTTGTGTTGGGCACGTTGGGCCTGCTGCTGCTGCCGCTGCGCGGGCGTATGCTGGCAGTCGCATACGCCAATCGGGTGCAGAGGCTGCAAAACCGTTATCTTGAGGTGCTCGGCGACGCGGCGGCGAAGCAGGTCGATTACGGCATGAGCATCCGCCGCGATGCCGCAGCGCCGCTCACTCGCCTAATTGAGGCGCAAACCGAGCTGCAGACGGAACAGCTGAGCCGGCTGCAAGCGACACAGCAGGAAATGGTCAAAATCGAAGCAGAGCTGGCGGCGATGGGACGTTAGGCGCCTGCCAGCCCATAGGTGAGGGAACTGTGAACACACGTGTGATGACCTTAGATGGGCCGATGGCCGCCCTGCGCGAGGCGGAAATTAGGCTGTTGGGAGATATTGCTGACGCTCTAGCGGAGATTGGCGACGGCGCCGAGGCCGATCGCCGCCGCCTGCTGGACGTTCAGAACGATCTGCGCGAGCTGTTTTTCCTGGTCGTCATCATTGGCGAATTCAACGCGGGCAAATCCTCTTTCATCAATGCGCTGCTGGGCGATGAGCTGCTGCCAGTAGGCGTAACGCCGACAACCGAAGCGATCGAAGTCATTCGCTATGGCGAGGAAGCACAGCGCAAACCGACGCTGAGGGCCGACGGCCTGCGCGAGTGGCGACATCCGAACACCGGCGCTGAAGGCGTGGCGCTGGTCGATACACCCGGCACCGGTTCTGTGTTTCGCAAACATGAACAGACGGCAAAGGCGTTCTTGCATCGCAGCGATCTGGTGATCTTCGTCATCTCCGCCAAACGGGCACTGGCGGAGACAGAACGCCTGTATTTGGAGCTAGCCAAAGACTACGGCAAAAAGATCATCCTCGTCGTCAACCAGATCGATCTGCTCAAGCCGCAGGAACGGGCCGAGGTGCGCCGGTTCGTCGAGCGCCAAGTTGAAGAACTGCTCGATTTACGACCGCTGCTGTTCATGATCTCGGCGCGCGAAGCGCTACAGGCAGCCCGCAGCGGCGTCACCGATGAGAGCAGCGGCATCGAGGCTGTGAAAGCACATTTACGCGGGGTATTCAATGAAGCGCCCCCAGCCAAGCAAAAATTGCTTGCACAGCTCGATATGGCCGAGCGCATCGTTCGCAAACACGCAGAGGTCATCAGTGGGCGCGCCGACCTTGTCACCGCCGATACGGCGCGCGTGCGCGATATTCAAAGCGAGCTGGAAAGCCAGTCGCACGGGCTGAACCAGCAGCTTAAAGAAGCAAGCGCCGAGATCGACCGTGTGTTTGAAGGGCTACGCCTGCGCGGGTTGAATTTCATTAGCGAACATCTTTCCCTGCGCCGCTTGGGGCGCAGCACCAACCGCGAAGTTTTGCAGCGCGAATTTCAGGAAGTGGTGATCGGGCGGGCGCTGCGCGATATCAACGAAGCGAGCACCAATTACATCAACGCGCTGGTCGATAACAGCCGGCTCTATTGGCGCAGCGTGATCGACCGGCTAAACCAACTGCGCGACCTGCTTGAACAAGAGCTCTCTGGGTTGGATGCGGGGATCTATGCCGAACAGCGTGAGGCGCTGCAGGATGCGATCCGCATTGCTGAGGCGGAGCTGCGCAGCTATTCGAGCGGGCGGGTCATCGGCGAGATGGAGACGATCTTCCGCGCCAACATGAATGGCTTCACCACCAGTGCCGTCGCTGTCATCAGCGGGCTGATCCTGACGACGCTGGCGATCGCCGCGCCCGGCGGCGTGATCGGCGCCAGCGTCATTTACTCGACAGCTACCCTGGCTTTCATCATTGGCGCGCCGCTAACCGTCTTCGGCGCAGCGGCTGCGCTGCGATACTACCGCCGTGTCACGTCAGAGACTCGGCGCGATTTCAACGAGCGCGTTGATCAACTTGAGCGTACCTTTCATCAGGCGCTCGACGAGCTGACGCAGAAGGAACGCAGCCGCCTGACGCAGTATGGCAATCAGGTGCTCATGCCGATTTTTAGTCGTTTAGAGGTGCTGGCACAGCGTTACAGCGCGCAGCAGGAAAAACTACGGGAACTCCTGGCGCAGATCGAAACGCTGCGCCGCGGTATCGAAGAAAGTTAAGCTCATGGTTCCCCTTATGCCGCTGGAGACTCAGTTCTTGATCGCGCTGCAGGCGCTGTTTACAGCTGCCTTGTGCATGCTGATCGGTTGGGAACGCGAGCGGCAGCATTTAGGCGTCGGCCTGCGGACTCATATGCTCGTCGGCGTCGGCGCCTGTTTATTCTCAGCGCTCTCTATTTCCGCGTTCGGGGGCGACCCAGCGCGCATTGCCGCGCAGGTCGTCTCCGGCGTTGGCTTCATCGGCGCCGGCGCGATCCTCAAACCCGGTCGCATGGTGCAAGGCCTGACCACTGCCGCCAGCATGTGGATGGCCGCAGCGATCGGCATGGCAGTAGCCGCCGGCGGATGGTTCATCGCCCTGTGCGCGACGATCTTAGTTTGGTTTATTTTGGCGATCGTCAAACGGTTGAAACCCGAAATACCGATTGCGACAGAGCCGGAATAACGCGCGAGCGCAGAATTATTTACAACTGGTGAACGCCTTTCAGGCGTTCGATCAGCGCGGCAATTTGACCATCCGTTTGTGCGCTGGCAGGCCCAAGCGGATCGACAATCCGCTCGCCCAGCAGCAGGCGCGCGATGTTGCATATGCCATAGCTCAGCGCATCCAGGTTGTAGCCCCCCTCCATGAAGAAGACGATGCGGCCCGCGCAAAGATCGTTGGCCATCCTGATCAGTTCTGCGCAAAGATGCCCATATCCAGACAGGCTCAAACGCATGCCGGCCAGCGGATCGGCCCAGTGAGCATCGAAGCCGACAGAGACGAGGATCAGATCGGGATGAAAGCGCGCCGCGGCCGGCCATACGATTTGTTCGAACAGAGCCGCATAGGCGGGGTCGCCCTCTCCCGGCGGGATCGGGATGTTGATCGTGTAACCGGTGCCTGCGCCGCGGCCAATTTCATCGACATGGCCCGTGCCAGGATAAAGTGGGTACTGGTGCAGCGATAGAAAGAGCACCGTATCATCCGCATAGAACGCTGCTTCGGTGCCGTTGCCGTGATGCACATCGATATCTACGATGAAAACGCGCGCTGCGCCAGCCGCTTGGGCGGCACGGGCTGCAATGGCGATGTTGTTGAGCAAACAAAACCCCATGCCCCGTTCAGGTTCTGCGTGATGGCCGGGCGGTCGTAAAACAGCCAACCCCGCCCGCGCCTGGCCTAAAACCACAGCCTGCGCAGCTGCAGCGCCACCCCCAGCGGCCAGTCGCGCGACCTCGTATGAGGTTGGGCAAACATAAGTATCGGCATCCAGCCGCACGGTTCGATCAAAACTGGCCGTCCGTTCGAGGACAGCCAGATAAGACTCGTGATGAACGGCGCGCATCTGTTCGGGCGCAGCCAAAGGCAGTTCAATCGAGCGCATGCGCGCAGCCAGCCCTCCCTCTTCAAGCCGCTGCCAAACCGCTCTGATCCGGCCAGCATGTTCAGGATGACCCGCAAGATCATGTTCGATGAAACGGGGATGCGTCACATAAACTATTGTCATCACGTCTCCTCCTCGGCTGGATTGTGCGCGATTTGATCCCGAAAGGCAAACGATTGACCGACGCACTTCACGCGCTTCTTCGTTCGATTTTGGCAATACGGTATACTGGTGGAGATGGATGGGTTATGAGCCGGCTTTCAGGTTAAGGATATGGCGCTGACCAACCGTGAGATCGCCGCGATCTTCGAAGATATCGCCGATATGCTTCTGATCAAGGGCGAAAACATCCATCGTGTGATGGCCTATCGCAACGCTGCGACTTCGATCCGAGAACTGCCGCGCGACCTGCGCGCACTGGCTGCGGAAGGACAGCTCGAGTCGATCCCATCGGTCGGCAAGGTAATTGGCGAGAAGATCGAAGAGCTGCTCGCAACAGGCCGATTGGGATTCTATGAGCAGCTGGCTGCTGAGATCCCACCGGGCGTGCTCGAAATCCTGCGGATAAACGGCGTTGGCCCCAAGCGCGCTTACCAGTTTTGGAAAGAAGCCGGCATCACATCGATTGACGCGCTGGCGGAAGCAGCTGCGCAGGGAAAACTTCGCAGCATGAGCGGCATGGGCGCCAAATCGGAAGCGAAGATTCTCGCTGGCATCGAAGCGCTGCGGCGCCGGTCGGCCGATACACGCACGCTGCTCGGGATCGCCTTGCCAGCGGCAGAGATGATGCTCGCTCGTCTGCTCGAAGTGCCCGGCGTCAGCAAAGGCGCTGTGGCGGGGAGCATCCGCCGTGCCCGCCCAACGATCGGCGATATTGATCTACTGGTGACGGCTGACGACAGCGGCGCCGTTATGGATGCGTTCGTCTCGATGGAGAGCGTCGCACGGGTACTGGGGCATGGCCCAAGCAAAAGCTCGGTCGAACTCCACAACGGTCTGCAAGTCGATCTGCGCGTGCTGCCTGCTGAGCGGTGGGGAACAGCCCTATGCTATTTCACGGGCAGCCAGGCGCACAACATTCATCTTCGAGAGCTGGCGCGCTCGCGCGGGTTGTCGCTCAACGAGCACGCCTTCACGAAGCTGGACGATGAGACGGTCGAGATACTATGTGCGACTGAAGAAGAAGTTTACGCACAGTTAGGGCTGTCTTATGTTCCGCCAGAACTGCGCGAGGATCTCGGAGAGATTGAACTGGCTGCTGAAGGGAAGCTCCCAACACTTGTGGAACTTGGCAATATCGCGGCTGACTTGCACATGCACACCGTTTGGAGCGACGGCAAACACACGATCCGCGCGATGGCTGAAGCCGCAAAAGAACGTGGGCGGCAGTATATCGTCATCACCGATCACTCGCGCAGCGCCACGATCGCCAATGGCCTGAGCATTGATCGGCTGCTCGAACAGCAGGCTGAGGTGCGCCAAATCGACGCTGCGATGAATGGTTCCATCCGCATCTTCCACGGCACAGAAATGGAGATTCGCGCCGATGGAACGCTCGATTTTCCCGATGAGATCCTTGAACAGCTCGATTTCGTCATCGCATCGCTGCACGTAAGCCTGGGCCAGCCGCGCCCACAGATAACGGAGCGGCTGCTCAATGCGATCAACAATCCCCACGTCGATCTGATCGGGCATCCCCGCGGGCAGCTTTTGCTCGAACGCGACCCGGCTGATCTCGACATGGATGCGATATTCTCGGCGGCGCGAGCGAGCGGCACAGCGCTCGAGATCAATGCCAATCCACATCGCCTTGACCTTGAGGCGCAGTATGCACGCCGGGCAGCGGCGTTAGGCATCCCCCTGTCGATCAACACCGATGCGCATGACATTCATGAACTCGACCTCATGCGCTTCGGCGTTATGACTGCGCGACGCGGTTGGGTCGAAGCGCACGCGGTCATCAATACATGGCCGGTCGAGCGATTTACCGATTGGGTCAAGCGACGAGGAACATAGCGATGACCGATCAATCCTCTCTCCCTCCGATTCCTGAGTCAGAACGAGAACCGACCCAGCCCGTGGAAGCGCAGCCAGGGCCGCGGCCGCTCCCCCCTCCCCCAGGCGGGCACGTTCAGCCGGCCGCCGGCGCCGCTCACGCCAGAAAGGGGAAGCGCGGCGCAAGAGGACCCGGGCAAGGCGCCGAACGACCAAAATCTGCGCGCACGCGCGACGCCTATTACCGCATGCGCAGTGGCTTATACCTGCCGGCATGGTCGATCTTGCTCATGCTGGCGACAGTGTTCATCGTCGCATTCGGCATCGTCGCGTTGGTGATCGCGCTTGGCGGCGGCTCGCCGCCCGCAGGTTCGCCGCGCATCATCATCGTCACGGCCCTGCCTTCGGCGACGCCGGAGGATGGGGACAGCCAGCAAGGGCAAAACGCCCCGCCGGTTCAAAGCTTGCCCGAACCGGGCGCCCCAGGGGCTGTGCCGGTCTTTCCGCTCGAAGGGCCAACCCTGCCTCCTGTAGTTTTCACGCCGACGCCTGTCAGCATATTGGTCGGCAGTACGGTTGCCGTGAATGCGCCTGACGGCCTAAATGTTCGCGCTCGCGCTGGCCTTGATGGGCAGATTCTGTTCAATGCTAACAACGGCACCGTCTTTCGGGTCGTAGGCGGGCCAGAGCTGGCGAACGGGCTAACATGGTGGCAGGTGGAAGATCCCGCTAATCCCACACGCGGCGGCTGGGCGGCCGGCGAATTTTTGAACGTACAAACGCCTTAACCGATGAAGCTGCGACAGAACAGCGCCCAATGACCGAAGACCTTGCCCAAAAAGCCAGCCAGCTGCGCGAACAGATTAATTATCACAGCTATCGTTATTACGTCCTCAGCGATCCGGTCCTCAGCGATACAGAGTTCGATCGCTTGTTCGCTGAACTGCGCGCACTAGAGGCGGAACACCCTGAGTTGATCACGCCCGACTCACCAACCCAACGGGCAGGCAGCGATCTGTCGGAAGAGTTCCCCAAAGTGCGCCACCCCGCCCCTATCTTGAGTTTGAGCAACGCCTATACCATTGACGAGCTGCGCGCGTGGGAAGAACGCAATCGCAAGCTGCTGCCCTCAGGAGCCAGGTTAGACTACACGCTTGAACCCAAGCTCGACGGCTTGACCATCGTCCTCACTTATGAGAATGGCGTCCTCGTGCAGGGCGCCACACGCGGGAACGGCCTGCTGGGCGACGATGTAACGCCTAACGTGCGGACAGTTCGCACGATTCCGCTGCGCATCCCTACCCGCGCAGATGGCCCACCGCCTCCTGAGCGCCTCGTGGTGCGCGGGGAAGTGTTGTACCTGAAGCATGATTTTGAAGCGGTCAACCGTCGCCAGATCGAGCAGGGGCTGCCCGTCTATGTCAATGCGCGCAATACGGCATCGGGTTCATTGAAGCAGAAGGATTCTCGCGTCACTGCGTCGCGACCGCTGACAGCCTATGTCTACTCGGTTATTGAAAGCGTTGGGATAAGGTTGGAAAAGCAGTGGGAAATGTTGGAATACCTGCGGGATATGGGTTTCAACGTCGTCCCAAAGGCTGCTTACTATCCCACACTGGAAGCAGTTATCCAGCAAATTCCGGCATGGGAATCCAGCAGAAACCAGCTTGATTTTGAGATTGACGGCATCGTCATTAAGGTGAACGACCTGCGCATTGCGGCCGAGTTGGGCGTAGTGGGAAAAGACCCCCGCAGCGCGATCGCTTACAAGTTTCCGGCGCAAGAGGCGACGACCAAACTGTTGGAGCATGTGGTCAGCGTCGGCAGAACGGGACGCGTCGTCCCCAGCGCGCGGCTGGAGCCAGTCTTCCTGGGCGGCGTCACCGTAAGCAGCGCAACCTTGCACAACTACGAAATCGTGCGCGCGCTGGATATTCGGCTAGGCGATCAGGTCGTCATCAAACGAGCCGGCGACGTGATCCCGAATGTCGTTGGGCCGGTGCTGGCAGCCCGCACCGGCGCTGAGGTCCCAATTGTCCCGCCGGAACGCTGTCCGTTCTGTGATACGCCGCTGGTTCGCCCTGAGGGGGCAGTTGATTATTTCTGCCCGAACGTTTACTGCCCTGAACGAGTCTATCGCCAGGTCGAGTTTTTCGTCTCGCGCGGCGCATTGGATATCGATGGCATGGGCGGCCAAACCGTCAGGACGCTGATCGCGCAGGGTCTCATTCGTGATGAGGCGGATATCTTTTTCCTCACCGCCGAGCAGCTTCTGCCGTTAGAGGGCTTCGGGGAGAAGAAAGTTCGCAATCTCCTCGCGTCGATCGAGGCAGCTAAATCGCGGCCGCTCGCGCGCCTGATCACAGCGCTGGGCATTGATGGCGTCGGCAGCACGGTCGCGGCGGCGCTGGCGGCAGCATTCAAATCGCTCGATCGCCTGGCCACAGCCAGCGTTGAAGAACTGCAAGCGATCGACGGCGTGGGGACGGTGCTGGCGCATAACATCGTCGAGTGGTTTGCCGATCCTTATCACCGGGAAGTGCTGGAGAAGCTGCGCCGCGCCGGGGTCAACATGCAGGATGCGCCGACTGCGCGCACCAGCGAAGCGCTGGCTGGCCTCACCTTTGTGCTCACCGGCACCCTGCCGACGATGACGCGCGACGAAGCGACGGCGCTGATCGAAGCACACGGCGGCAAAGTGACGAGCAGCGTTAGTAAAAAGACGAGCTACGTCGTCGCTGGTGAAGCCGCCGGCAGCAAAGCCGAAAAAGCAGTGCAGCTCGGCATCCCCATCCTCAGCGAGGAGGAACTGCGCCAGCTCATCGAAGCCGCGGATGGCCGAGCGTGAGGCACAGCCGAATTATCCTGCGTTCAGGCCGAGAAAAACCTGTTCGCAACCGGCATCCCTGGGTTTTCTCCGGCGCAATCGACCGGATCGAAGGCGCTCCGCAGCCTGGGGACATTGTGGATATTGCTGCCGAAGATGGCAAGTTTCTGGCGCGCGGCTACTGGAACCCTCATTCTCAGATTCAAGCACGCATCTTGAGCTGGCACGATGAAGCCATTGATGATGAATGGTGGTTGCGCATGCTGCGGCGCGCCATTGAAGCGCGCGGCCCCAGCCTGAACGAAGCGTGTGCTTGTCGCCTCGTCAATGCTGAGAGCGACTTCCTGCCCGGGTTAGTCGTCGACCGATACGGCGACTGGCTCGTTTTACAAGCGCTCACTTTGGGCATCGACCAGCGCAAAGCGCAGATCGCAGCGGCGCTGGCCAGCCTGCTGCCAGCCCGAGGCATTTATGAACGGAGCGATGTCGACGTGCGCGGAAAAGAGGGCCTGCGCCCCGTTTCAGGCATCATTAGAGGGA
>DAOTYT010000205.1:0-8242 GCA_034434615.1 Anaerolineae bacterium | reverse complement strand
GCTGATGCGTTGATCTCAGAGACCGAGCGCCTAATTCGTGAGCGGGTGGGGCAGTATATTTTCGGCGCTGATTTTGATACGCTTGAGCAGGCATTGATCGACGCGTTGAACAGCCGATCGGCGACGCTGGTGGTGAGTGAGATCGGCATCGAGCCGGTGATCAGCGGGCGTTTGAAAACCATCGCTGCTGCTGACGATGTCGTCAAGAATGGCTGGCAGTTCAGTACTTTGGAAGCGCTCGAGGCTCATAATCTTAAACTTGACTCATCGCTCTCGGCTCGCCAGCTCGCCGAGCAAGTGGCGCAGCACGTGACTGCGAACGCCCATGCCGACGTTGGCATTGCGGTTGTCTGCCTGTCCGCGGAGGGGGTTGATCATGCCGACAGCGAAGAATTGAGCGCTGTGGCCGTTTGCTACCGCGACCGCATCCGTTCTCGCGCTTACGGGTTTGGCAGCGGGGTGGATGTCGCCACACAGTGGTCTGCCACATGGGCAATGGCGACAGCGTGGCGCATGCTGAACGAGAACGATGCTCAGGTTTGAACGCAAACTGACGAATCTACGCTCTTTGGGGCGGCCAGCCCTTCTGCTTCGCTTGAAGCCGCAGGTTGCGCGAATGCCGCTGCCGATGCAGCGGTACGATGACCCGTTCTTGCCCTACAGCAAGACGGTCATCGCCGCTACGCGCGACTGCTTGCACGGCTATGTGATTGATTTTGCCGCTTACTTCGCGCTGGGGGGCGCTGGGGCGGTGGCGCTGGAGCGGTCGATCGCCTATGCGGCGGCCGGCGGCGATGTTGTGACGATCCTCGATGGCCCGTTCTATGGCCCAGCCCTCGCTGAAGCGATGAGTGAAAATGCCCTTAACGTCGACGCTGTCACATTGATCAATGGGCAAGATGCGGTTGCTTACCAAGCGCGCGGGGTAGAGGGTATTGTCGCCTGGGGTGAACGAGCAGATGCGGCTTGTACCCTGCGCGATGGTCAGATCACTGCTTACGGGCATCTCTTGCGCATCGTAGGAGACGAAATCTTCGATGGCGCTTCCGGAGACGATTTTGCCGACCGCATCCGCGAAGCGATTTTGCGTTAGCATGAACGCCTTTATCTCCGATCTGCTCCACGCTGGCATCGTCCAATTTGGGCGGTTCCGCCATGGGGAGAGAGTCGCGCCGTTTCTATTGTCGCTCGAGCTGCTGCCTTCCTATCCCGATCTGCTCAGGCAGAGCGCGCAGCACCTTATTTCCTGCCTGCCTGGTGAAGTTGACAGGCTGTTGTGTTTACAGGACTCGCTTCCTTTAGCCGTCGCACTAGGACTGGAGAGCGGCTTGCCCGTAATCTACAGCCGCCAAACGGCGAACACAGCCTCTCTCGCGCTGGCCGGTGCTTATGATATCGGCCATAAAACGACCCTGATCCTCAACGCACTGGGGCAAAGCTCTTTCCCTGCTGGGCTGGTCAGCCACGCGGAACGGGTTGGTTTAAGCGTAGTCAGCGCTGCAGGGCTGATCGCTCTTGACAGGGACGCTCCAGTGCCGGCGTGCGCGCCGCTCACGCTGTCGGAGATTGCCCAGGCGGCTCACAAGGTGGGCGGCCTGTCATCGCAACAAATGCAGGCTGTGCAAACATGGAGGCCTACTCATCATTGAGGCTCAGCAGCGCCATGAAGGCTTCCTGAGGCACCTCGACCGCACCGATCATTTTCATGCGCCGCTTGCCTTTTTTCTGCTTCTCAAGCAGTTTTTTCTTACGGGTAATATCGCCCCCGTAACATTTAGCCAATACGTCTTTGCGCAGTGCTTTGACATCGGCGCGCGAAATGATCTTTTTGCCGACCGCCGCTTGAATCGGGACTGCAAACAACTGACGTGGGATCAGGTCTTTGAGTTTGCTCACCAGTTTCTGCCCTTTGTGATAGGCATCATCGCGATGGACGATGATGGCGAGCGCGTCCACCGGTTCGCCGTTCACCATGATATCGAGCTTGACCAGATCTTCCGCCCGATAGCTGTCGAATTGATAATCGAGGCTGGCATATCCGCGGGTGATGCTCTTCAGGCGGTCGTAAAAATCGACGATGAGTTCCGACAGCGGCAGCCGGTATGTGAGCACGACGCGCGATTTATCCAAGTATTCCATATTCACGTACTCACCGCGCTTTTTGATCACCAGATCCATCAACGGGCCAATGAACTCCTCAGGGGTGAAGATCTGGATTTTCATCCACGGTTCGCGGATCTCGGCGATCTTGCTTGGGTCGTCCGGCATTTCTGCGGGGCTGTCGATCGCAATCTCGGTGCCATCGCGCATCACCAGTTGGTATTCCACACTGGGAGCTGTCGCTAGAATATCCAGTCCATATTCACGCTCAAGGCGCTCCTGAACGATATCCATATGGAATAATCCTAAGAAGCCTACCCGGAAGCCGAAGTTCAGCGCCTGCGAGTTCTCCGGCTCATAGACGAGCGCGGCATCGTTGAGCTGAAGTTTCTCCAGCGCGTCGCGCAGTTCGGCATAGTCATCATTGTTGACGGGATACAAACCGGCGAACACCATCGGCTTGACCTGCTTGTAGCCGGGCAGGCTTTCACTGGCGCCGCCTACAGCCTCCGTGATCGTGTCGCCCACCCGGCAGTCGGCCACTGTCTTGAAGCCAGTCGCGACATAGCCGACCTCGCCGGCCGAAAGTGCGTTCACCGGCTGCATCCGCGGATTAAAAATACCGATCTCGACCGGCTCAAAACGCGCATCTGTCGCCATCAGTCGATACGTGCCCGATCGCGTCAGCCGGCCATCGACGATGCGGACGTAGGCGACCACACCTTTGTACGAGTCGTAGTGCGAATCAAATACCAGCGCGCGCAGGGGCGCTTCGACCATGCCTTTCGGAGGCGGCACTCGCGCGATCACAGCTTCCAGAACATCCTCAACGCCGATGCCTTGTTTGGCAGAGATCTGTAGGATGTCGCTCGCATCAATGCCGAGCAGGTTTTCAATCTCCTGCGCGACCTCGTCGGGCCGCGCGGCCGGCAAGTCGATCTTGTTTAATACGGGAATGATCTCAAGGTCATGCTCCAGCGCGAGATAAACATTGGCAAGTGTCTGCGCCTCAATGCCTTGGCTGGCATCCACCACCAGCACAGCGCCTTCGCACGCCTGCAAAGCGCGGCTGACCTCATAGGCGAAGTCGACATGGCCGGGGGTATCGATCAGGTTGATTTCATAGGCGATTCCATTGCGCGCGGTATATTCCATGCGCACGGCCGACGCTTTGATCGTCACGCCGCGCTCCCGCTCCAAATCCATGCTGTCTAATACTTGCTCCTGCATTTCTCGTTCGCTAACCGTTTTCGTGATTTGTAGCAAGCGGTCAGCAAGCGTGCTTTTACCATGGTCAATGTGAGCGATAATACAAAAGTTCCGAATTTGGTTGCGGTCCATTGAGTCGTCAGTATCCGTCTTCACCTAAGATGGGGAGAGTATAACAGAACGGCAGGGGAAGTTAAATGACCGCGTCGATCGCTGCGGCGGTATCGAGTGGCGCAGGGCAGGGAAGCAGCCGCAGCCACGCCAGAAATTCAACATTGCCGGCTGGCCCAATAAGCGGCGAGCGGATGAGACCGCATACCGACAAATTGAGCGACTGAGCAAATGCAAACACCTCGCTCAAAATGCGCGCGTGTATCTGCGGGTCGCGCACCACACCGCCTTTGCCGACGTCTCGCTTCCCTGCCTCAAACTGCGGTTTGATCAAGGGGATGATCTGACCGCCTTCTGCAAGCCACTGTTTGACAACCGGTAAAAGATGGCGCAGCGAGATGAATGAAGCATCGATCGTCACCAGATCGACAGATTCAGGCAGCTTAGGAAGATTACGCGCATTTGTTCGTTCCATGACGATAACGCGCGTATCCTGGCGCAGCACATAAGCGAGCTGGCCATAGCCGACATCAATAGCATAAACGCGCCGCGCCCCCCGCTGGAGCAGGCAGTCGGTAAAGCCGCCCGTGCTTGCTCCAACATCAGCGCAAACGGACATCGCGACGTTGATACCAAACGCCTCTAGTGCGGCATCCAACTTGTCGCCGCCACGGCTGACAAAGCGCGGGCCAGCTTTGACCCTAATTTCCGCCTCGATTGCGACCCGCGTTCCCGCTTTATCAACCCTTACCCCGTCGACCAGGACTTCACCCGCCATGATTAAAGCGCGCGCTTTCTCTCGGCTTTCGGCCAAGCCGCGAGCGTGCAGCAAAGTATCGAGCCGCTGCTTTTCGGTCATGGGCATCAGCCCCGCGTCAAGAACAGCTGAATGTCGAATGCAGTATTATCTGGGTTGTTCTCATCTGTGACGCGCACGCCGTCGGCGGCGATCGGCAGATAGCCCTCAGCGATCACCAAGATACTGTAAGGAACATTCCGCTGCAGCGGCCTGTCGATCTCAAAGCGGCCATTGCGGTCGGTCACTGCCATTGCGTACAGCTGTTCCTGCTGCCAATCGCGCAGAAAATCGGCCACGGAGTAATCTTCACTGATGAGCAGAACCGACACACCGGGAATGCCAGCGCGCGTTTCAGAGTCGATGATCTGCCCGCGCAGTGGCACTCCGCTTGGCTGAGCAAAGCGATCGATCGGGAGCTGGCCAATGCCGACGCGGGCCTGCGTCGCTGCGAACTGAAGCTGATCGACGAACAGGTTCAGGCGATAAGTGCCATCGGGAACACCGTCTCTACCTGTCAGGCGCATTAAAAAGTTGCTGCCGCTTTCTGGGCCATTCCACGGCATAATGCGCCGGAAGAACGTATCACCATCGACCGAAAGTTCAAGCCTCAGCAGCGTGCCGAGCGCAATTTGTTCCCAGTCGAACAACATGTAGATGGATGGGGTGCCGGTGGAAAAGCTCGTGATTGGCGCTGCGGTACGGGCCTCCGCTTCGGTGGACGCGCGCGTGAAATGGACGTCGGTAAAAATGCGCGCAAAAGCGCCTTCTTGTGCGCCTGCCAGCGTGAAATCAGAAACGGCGGCCAAACGATTGTCGATGTATAGTTCAAGGCGATAGCGCCCGGGCAGCAGCCCTGACGGATCCTGAATACTGATAACTTTAGCGCCGCTGGCGCCGTCAGCAGCAGACCAGACAGTCCCTTCATCGGATCGCTGCACTTCTGTGCCGTTGTAATACCAAATCGCCGTCCAGGGCGTGCCGGGCGTCATGTTGCGATACAAAAACCGTGCACTCGCGATGCTGCCGGTTGGCAGCACAAATCCATTACCCAGCACATTACCATTGAGATCGAGCAGGCCGAAGACGATATCGCTGAATTCCGGCGTCGGCTCTGGAGCGCCCCCGACGATCAAACGTGCGTTTCCCGAAGCAACGCCGTTGATGAACAGCGTGAAGTCATATACCCCGTTTGGCCACGGCTGCCCACGGCTGCCGACATACCACAGCCCGTTGCGGCCGCCGCTCCAGCGTACCGGCGTCAAGGAGAAGTTAGGGTTGGGAATGCCATTCGTCGTCACACGCAGTTCATAGATAGTTTCCGGAGTCATATTTTCATAGTCGAAGAATAGATAGAGGCTGTTGCTGCCCGTCGGCAGGCTCCTGATGATCGTCGTCGGCATTCCCGCTTCATTGACGGATGGCGAAAACCCGAGATACCGCGCTCGCGGGGGCCCGGCCTGTCCTGCTCGCTCTGGGAATGACGTCACCATCTCAACCGTCAGCCCGAGCGAAGCAGCGCGCAGCAGCGGCCTCGCAAATGCCGCTGGCCTCAGCGAGTTGATTGGCCCACCGATTGGAATGCAGGAATCGTTGTTGTTGATCAGGCCATCGCCATTTGTATCCTGAACGATCACACAATTTGTGCCCGGCGCCTCTGGCCCTAGAGGGGCGGTTGTTGGTATGCCGATGAGCTGCCCGCGCTGGTTGTAGGCACCACCGCCGGACATCGTCCCGCGGATCGGCGCGCTGGTCTTAATCCAGGAACGATCGCCGCCGCTTGGCTCTGCCGTGAAACCGATCACGGTGCCGCGTTCGACGACGATCGACTCATCACCAATGCCGGGATAGCCAACGACAGTGATCGTGCTGTCCAGTGGCAGCATGGATGAATCACCCAGCTCAACGAATGGCAGCGCGAGCGAACGCGGGTCGAGCAGGCGTCCATCGTTTTCTCGTGTAATGCGAAGCAGCGCCAAATCAACACCCGGATCGGCCTGCACAATTTCGGCCTGAAAACGCGGGATCGGGGGTTCTCCCGGGCGAATGTTGAGCGAAATGACGAGCGTATCGCCCGGGCAGTTTTCGTTCGGCACGGTGCTGTGAGCGTTGGTCAAGATCAGCCCATCGCGGCTGACGATCGTACCCGAACTCACGCAGGTGACGATCAGGTTAGTGCCCGTGCTGCGAGTCTGCATGATGAACACTGTCGCGCGCTGGATGCGTTCAAGGTCTAAGACTTGTTCTTGGCTGAGAACCGGCACCCCTGTCACTGAAAGGATGATGACCACCAGGCAAGCCCACGTGGCCAGCTTACGAACATCTCGCTTAGAAATCAAAGTCATTGACAAACCTCTGAAAGATCGGGAACTGGCTGTCATAGGCAGCCGAATCGGCCAGGAATGTGATGACGATCGCCTGTCCACCCTGAATCGTGAGCACGTCGATCCCCTCGACCACAACGGGGATGCGTTCGAGGAATGGGTCGCTCGTCGTATCGTCAACGAAGGTATAACGCATGGAGGTTGCGACGATGTCATCGGGTAGGGGATATGGCTCGCCCCTGGATAAAACGCTAAATGCAGACAGCGTTTGCGATCGACTCAGGATGAGGTTATCGAGAAGATTGCGCGGCGTCGTGTTGAGCGTCACCGGCAGTGTGCTCACCTGGATCGTCGTTTTAAAACCAATTTGCGACATATCGCGCACTCGAAACACATACGGGCCGTCAGAGTCGAGCAGCCAAGATTCCGGATAGAACGCGCGAATGCCCGCGGCTGGGTTGACGTAAAGCGTGGTTGCGAACAGGGCGCTGTCGCGCAAATTGATCCCTATGAGCAGCGAGGACAGGGCGAATAGTAAGACAAAATAGTGGCCCCAGCGTTGGCGTTGCGTCAGCTCAGGACGTTGTTGGGTAATCTCAATGACAGCCATACCGCCTTAATCTCCCTGGGCTGCCGCGGCCTCGCGTGCTCGTCGCTCAGAATTCTCAAACAAAAAGATGAAAATGACACTCGCCGCAAGCAGCACTCCCACAGAAAACAAGAACCCCAGCAGTGGGCGCGCAAATGCCCCTTGTAAGGTGAAGCTGGCATTGATGAGACCGGCGCGCAGCGCGACCACTATCCCCGTCGTCAGAGAAGCCAAAAACACCATAAACGGCAGCAAAAACGGTGATGGGTTGCCAAAACGCGTTTCTGAGAGACCATAAGCCACAATAATGCTTGCCGCGAGATTGACCGCGATCGTGTCAAATATGTAGATGGCTGCGTAATCAGGCAGCGCAGCGCCGGAAAAAACGAAATGCAAGTTTTCGACAGTACCATAGCCGATCGCGCTCGCAGCGCCATAAGCAATGCTGTCCGCGCGCGTGCGAAACAGACGAGGCCAAGTTAGATAATGTATCACCAGATATTTGATGATTTCCTGAACTGCCCCGACAGTGAACGTGTAGCCAAGGATGCGCTCTGAATTGTCGCCCAGCGGCACCCAACGCTCAACCTGAAAAAAGTCATTCAGCAGAGGGATCCCGATAGCATTCGCGGCCAGCGCAGAAATGATGAGCACCGACAGCAAGCGTTCCCTCGGCTGCGGAACACGGTATTCCGCTCGGTATGAAAATAGCAGCCACAAGCCCAGCGGCAGCAGAGCCAGAGCGAAATTCAACGGACGCACGAACGCATCTGGCAGGGAAAAGCTCAAAAAGTTGACTGCGAAAAAGATCGCCGCGGTGACAGCGAAGAAGATGCCGTTCTCAAGGCCCAAGCTGGGCCATACTCGACGATAAGGATAAATCTCCTCGTCTTCTTGTGGCGGTGTGATGTAGCGGGTCGTGTACGTCACCAGGCTTATCTCTTGCTGAATTCTGATCTATACTTCACCGCGTTGATCATTGATTTTAAGGATGTTGAGAACCAATGCCCATCATCTTATTGGCGCTGTTGTTTACTTGGGCCGCAGTGTTGACAGGCGCCTGCGCGCCGAGCGGCATCGCGCAGGGAAACCCAACCAGCAGCCGGGTGATCT
>DAOTYT010000204.1:0-18414 GCA_034434615.1 Anaerolineae bacterium | reverse complement strand
ACCGAGGTGTTCGGCCTCAACCATCTGTCGTGGACGCGCAGCGCGCGCGTGCGCGGCGGCGACCGGCTGCCCGAGCTGCTGGCCGATGCGCGGTTCATCGAGGCGACGCACCAGCGTTTTTTCGGGGCCGAGCTCGTCCAGCGAATCGGGATGTACCTCAACGAATACCTGTACTATTACTATTTCCGCGATGTCGCGCTGGCGCGCATTCAGGCGGAGGAGCTGACGCGGGGCGAAGCGATCGAGCAGCTTAACGAGGCGCTGCTGCGCGAGCTGCGCGGCCTGCCCCCCGCAGAAGGGCTGGCCATCCACGAGCGCTACCATGCGCGGCGCAATGCCAGCTATATGGCCTATGCCGAGCCGGATGCGGCGCAGCGCGAACGACGGGCGCACCCGGCCGAGGACGGCCTCGTGCCGGCGCAGGCCGAAGTTGGCGGCTATGCTGGAGTCGCTTTGCGCGCAGCGCTGGCGCTGTCACAGGATCGGCCGCTGCGCATCGGCCTGAACGTGCCCAACGCCGGCGCGATCGACGGCCTGCGCGCCGATGATATCGTCGAGGTGACGTGTGAGGTCGATGGCGGCGGCATCCGCCCGATCGCTATCGGCGCTGTGCCCGAGGATGCCTACCTGCTGATGCGAGCAGTGAAACGCTATGAACGGCTGGCCGCGCGCGCCATCCTCGAACGCGACCGCGCGCTGGCGGTCGACAGCCTGGCTGCGCATCCGCTGGTCGGCTCTTATGCGCTCGCGCGGGCGCTGGTCGAGGAATACCTCAAAGCCCATGCGGCTTACGTTGGCGACTGGCGTTAAACCCGTTTCACAGCCATAGCATTGTATTTTATTCTCAAGGAGGGGGCGCGGCGCACTTATGGATGACGAGAAACGGCGCTACTTCGAACGGCTGGCAGCTGGTTGGGATGAGCGCCTGCCGCTCGATCTGGCCGAACAGCTCGACCGCCTGCTGGCGCCGTTCGCGCCAGAACTGGCGGCGGCCAGCCGCATCCTTGAGATCGGCAGCGGGACGGGCTGGCTGGCGGCGGTGCTGGGCCGTCGTGCGCCAGCTGCGCGGCTGCTGTGCATCGATTTTGCCCATGCCATGCTGGCTGCGGCGCGTCAGCGCAGCCCGGCGGCCGCCTTCATACAGGGGGAGGCGGAGCGGCTGCCCGTGCGGTCGGCGGCCATCGATGTCGTCGTCTGCCACAACAGCTTCCCGCATTTCGACGATCGAGAACGGGCGCTCGCCGAGATCGGGCGAGTCTTGCGGCCAGCTGGCCACCTGCTGATCGTGCACAATCTCGCGCGCGAGGCGGTCAATGCCATCCATCGGACGGCGGGCGGCCCGATCGCCCATGACGAGCTGCTGCCCGCTGCCGCCCTGCGCGAACTGCTGCGCCGCGCCGGCTACGAAGCGATCGCGGTCGACGATGCGCCGGCCCACTACAGCGCGCGGGCGCAGCGGCCTGGAAGCGCTGCCTAGACCAGAACAACAGAGCGACCCCGCGCGGGGTCGCTCTGCCACAGCCAGAACGGTGACGATCTATTCGCCGAACGGCGTGATCTCGACCTCGGCCGGCACGAAGTCCTCGCCGTAGATGTCAAGGTCGGGGAATTCGGCCAACAGGCTGTCGAGCGCAGCCTGCGCCAGATCGGTGCGGTAAGTCACGCCCTCGCCATCGGCCGGGCTGCTGATGACGCCATAGTCAAACGCGATCTGCGCGGTGATCTCGAACGCCTCTGGGTCCATCATGCCGATGCCCATCGGTGACGGCCAGACCAGTTTGTTGATCTCGTTCATCATCCAGCGCTGATGACCCACGCCGAGCGTTGGGCCAGCCTCAAGCACGAACTCGACACAGCCTTCCGGGTTATCGCGGCAATAGATCCAGCCGCGGAAGCTGGCGCGCAGGAACCGGATCGCGATGTCTTCGTTGCCCTCCTGCGCCAGCCAGTCGGCACGGACGAAGACGCCATCTTCGAGCATGGCCGTGCCGAACTCATTGAAATCGAGCACATTCAAGTCATCGAGCGTATAGACCGGGAACGTGCCGTCTTCGGCGACGAATTCGAGCACCTGCGCCAGCTCATTGTAAGTCATGGCCGAGGCGGCATCGATCTCGCGATCGAGGAAGGCGTTCATGTCAAACGCCTGCTGCGCGATGATGACATCGTTCGGGTCGTCCACATCGAAGCCGGCTTTAGTCAGCGCGGCGAAGGTGGGGAACTGGTTGCCGCAGCACCACACGCCGACCACGCGCCCGCCGAGATCTTCAAAGCTCTCCAGGCCGCTGTCGGCCCATGTGATCTGGCGCATGCCGCTGCGCTGGAAGATCTGGGCAATGTTGACCACATCCTGCCCGGTCTCGCGCGTGGCCAGCAGGTTGCCCATCCAGTCGGTCCCGAATTCGACATCGCCAGCCGCGACGAGCTGCTGCGGGTTGATATCGACGCCGGCGGGAATGATGGTGACCTCCAGCCCCTCCTCCTCATAATAGCCGAGGGCGGCGGCGGCATA
This sequence comes from Anaerolineae bacterium, assembly GCA_034434615.1. Lineage (GTDB taxonomy): Bacteria > Chloroflexota > Anaerolineae > Aggregatilineales > Phototrophicaceae > Flexifilum. The sequence goes on along the minus strand of DAOTYT010000204.1, from coordinate 15,902 downwards.
GTAGCCTGCAAATTGGGCCTGCGGCACCCACTTGAGCACCACGCTGACGGGCACCAAGTCTTGAGCCGTCGCCGCAGGGATCAGCGCCAGCGCCAGCAGTGCAACGATCGCTACAAGCAGAACTTTACGCATGGAACTCCTCCTCACCACAACATCAAAAGGCGAAACTATTTTTCATTTCTCGCGGAACGAGACGTGCCACGACAGCATCGCGCGTTCCACGGCAGAAACCGCTAGATAGAACAGGATGCCGAACAATGAAGCGACCAGGATCGCCGACCATGCCTCTGCGTACCGGAACAGGCCGGCGTCGTCGCGAATGCGGAAGCCGAGACCAGCGGTCGAGCCACCGAAATATTCGCTGACGATCGCGCCGATCATGCTCAAGGTGGTGGCGACTTTAAGGGCAGAGAAAATATAGGGCAGCGCCGTGGGCACGCGCAGCTTGCGAAACGTCGTCCACTGGCTGGCTGCGTACGATCGCATCAGCTCCAGCGAGATGGGATCGACCGCCGTCAGGCCGCGCACCGTGCTGATCATGGACGGGAAATAGGTGAGCACGGCGACGATGGCGATCTTGGAGGCGGGGTTCAATGCGCCGAACCAGTTATTGAAGATCGGCGCCAGCGCGATGATCGGCACAGCGTTGATGGCGATGGCGACCGGCAGCAGGGCCTTGCTGAAGCTGGCGAAACGAGCCGCCGCCATGCCAGTGAGGATGCCCGCCCCGCAGCCGATGACGAAGCCCCAGAAGGCGTTCAGGAAGGTCACCCAGCCCGCCGAGATCAGGCGCGGGTAGGTATCGAGGAACGTCGCCGCGATCACGCTGGGGCGCGGCAGCAGGAACTGCTGGATCTGAAAGATGATGATGAGGACTTCCCACAGCGCCAGCACGAGCACGGCCACGACCAGCGCCGCGCCCTGCTTGCCGAGCGCGCGCCGGTAAACGGGCAGGCGCGTCCACGGCTGCCAGAGCACGACGACCGCCGCGATCGCCAGCCCTGCGATCAACGTCGCGGGGAGGATGGCCGCTTCCAGCGCGGCGCGCGGGGCATCGCCGCGCGGCTGGTCCTGGAAGGCCGCCTGTTCAACTCCGTAGAGCGGTGCCAGCGGGTGCCAATCGAACAGGGTGACGCCGATGCCGAACAGGGCATAAATCGCCAGCACGAGCGCCGCGGCAATGTGAACCGGTTTGCCGCGCAGCGCGCGCGGCCGGCCAACCAGCACAGCGACGCAGACCGCCAGCAGCAGCGCGAGCGCGTTCTGCAGCGAGTCGTTGCGGAAGGCGCGGCCGAACTGCTCCTCAAAGCGCAGCAGCGGGTTTTGCACGTAGTGAACGACCGCGATCAGGAAGATCGTCACCAGCGCGAGCAGGTCGCGGCCGAGCGTGCGGGCGTCATGGTCGAGCACCTCGTCGGCCGCTGCCGCATAGATGGCCTGAACGGCGGCCTCAGCGTCGCGCTGCTGGTGCTGCGAGAACGGGGCGTCGCGGTTGAGCGACTCGGCCATCAGGCTTCCACTCCTGCGCGCAGCGCGTGGCGCACTCGGCTGGTGTAATGGAAGAAATCGTCGAGATCGCGCGTTTCCGGGCCGCGCGGGCGCGGCAGGTCGATCTCGATGATCTCGGCTAAGCGGCCGGGCCGCGGCGACAAGATGACGACGCGCGACGATAGGTAGACCGCCTCGGCGATGCTGTGCGTCACGAACAGGATCGTCATCGCGGGCAGGCTGGTCCAGATGCGCAGCAGTTCGTTGTTCATGCGTTCGCGCGTCATCTCGTCGAGCGCGCCGAACGGCTCATCCATCAGCAAGATGCCTGGTTCGAACGCCAGCGCACGGGCGATGCTGACGCGCTGCTGCATGCCGCCTGAAAGCTGCCATGGGTATTTGTCTTCAAACTCACCGAGTTCGACCAGCCGCAGCATCTCGCGTGCGCGGTCATCGCGCTGCGCTTTCGGGTATTTCATGATTTCCAGCGGAAGCTGGACATTTTTGATCACGGTGCGCCAGTCATAAAGCGTCGCGCTTTGAAAGACGAAGCCGTAATCACGGTCTTTGCGCGCCTGCGCCGCCGGCTTGCCGTTGACCAGCACCGTGCCGCTGCTCGCCTGTATGAGGTCAGCGATGATGCGCAGCAGTGTGCTTTTGCCGCAGCCAGAGGGGCCGATCAGCGAGATGAATTCGCCCTGCTCAACCTCGAGGTTGATATCTTGCAGCGCATGCACGGTTGAGCCATCGGCGGCGCGGAACGTCTTATTCATGTTTTGAATCGAGATCACTGAGGGCAAAAGCGTCTCCTTAAACGTTTTCCAAAGCGTCTATTGATGGTGCGTTTCAATCGCTCGTTTCCACCTTCCAGCGCACTACCATCCGTTCGACCAGCGCGACGGCGCTGAAGAACAGGATTCCGATCAAGCCGGCGGCGGCGATGGTCGCCCACAAACGGGGTGGGGACTGGTTATAATAGCGGGCGAAGTTGAGGATGGCGATGCCGAGGCCATTTTGGATGCCGGAGGGCAGCTCGCCGATGATCGCGCCGACGACGCTCGCCGGGGCGGCGATTTTGAGCGCCGTGAAGATCTGCGGCACGGCATTGGGCAGGCGCAGCTTGACCAGGATCTGCCAGCGGCTGGCCGCATAAGACTGCATCAGCTCTAACGCCGTGGTCGGAACCGAAGTCAGGCCGCGCAGCGTGTAGATCGTCACCGGGAAGAAGGTCAAGTACGCCGCGATGATCGGCACCGCCAGCTCGACATTGCCGGCGCGTCCCATCCAGATCACGACCATCGGCGCGATGGCGAGGATCGGCACGGTCTGCGAGGCGACGACATAGGGCAGCACGCCGCGCTGCAGCAGCGCCGAATGCGCGAACAGAATGGCGAGCATGAACCCGATGGCGCCGCCGATGAAGAAGCCGCGCACCGCCGACCACAGCGTGAATGCGCCCGATTCGATCAGGGTTTGGTAGAGTGGTGGGCCGCCGCGCTGGGCAGGTTCGGCGAAGGCGCGAGCGATGCTGCCGAGCGGCGGCAGCTTGGCATCATTGAAGAGCGATAGGTCGATGGTGAGGGCGCCAATTTCAACGACGTAATTCTGCGAGCGCGCGAAAGCCTTGCTGCCTTCCCAGATCAGCGCCAGTGCTAACACGATGAGCAAAGACAGCGCGAGCGTGCGCAGGCTGCTGAAATCGGCCGGTGGATTTTCGGCCCGCGCCAGATCAGAAACATTAACCCGCTGCGTCGAGTCGGCCATCGCAGGAACCCTATTAGTTTGTACAGATATTCCAGAAGTATGCCATATTACGGATGTGTACTATTGTATAAGGCAACGGCCTGTTTCGCCAATCAGTCAAAACCGCTAAAAAGCGATGCGATCATTTGTGAAGATCTTCTCAAAACGGCTGGGGTGCGGCCGTGCCGCGGCATGAGCTGCCAGCCTAAGCCGGTCGCCTCTATGGAGCTGACGCCATGACACAACCTGCTGCGCTGGCCGGGGTACGCGTGCTCGATTTCAGCCGCGTGCTGGCAGGCCCTCTCTGCACAATGCTGCTGGCCGATTTGGGGGCCGATGTCATCAAAGTGGAAAGCCCGGCCGGTGATGACACGCGCCAGTGGGGGCCGCCGTGGTTCACCGCTGGCGGCCAGCGCGAGAGCGCGTACTATTTAAGCGTGAACCGCAACAAACGCAGCCTTGTCCTTAATCTGAAGACCGAACCCGGCCGCGAGCTGGCGCGCCAGCTCGCGGCGCGCTGCCACATCGTCGTTGAGAATTTGAAGCCGGGCGGCATGGCCGCCTACGGGTTGGGCTACGCCGATCTGGCGGCGCTGAACCCGGCGCTCGTCTACGGCAGCGTCACCGGCTACGGCCAGACCGGCCCCTACAGCGCGCGGCCGGGCTACGATTTCGTCATTCAGGGGCAGAGCGGGTTAATGTCGATCACCGGCCCGGCGGAGGGCGAGCCGTACAAGGTCGGCGTCGCCATCTCCGATGTGATCGCCGGGCTGTTTGCGGCGTCCTCGCTGCTGGCCGCGCTGCGCCATGCCGAGCGCTCCGGGCAGGTGCTGCACGTCGATATCGCTTTGCTGGATTCGTCGATCGCAGCGCTGGTCAACGTGGTCAGCGGGGCGCTGGTCTCTGAGGGAGCGCCGCGGCGGTTTGGCAATGCCCATCCCAGCATCGTACCGTACCAGCCGTTCCGCGCGGCTGATGGATGGTTCACGCTGGCGGTTGGCAACGACCGCCAGTTTGCGGCGCTGTGCGATTTGATTGGCCATCCTGACTGGGCGGCCGATCCGCGCTTCAGCACCAACCCGGCGCGCGTCGAAAATCGGGAAATCTTGATCCCGCTGCTGGAGGATGTCTTCGCGGCTGGCGCAGCCAGCGCCTGGGTCGAGGCGCTGCTGGCGCTCGGCATCCCGGCTGGGCCGATCAATGATCTGCCGGCGCTGCTGGCCGATCCACAGGTGGCGGCGCGCGGGCTGGTGCACACAGTCGATTTCATGGGCGCAGCGCTGCGCATGGTCGGGCCGCCGGTCGCCTTCTCCGAGACGCCTGCGGCCATCCGCCGGCCGCCGCCGCGCCTGGGTGAGCACAGCGACGAAGTTCTGCGCGAACTGCTCGGTCTCGATGACGAGACGATCGCCGAACTGCGCGCCGCGGGCGCGATTTGATCCATCGATCGATCCAGCAGCGGCCCGATTTGCGCCATAATTGCAGCCAGTCCTATAATGCTTGTATTCCATGACGGCAGCTATAGGAGCGTGGACGATGGATGCGATCAGCATCGCGGCCTTGAACGGCCTATCGGCAGTGGTCACCGATTTGTTCGACGCGCTGAATCCGGCTCCTGACGTTGAGCTGTACCCCCTAAAAATTCTGCCGACCGGTTTAGGCGGCTACATCGCCCCGCACGATGACCCAGAGGGCGACTTATTGGGGCGTCGTATTGAAGCGCAGGTTCGCCTGATCATCACCGGGACGACGCCGAACGCGCTGGCCACGCGCACTGCGGCGGCGCAGGAAACCATGCTGGGCCTCAGCGCTGCCGAGCGCCGCCAGCGCGGCCTGCTCAAGGTCGGCCTCGATCCTACTGTCGCGCCGGCGACGCAGGCTAACCGCCGGGCGGTTGGCTTCGCCATCCTTTACGAGTACATCCACCTTCCCACTGAAGCAGGCGGCATCATCCACGAGATTCCGGTCACCGTGAACGTCGGTTGAGCGCGACATTGCTGCGCTCAAATTGTTAAGGCTAACCACCGTTCGAGTTAGTCTTTCGTAATGTTCTTTACGGTTTTCCTGTTTCAGTACTAGCGCTCCTAGCAATTCGCTATAGATTGAGACTCAGAAGTCCGTTCGGAAATCGGGCCACAACCCCCGATCGCGTTGGGATGCACCGTCAAGAGGAGGCAGGCGCATGGCGGAAGATTTTGCAGTATCTGAGTTGATCATCCCGGGGACGTATATCCGGGTACGGGCTGACGCGCTGATCGGCGTGGGCGGCATTTCCACGGGCAATATCGGCATCGTGGGCACGGCGGAAACCGTGCCCGATGACACCATTCTGCTTTCCGATTACGAGACGGCCAAAGCCGAATTTGGGATGTACGACCCCTTTGCCGATGGCGATCATAACCTCACGCGTGGTATCGAAATCCTATTTCGCACCGGCGCGCGCACCATTTATGCGCGGGCGGTCTCCAGCGCCACTACGACGAACTTCACGGCGGCCTTCAACGAGCTGCTGAAAGACGAGGTCAACATCCTCGTCGCGCCGGAACTTTCGACGGCCGATGCCATCGAGGTGCTCGGCGGCATTGTCGACAGCGCTGAGACCGACGGCAAGGATGTGATCGCTGTGGTGGGTGCGGAAGGCACGGCAGTTGGGGCAGCGAACGATGCCACGACCATCCTCGGCCAGAAGAACCTGGTCAGCAACAAGCGGATCATCTTGACCACGCCCGGCCTTGTCGCTCTCGATGCCGCCGCCGACCCGCCAGTACAGGTCGATCTGCCCGGCACCTATGGCGCTGCCGCCGTCGCCGGGCTGCTCAGCACGCTGACGCCGCAAACCAGCCCGACCAACAAAGTCGTCTCTGGAGTCGGCCGGCTCACCCAGCGTTTCTCGTATGGCGAGATGAAGTCGCTCGTCCAGAACAACGTGCTGGTGCTAGAGCAGCGGCAGGGCGTGCGCGTCGTGCGCGGTGTGACGACCGACGACGGCCCGTTCAAGCAGATCACCACCCGGCGCATCACCGATTTCGCCAAAGCCGGCATCCGCAAAGCCAGCAACCCGTTCATCGGCCGGCTGAACAACCAGCGCGTCCGCAAGGCGTTGTACGGGGCCATCGACGGGTTCCTGACGACCATGGTGCAGGACGAAGCGCTGATCGCCTACTCGCTCGAAGTCACTGCGACGCGCACCGATGAGATCAACGGCCGCGCCATCGTCAATGCGGTGCTTCAGCCCACTTTTAGCATCGACTATGTCGCGGTCACACTGGTTCTGGAATAGGAGGCTGTGATGGCTAATACCAACGTATTCACCGGGGCAGATGGATCGCTGACGCTGGCGCCCGTGCCGTCGCTGGAGGGGGAGCGCGCCGGCGCCGTGCTCAACGAGTATGCCCTGCTCACAGCGGGGCGGGTGCAGAATGTGCGCGTCGAGGTGCAGTCGGAAATACGGGCGTTCCACGAGATCGGCCAGCGCTATGCCACCGAGCTGCGGCCCGGCAACGTCACGATCCGCGGCGCGATCGGCCGCGCCTATCTTAACGGCGCGCTGCTCAAGCTGCTGCTGGGCGAGGCGGCCGAAAGCAGGCCGGGCAGCAACTGGGCGCAGCCCTCGTTCAACATCACCCTGCTGCTGGAAAACAGCTCGACGAACGGTGCGCGCAACACCCTCACGCTGCACGATGTCAAACTGACGACCTGGAGCTACACCATTCCTGAAGACGACTTCGTGCTCGAGTCGGTCGCGTTCCAAGCCTTATATTTGAGCGTACAGGATGAGATCTGATGCTGTCGGCGGAAGAACTGCTGGCGGGCGGGGAGGTCATCCATACCGTTGAGATTCCGGCCTCACTGCTCGATGCGGGCGATCAGAGCGCCAACGGCGGCGGCCGTGCGGTGCGCCTGCGCCCGCTGACGATCCGCGACCTGAGCCTGATCGCGCGCGCGGCTAAAGACAGCGACGCGCTGATCGGCGCGTTGATGGTGCAGCGCGCGCTCGTCGAGCCGGAGCTGACCGTCGCGCAGGTCGGTTCGCTGCCGGTCGGGCTGGCGCAGTTTCTGCTCGGCCACGTCAACCGCATCAGCGGGATCACGGCTTCGCCAGACCAAATCGCCGCTGCCGCCGAAGAACCCCTGGCCAAAGCAGCCTTCGTGCTCGCCAAGGCCTATGGTTGGACGCCGCAGCAGATGAGCGACCTGACGCTGGGGCAGGTACTGCTGCACTTGCAGCTCCTGAAAGAGAGCGCTGCGCCATGACACCCTTTCAGGAGCGCGATGCCGCGCTGCGCGGGCTGGTGCTGGGGTTCAAGCTGGCGGCCGCCGCGCTGGCCAACCCGCTTGCTTCAGCGGCTGCGCTTCAAGATGAAGCGCTGCTGGCTGATCTGGCTGCCTCCCCACCGCTGCTCAGCTTTCACCCGCTTAACGGGCTGACCATCCCCAAAGGGCAGGCGGCTGCCAATGCGCCCGCGCGCCCGCGCCGCGCCGGTCAGGCGGTCGAGCCGCTGCCGCCAACGCGCACGGATGCGGCGGCGCCAGCGCCTGAGCCGAACCCGCCGGCCGCGCGGACGAACGCGCCAGCACCGGCTTATACCAGCTCGGCTGCAACCGTACCAAGCGCGCCGCATGAGATGCCGCCGGTCTTTCGCTTGTCGCGCCGGCCGCCGGCGGAAGCCAGTCCAACAGCGCGGGGAGCCTCTGCCGAGGATGCCGCTTCATGGTCTTTCGAGAATTTTGCGCCTGGAGATGACGCTGCTGCAGTGCACGCTGGCGAGGCGTTGCACTCGATCGAGGCACTGGTCGAGGCGATCCTGGCCGGGCCGGCTGCGAGTCCCTCAGCGCCTGAAGGGAGGAGCGAGACGAGCCGCGGCGCGGCGCCGCCGGCTGCCATGCCGCTTCCTGCTGGTTCAGGCGTGGCCCCGATGCCCCCGCTGGCGATTGATCAATTGGATGCTGCGGCGCGAGCCGCTTTAGCGGCTCTGACGGGTCGATCAAGCGCGGCGCCGCGCGCTGCAGCAGCGCCGTCGAAGCCCGGCCGTGCGGCCTCAAGTTCAGAGATGGCCGCGCCCGAACGGCTGGCGCGGCCGGCGCCACAGGCGCGTTCGCCACAGGCGCGTTCGCCACAGGCGCGTTCGCTCGTCATCCCAGAACTTGACGCTGTGGCTGAGCCGCCGGCTGCGCCCGCAGCCCCCGCGCCCGTGACCGCCAGCGCGCCCCTCGATGCTGATGCGCTGGCAGCGCTCGTCAACGCAGCTTTAGTCGAACAGGCCCGCCGCTATGGAGTGGACTTGTCATGAAAGTGAAACCGGTGCTGGGAGACTGGGAGATCCCACATATCGAGACGATCCGCACCGCCGAGAAGCGTTCGTTCGTCGAGCTGCCGATCCCAGGCAAAGTGGGCAGCGCGTACCACGACATGAATGCCGAGCCGGCCGAGATCTACATCCGTGGCAGCCTGTATGGCGATGAAGCGCGCGATCAGTTCCTGGAAACAGTGCGTGAGAAATTTCGCAGCGGCGAACCGCTGACGTTCGTCGCCGATATCGTCACCGCCACCGAGATTCAGTTCGTGATCGTTGAGACGCTGTTGTTTGAAGAAGACAGCCAGCGACCGGGCCAGCTCGATTATGTCATGGTGCTGCGCGAAAGCCCGCCCCCGCCGCCCCCGCCCGATCCGTTCGGGGGGCTGGATACCAGCCTGCTCGATGCGGCCGGCGGCTTCCTCGATGGCGTGACCGGCGCGCTCGACGCGCTGAGTGCGCTGGCCAACGTGCCCAACTTCGGCGACCCAACCGGGCCGCTGCGCGGGGTGCTTGAAGGAGTCGATGGCGTCCTCAACACCCTGAATGGCATCGGCGGCGATCTCGATGCCCTGTTCGGCGAAGGAGACTGACCATGCCGACGCTCGGAGCAAAGCTCGATGTCGCGCTGGAGGGAGGAACGCTCTCGGCCGATCTCGACGTGCAGGCCGAGGGGCTGGCCGAGATCATCTCGGTCGTCACGACCCTGATCAACAACCCGCCGCGTGACGTGACCGACCTCAGCCGCATGGTTGGCAACCTGCCGCTGCCGGAGTTCGCAGCGGCAGGGGAGTTCGCCGTCGCCCTGCGCGGGATACAGGCCGCGGTGCCAACCGACCTGACCGGCGTCACCGGCGGCCTCACCGGCCAGCTCAGCGATCTGCAAACCGACGTGACTGCCGACATCGTCGCAGTGGTCGAAGGGGCGCTCAACGCTGCGCTGGCGCTGCACCGGCTCACCCGCGTCGATTTGAGCTGTCTGGCATCGCCGGGCCGCGAGCCTGCGCTGCCGCCGCCCCCGCCCGATCCGCCCGCCCGCGCCCTCGGTGACCCGCCGCCGCCCGCGCCAACTCCACCGCCCGAAGCTGCGGCGGCCGTGGCGCGCCTGAATGCCACGCTCAATGCGCTGCCGTCGCCCGTCACGGTTGAGCATCTCCTGCTGCTGCTGCAGCACAAGCTGTCGGCGTTCGATCGGGCGCTGCTGGGCGAGATCCGCCTGCCGTTCCTCGACGAACTGACCGGCGCGCTCGATACCTTGATGACATGGCGCACAGGGAGCGGCGATGATATCGCCGCGCATCTCGAAGCCTCGCTGACGGCTTTGGAAGCTCGCCTGCGCGGGGCGCTGGCGTTTCCGCTGGGCGATCTGGTCGATGAGATCGATGCGCTTGTGCCAGAGCTGCCGCTGGCGCAGCTCGACCAGATCAGCGCTGGCTTGATCGCGCGTTTGGGCGCGCTGCGCGCAGCTGTTGCCGATGGCGATCCAGCTGCGACCGTCCCGATCGTCGCGGATCTCAACGCGCTGCTCAATCAGTATGACGGTCTGCAAGCCAGCATCGATGTGACCGCCCGCGTTCGCATTGAACGGCTGCGCCCGCGGCTGCGCGACCTCGTCCTTGACCTCGAGGAGCAGATCGAGCGCACCATCAGCCTGCTGCTGCCCGATGTTTCGCTCGGTGTCTTCGATGGCGTGTCGCTCGACCCAGCCTTTGAGGAGGCAATCGACGAATTCGCCCAACGCATCGATCAGGTCGTCGCGTGGTTCCAGGACCTCATCGCGCAGATCGATCTTTCCGCCCTGCAGGCGCCGCTGGCCCAGGTGGCCGAAGGCGCGCGTGAGGTGGTCGATGGCCTTGAACAGGGGCTGATGACGCTCACCGTGCAGGTGCAGAACCTGTTCCTGCAGGTGGAAGGACTGCTCGACCAGATCGACATGGCGGCTGTGATGAATGACCTGTTGAACGCGCTGACGGCCTTCAAGGATGGGGTGATCGCGCAGCTCACGGCGCTGTTTGTGCCGGCGCGCGCGGCGCTGCAAGCCGCCATCGACCAGATCAGCGCGGCGGCTGATGGGTTTGACCCGGCCGCCGTCGTGAGCGCGTTCGAAGACGCCATCGACGCGATCGCCAGCGTGTTCGAAGACCCGCAGGTGCAGAATGCGATCGCCAACATCAAGCGGACGATCGAGGCCGTCACCGATACTCTGCGCGGCCTGTCCTTCGCACCGGTGATCGATGAAGTGATCGACGGGATCGATACGGTGCGCGATGGGGTGCAGGATGCCCTTGCGGGCGATGTGACGCCGATCTTGCGCGAAGCGCTGGCGGCCGCCCTTTCGGTGCTGCCAGCGGATATCCGCCCGCTGACCAACCCGTTGATCGACGAGCTGGGCAGCCTGATCGCAGCAGGGCCGATCCCGCTGCTGGAGCAGGTCAAGGATCAGCCGGCGCAGCTCCTCGATCGCGTGCGCGCCTTCGATCCCGGCGCTGTCGTCGGCGCCGCGCTGACCGAGCCGTTCAACCAACTGATCGCGCAGATGGAAGCGTTCAAGCCCGATGCGCTGCTCAACCCCGTGCAGGCGGAGCTGGACGGGTTGAAAAACCGGCTGCAGCGCGACGCCGACCCTGGCGGGCTGATCGCCCCGCTGGAGCCGGCCTATGCCGACCTGCTGGCGGCTTTCGATGCGCTTAGCCCGGCGGCCGTCACCGCACCGATCGACGGCGCGATCAATGACGTGGTCGCTGGTGTGCTCGGCGCGCTGCCGCTTGATACGATCTTCGGGCCGGTCGACGCGGTCGTCCATCAAGCGCGGACGATCCTCGCCTACGCGCAGATGGTGCACGAAACCCTCGAGAAGACGCGCGATGTGCTCGCTGCGCTGGCCGACGCGCCAGCCCAGATCGAGGCGTGGCTGGATGCGGTGCTGGCGCGGCTTGACGAGGTGGCCGATACACAGACGATCCAGCTTTGGCTGGATGAAGTGACGGCCGCCGCCGAGGCCCTGACTGAGAACGCCATCCGCGCTGCATTTGATGGCGCGGTTGATCCGCTGCTGGCCGATCTGGCTGCGCTCAACCCACAGACGCGGCTGGCACAGGTGATTCAGGCTCACGCGGTTGTTTCCACGGGCGGCTTGCCCAACTCGCCGGAAAAAGCGGCGATCGATGCGCTGCTGGCGCGCATGAACCCGATGCAGGCCTCGTTTCGCGCCAGCTTCCAGTTGATCATCGACTGGCGCTCGGCGCTGGAAGCGGCGCGGGCCGGTCTGCATGAGGCGCTGGCTGGCTGGGATGCGCGTTATCACGCGCCAGGGAGCGTCCTGGTTACGCTGCGCAACCTGCAAGCGACGACGCAGCAGCTTCGGGCATGGGTCGAGTCGATCGCCCGGCCGCTGTTCGCCCGCCCGATCGGTAAACTACTGGCGCTGGGCGCGCCGCTGGGCAGGCTGGCCGGCGCCTTGGCCGAGGAACTGGCGATCCTGATCGAGACGCTGGAAACGCAGGTCGGCGATTTGCTCTTGGGGCCGAACTCGATCAGCGCGATTCGCGACTCGCTGCAAGCGCTGATCGACCGGCTGCAGCAGTTTAACCTCAGCTTTTTGCAAGATAATCTGAACGACCTGTTCGCCGGGGTGCGCAGCCGGCTCGAGGCGGTCAACCCTGCAGCGCTGCGCTCGGCGCTCAATGCCGTGTTCGATGATCTGCTGGCGGCGCTCAGCCTGAGCCTGATCCTGCCGCAGCCGGAGATCAATGCGCTGAATGCCAGCTATGCGACGGTCGTCGCCAAGATCAAGGCGCTGTCGCCAGAAGCGTTGGTCACACAGGCGGTCACCCCAGTCTACCAGCAGCGCATCGTCCCACTGGTGGAGTCGCTCGATATCAGCGAGCCGCTCAACGCCTTGATCGAACGGCTGGAAGGCTTGGACGACGAGCTGCGCGCCGAACTGGATCGCGTCAACGAGGCCTATCAAGCCTTGATCGGATCGATTAAATCGTCGGGCATTTCAATCTCCGTCAGCATCAGCGTCTGAGAGGGGCAGCATGGAAGCCATTGGATCGGTCCTGCTTAATCCCCACAAATTGCAAGTGCGCGCTGAGTTAAGCGCAGCGACCGGCAGCGCGCTGGCCGATGATGTGCTGAACTTGGCGATGCGGCTGGCCTATGATGCCGCGCATGGGGGCCGCGCCTTCGCCATCCTTAACGAGGCGGCCAGCGCCGTCGGCGAGGCGTTCATGGCCGAGCGCGTCGCCGGGTTCGATGCTGCTGCCAACCGCATGCAGGCATGGCTGAACCCCGCGCGTGCGCGCCTGATCGCTGCCGCCGAGTCGCTGCCGGAACTCGACGAAGTGAGCGAGCTGCTGGCGCTGTTGGCCGGCATGCTGCGCAGTGCGGCGGCGTTCGGGGCGGCGCTTTCAACCAGCCAAGTGCGCGCGCAGGTCGCGCAGCTCGTGCAGGTCGTCACCGTCGATCTGGGCGTCAATAACGAGACGATCGAAGCGCTGGTCGATCGCATTTTTGAGGAGAGCGCAGCGCGCCTGCGGGCTGCCCCGCCCGACCCTGACCCGCACGTTCAGCGCAACCGGCTGGAGATGGCGGCGGTGCTGCGGCGTTTGCGCCGGCGCATCGGCGCGGAATTTCGCTTCCCGGTTTTTAATGCCGAGACGATCACGCGCTTCATCATGGACCTGCTCGGCCGCATCGGCCTCGAAGACCTGATCGCCAAGATCAACTGCGTGGCCGAGGCGCTGGAGACCGTCATCGAGGCGGGCACGACGCTGGTCGATGCGGTGCCCTTCACCGGCATGGGCACTGGCAGCATCGGCCCGGCGATCGATCTGGAGAACCGGCCGGGCATCATGTATGCGTGGTATGCCAGCTGGCTGCTGGGCGATTACGTGTGGGTCAACGAAGATCATACGCGGGTGATGCGCGGCAAGGATACCGTGCTGCACGAGGGCGTGAACCTGCGTTGGTACGATGCGCCGATCTTCGCCAAGACCGATGCGGAAGCCGCCGCGCACGGTGCCCGCGCCGATGCTGAATACTACACCTTCGCCCACATCTCGCCGAGCGGCATGGAGGCAGCCGCCTATATCTTCGCGCTGCTCGACGATCTGCTCGAGTTCATTTTGCATGGCGTCTCGGCTGAACAGGGCGATTTCGTCAGCAACCTGCTCAACCTCCTCTATGCGTCGTTCAATTTTGGCTACGATTCCATTGGCATGGAGCCGGTCTTCGCGCGCAGCGAGAACGACTTCCTGCGCGGCTGGCTGATGCCGATCATTCAAGGAACGCTGACGTTCGCCGCGTCGTTCGAGGGCATGCACACCCGCGCGGCGAGTGCGCAGGCGTTCATCTACTGGACGACGCTGCTCGGCGCCGATGTCGTCGAGACGGCGCTCTACAGCGATTTCTCGCGCATGCTGCGCAGCTTCTTCCTGTCGCTGTTCACGCTGATCAACCACCGCAACCCGCCCAACGCCGTGAGCAAGCCGGGCAATTACACCAAACATTTAGGCTGGGTGGAGCCGTTCGTCGAGCTGTCGCTGTATACGGTGCTGATCTGCACGATGGGCAAGGCGAACTACGTCGAACCATTCACTGGCTGGCAGCCCGATGCGCGCCGCGACGCCAACTTGAAACTGCTGCTGTGCTGGCCGCTGGCGTCGTTCGGCGTCGGGGCGCTGGGAGGGATGGTCGGCGGGCTGTTCGGCCAGTTGATCGCCTTCAACTGGAGCTGGCGCGAATTTGGCTTATCGTTCGTGCGCTGGGAGTATTTCCTGCGCTGTTTTCTCAAATACTGGATCTATCTGTTCCTTCGTTATGAGAACGATACCGATGGCGGCACCTACAACGCCACCGGCGGCCCGGCATTCGCTGGTTACCCGGCGCAGGAGACGTCGCCCTATCTGCTGCCCTATGAGGGAAGCTGCCAGTGTGCGCAGGGGCATAAAGGCTTTTGGAGCCACCACGATTTCAGTTTTCAACAGCAGGTCTACGCGGTCGATTTCGCGCTTGATCAGGGCGAGTTGATCCTCGCCAGCCGTGCTGGCGTCGTGCAGGATTTCTTCGACTGGGTGCCTGATGATACTGACCCCGGGGCGGGGGGAGTGAATGCACCACCCGGGGCGGGCACGGGTGGCGTTTCAACGGGAAACGCGCGCTGGAATTTTATCAGCATCCGGCACACCACCGTTGACCCAGCGCACGATCGCACAGAGGGTGGCGCGGCGGTGACGACGATCGCCGTTTACGGCCATGGGCGGCAGGGCAGCGTGCGCCGCATCTTCGCCGATAAGCTCGGCATCGACCCGGCAGCGATCACCCCAGCGATGATCGTCAACCGCCCGGTGGCGCAGGGCGAGCCAATCATCGAATGCGGCGATACCGGCGTGAGCGCTTACAACCATCTGCACATACACATCCTGCCGCAGGGTGGGACGCAGCTCACGCTGCCATTCGTCTTCAGGGAATGCGGTGTGCCGAAGTCGCTCGAAAGTTACAGATCGCAGAATACGAGGGTTTAAACAGATGGTGCTCGATGCAGTGAGTGGGTTGCTCGGGCTTGACTCGCCGCCGCCAGCGGTGCGGCGGGCGACGCTGGCCGTCAAGTTCGGCGGCGACGCCGAAACGTGGCGGGCCAACCTGATCGCCGTGCGGGTGCTGGCTGGGCTGCTGCCATCGATTGACGAGGCCGATGTCATCATCGCGGACACAGCGAGCGCGCCAGCGCCGCCGTTGAGGGCGAGTGGTGAAATCAAGATCGGTTATGACGATGGCTCGACCGGGACTGCTTTCACCGGCCAGATCGCCAGCATCGGGCACAGCATCGATGGGCGGCGGCGTTTTGCCGCCGTTAACGGAGGTGCGGCGCTGGCGGCGCTGCGCCTGAACCGCAGCTATGAGGCGCGCAAGGCCGGCGAGATCGTCCGCGACTTGGCGGCGGCGGCCGGCGTCAGCACGGGCACGATCGAAACTGGCATCAGCCTGCCATTTTTGCATATCGACGACGGTCGCAGCGCGCTTCAGCACATCGCAGCGCTGGCGCGGCGCAGCGGCTGCATCGCCTATTTCTCGCCAGAGGGCAAGCTGGAATTCAAGCCGTTCGCCGGCGGCCAGCCCGCAGCGCGCTTTGAGTATGGCCGCGACATCATGGCGCTTTCTGCGCGCGAAGCCGAGCCGCCGGTCGGGGAGTTAGCCGTTCAGGGCGAAGGCGCTGCCGGCGCTCAGGGGAGTGATGCCTGGAATTGGCTGGTCAAAGACCCGGCGGCCGTGCGGCAGACGGCTGGCAGCGGCAAGCCTCAGCGTTTGTGGGTAGACCGCGCGCTGCGCAGCGCCGAGGCGGCTGGCAGCGCGGCACAAGCCCATGCCCAAGCG
>DAOTYT010000203.1:0-6510 GCA_034434615.1 Anaerolineae bacterium | reverse complement strand
GTTTCCCAGATGGAGAACTTCTTGATGGACGTCTTCCAGAAGGAGGGGGACGAGTATCCTGGAGATGACCCTTTTGGGGGGGCGATGCGTGAGGTGCGCCAGGCCATCACGCAGATTCGCGGCGGCAGTGAATACGTCGACCTGCGGCCGCAAAGTTCGCCGATCCGCCGCCGCCAGCATGAATTGGCGCGCCGTGCGCAGCTCGAATCGCACAGCTATGGCACCGAACCGGAGCGTTTCGTCCGCGTTTTTCGCCGCGACTGATCGCTTTTGAGCACGCATCGTTTGACAGCTGGTGAGGGGCGAGAAGCCCCTCGCTGTTTTTAAGGCGGCCGTGGCAGCGTAGTTCCATGAAAAAGCGGGCGACAACTCGCCGCCCGCTTCGCTTGTCCTGCTCGCGCTGTTGGCAGAGAGCGCTGAAGCTATTCCGCGCTCACCGCTTCGCCGGTTGGGCTGACGAGGAACCATACGTCGTTGACGCCCTGTCCATTGGTATCGGAGGGCGCTTCGTCGCGGATGAAGTAGTAGAGCGGCGCGCCTTCATAAGTGACCTGCAGCGCCCCATCGCGGTCGAAGAAGCCGATCTCGCCGGTCAAGCCAGCCTCCAGCGTGATCGCCTCTTCCACTGGCACGATCAGCGGCGGCCAGTTTTCTAGGCACATGCCGACGCAGTTGGCATCATCCTGCGTGAACAGATAGAGCGCGAAGCCGTTCGGGCCGACCAGATATTCGCCCAACTCTGGCGCTGTGCGCGTGCCGATCGTGTTGATGACGAACCACACATCGTTGACGCCCTGCCCGTTGGCATCGCCGACCTGCTCATCACGAATGAAGAAATACAGCGGGATGCCGTTGTAAGTCACCTGCAGCGTTCCATCTTCACGCTCGAATACACCCGTCTCGCCGGTCAGACGGCGGCTGATGGTAATGTCATCAGCATCTTCGACGGTGAGCGGCGGCCAGTTTTCCAGGCACATGCCGACGCAGTTGGCATCATCCTGCGTGAACAGATAGAGCGTCATGCCGTTCGGGCCAACCAGGAAATTGCCCAGCTCGGCATGGCCGCGGCCGACGTAGATCATCACCGGCTCGACCACAAACCAGATATTGTTGACGCCTTCGCCGGTCGCGTCGCCAACCTGCTGATCGCGAATGAAATAATAAAGCGGCATGCCGTTATAAGTCACCTGAATCATGCCGCCCTCGCGTTCGTAAACGCCGAGCGTTCCCGGAATGCCTTCAGCGAGCGTCAGTTCAGCTTCGCTCTCGACCGTGAGCGGCGGCCAATTCTCGAGGCACATGCCCACGCAGTTGGCATCGTCTGCCGCGAACATGTACAAGGTCATGCCATTCGGGCCGACCAGAAATGCGCCCAACTCATCATTTCCACCGATGTTGACCAGCGCATCCATCGCCATATCATCTTGCGCGAAAACCGGGAGCACAAAAACCGCGAACAGCATCACTGAAAATACTAAAATTAGCTTTCTCATCACGATCCTCATGCATTTAACATCATCTATAAATTCATTACACGTTGAGAAAATGAGCAAATGATGAAAATGGCGTCAACGAGCTGTGAGGGATCTTGAACGAGCTGGCGCGGGGTCGGTTTTGTGAACGCGAAACAGTACAATTTAGTTCATGTCGCGCACAGATCGCTGGCGCGCTGCTCTTAATAAATGTGGAGGATATTTGCATGCTCCCCTCTTTTCAGAATGAACCGCTGACCGATTTCACGCAGCCGCATCAGGGGGCTGCCTTTCGCGCAGCGCTTGAGCGCGTTCGTGCCGCTATCGGGCGCAGCTATCCTTTGGTGATCGACGGAGAGTCGATCGTCGCAGCTGAGCGTTTTCCATCGGTCAATCCGTCGTGCCCGAATGAGGCGCTTGGCTACTTCGTTCAGGGGACGGCCGCGCATGCCGATCAAGCGATCGAAGCCGCGGCGCGCGCCTTTCACAGCTGGCAGTACGTTCCGGCGGCCGAGCGCGCGCGCTATCTGTTAAGCGCGGCGGCAGCCATGCGCCGGCGCAAGCATGAGTTCAGCGCTGTGATGGTTTTGGAGGCCGGTAAGCCGTGGGCAGAAGCCGACGCCGATACCGCTGAGGCGATCGATTTTTTGGAGTACTATGCCCGCCAGGCGGTGCGCATCGCCGACAGCAGCGCAGCGCTGCATCACAGCCCGGGCGAGGAGCTGGGGCTGTACTACATCCCGCTCGGCGTGGGCGCCATCATCTCGCCGTGGAACTTCCCTTGTGCCATTGCGACGGGGATGGTCGGCGCGGCGCTGGCGGCTGGCAATACGGTCGTCTTCAAACCGGCTGAGCAAACGCCGTGGGTCGCTTACATGATGTGCGAGCTGTTTTGGCAAACCGGCCTGCCGCGCGGCGTCCTCAACTTCCTGACCGGCCCGGGAGAGATCGTCGGGGCGCGCATGGTTGAACATCCGCAAACGCGCTTCATCTCATTCACCGGCTCGCGCGAAGTAGGCACGCAGATCAGCGCGGTGGCTGGGCAGGTGCAGCCCGGTCAGAAATGGTTGAAGCGCGCCATCCTTGAAATGGGCGGCAAAGACGCGATCATCGTGGACGAGACAGCCGATCTGGATGCCGCGGCCAGCGGCATCGTGACGAGCGCCTTCGGCTTTCAGGGGCAGAAATGCTCGGCCTGTTCGCGCGCGATCCTAGTCGAGACGATCTACGATCAGGTCGTCGAGCGCATTGCCGCGCTCACCAGCCAGCTCGTCATCGATGCGCCAGAACGCGGGCCTGAGGTCAACTTCGGGCCGGTCATCGATCCGGATGCGGTCGCCAAGATCTTGCGTTACATCGAGATCGGCGGCGGCGAAGGCCGCTTGCTGACTGGCGGCAGCGCGATCGAGATGCCAGACGGCGGCTATTTCATTCAGCCAACGATCTTCGGCGAAGTCGACTCGAAAGCGCGCATCGCGCAGGAAGAGATTTTCGGGCCAGTGCTGGCGTTGATCCGCGCGCGCGATTATGATGAGGCGCTGGCGATCGCCAATGACACCGACTATGGCCTGACCGGCGCCGTCTACAGCCGCGACCGCGCACGCTTAGAACGGGCGCGGCGCGAGTTTCCTGTGGGCAATTTGTACTTCAACCGCAAATGCACTGGGGCTTTAGTCGGGGTCAATCCCTTTGGCGGTTTTAACATGAGCGGCACCGACAGCAAAGCCGGCGGGCCAGACTATCTGCTGCTGTTCACGCAGGCGAAGAGCGTGGCCGACCGGTTGTGATCTGACCCAGTCGGTTGTAAGATAGAATAAAAACAGAATGGAGGCGGGGCACGGAATTCCGTGCCCTTTCTACACAAAGCGCAGCCGCCGGGCTCTTGGCCGTGCGGAACTATCAAACGAGGTGAAGATGGGGGAGTTTTCTGAAAGCCCGCTGCGGCACGAAATTTTGACGTGGGCCGATGTCGATAAACTGATCGATGTTTTGCTGCCTCAGCTTCAAGCGGCTGGCCCCTTTGCTGGTATGGTCATGATCACGCGCGGCGGCGTCATTCCGGGCGGTATGCTGGCCGAGGCGCTCGGCATCGAGCACCTGCTGACGGCCGCCGTCGATTTTCCCGCGACAGCCGAGAGCGCTGGGTTGATGGCATGGCCGTCATTCCTTCAGTTTCCAGACCAGCAGCTCGTCATCAACCGGCGCATGTTAATTGTGGACGATGTTTGGGGCAGCGGGCGCACCAGCATCGCCGTGCGCGAACGCTTGGCCTCCAGCGGGGCCATGCCGTCGACCTGCGTGCTGCATTTCAACCCTTACCGTTCGCTGTTCAAGAAAGAAGCGCCAGACTTTTATGCGGCGGTTACGGATGCCTACATCGTTTACCCGTGGGAGGTTGATCGCGGGCTGCGCCGCATCGGAATGGGCATGCCAGACATGAATTAGAAATCGCAAAGTGTTTATAAGTCTGTACCCTTTCACTGCTATAATTAGGGTAGCGATAGGGCAGCATTTAATCTTTTGTCCTAACGAATTGTCAGTCGATGTACCGTTATCTCGAGCTGGGTGAGTCGCGCGTGGAATTTCGTAAGGTGGTTAGATTGTATGGATATGTCGAAGCACAATCAGGAGCAAAACGGCTACGGAGACGAATTTCGTGAGCTGTTAGACTCCTCGTTTTCGTATAACCCCCCTCAGCGCGGCGAAATTCGCAATGCTGTCATTTTGCAAATCGATACGCGCGAAGTCATCGTCGATATGGGCGTCAAACGCGATGGCATCGTGCCGATTCAGGATTTAGAGCGGCTCGATCCGGCAGTGCGCTCGGCGCTCAAAGTGGGCGCCGAAGTGCCGGTCTACGTGCTCAACCCGCGCGACCAAGACGACAACCTGATCGTGTCCATCAATATGGGGCTTCAGCAGTACGATTGGGAAAAAGCGCGCGAACTGCTGAAAAGCGAAGAAGTGGTCGAGGTAACGGTCAAAGGCCACAACCGTGGCGGCATCCTCGTGCAGTGGAACCGGCTGGAAGGGTTCATCCCCAGCTCGCATCTCGTGACGACGGGTTCGAGCGGCGGCCGCGAGTCGTGGGACGACCTATTAGGCAAAGTGTTGGCGGTTAAAGTGATTGAGGTCGATCAAGCGCGCCGCCGTCTGATCTTTAGCGAACGGGAAGCTCAGCGCGAATGGCGGGTGCAGCAGAAGGCGCGCTTGCTGGCTGAACTCAAAGAAGGCGATGTCGTGCGCGGCACTGTCACCGGCCTGCGCGATTTCGGCGCCTTCGTCAATTTGGGCGGCGCTGATGGCCTGATCCATGTGAGTGAGCTGGCGTGGCACCGCGTCGATCACCCGCGCGATGTGCTGCGCGTGGGCGAAGAGGTCGATGTCTATGTGCTCAGCCTCGATCGCGAAGCGAATCGCATTGCCCTGAGCCGTAAGCGTCTGCTGACCGACCCGTGGGAGCTGGCCGCCGAGCGTTATCACGAGGGTCAGCTCGTTGAAGGCACCGTCACCAACGTGGTCGATTTCGGCGCCTTCGTCGCGCTCGACGACGGGTTAGAGGGGCTGCTGCACTTGAGCGAAATGGGCGATGGTTCTCTGAAAGAGCCCCATTCTTACGTCAAGAAGGGCGACCGACTTAGCCTGCGCATCAGCCATCTAGAGCCGGAAAAGCGGCGTGTGGGCTTCACGCAGCGCTGGGGCACCGATGCCGCTGAAGCGAGCGCGGAGCCAGACGCCGTCGATCAGGCCGTGAGCGATGCCATTGATGACGAGATCGCCGCGCGCATCGATGCGTCCGACGGAGCAGAAGCGGCCTTTGACCAACAGCCCGAGCCAGCCACTGATCGCGAAGATGATGACAGCGCCGCATAAGTTGTGCGGCGCCTGGGTTTAGCAGTGTGTACGGAGCGTCCAATATGGCGCTCCGTATTTTTTTACTGCCCCCTTAAGGCTCGCGTCGACGTCATCAAGAAAGACATTGGGCCATTTCTGCGTCACCCGTCAATGACGAACTGCGCCCCCGCAACAGTGATACGGACATGCTTTGACACCCATCAGGCCATCCGCTTCGTTTGACCCCGCCCTGCGCTATCTGCGTTACAATACAGCAGGCTGACAGAGATAAACCGGATAGGATGCGTTCGATGCCTGACAATGGAGACTTTCTGTTCCGCGGCGAGCTGGCCGAGCTTGACCCGGATGTCGCTGAACTGATTCGACACGAGACCGCTCGACAAGAGCGTTATCTGATCCTGATCCCTTCAGAAAGCACTGTGCCCGCCGCTGTGCGCGAGGCGCTGGGATCATCGTTTCACAATCTTTATGCTGAAGGCTATCCGCTCGATGAAACGCGGACGATGACGCAGGCCGAGATCCTCAATTACAACGCTCGCCTGCCCGAATATCGCCGTCATGCCGATAAGCGCTATTACAAGGGCACGGAATATGCCGACATCGTCGAGGCGCTGGCGCGCCGGCGCGCAGCAGAGCTGTTTGCTACCGCGCGCTACCCCGCTGAAAAACTGTTCGTGAATGTGCAGCCGCTCTCTGGCGCGCCGGCCAATAATGCGATCTTCAGCGGGCTGCTGGCGATCGGCGATACGATCATGGGGCTTGACCTGCTGCAAGGCGGCCACCTGACGCATGGCAGCCCGGTCAATCGCAGCGGCAAGCAGTATCGCTCCGTCTCATATGGGGTGGACCCAGCCACCGAAAAGCTCGACTATGCGCAGATCCGCGCGCTGGCGCTCGAACATCGCCCCCGGCTGATCATCGCCGGCTACACCAGCTATCCCTACGCGCCCGATTGGGATGCCTTCCGCGCCATCGCCAATGAGATCGGCGCCTACTTGATGGCCGATGTCTCGCATGTGGCCGGCTTGATCGTCGGCGGCGTTTACCCGAACCCGGTCGGCATCGCCGATGTGGTCAGCTTCACCACACATAAAACGTTGGGCGGGCCGCGCGGCGCGGTGATCATCACCCATCGTGCCGACGTCGCCAATAAGGTCGATCGCGCCGTGTTCCCCGGCGAACA
>DAOTYT010000202.1:0-1711 GCA_034434615.1 Anaerolineae bacterium | reverse complement strand
TGGCGCTCGGACTGGCTCACCGATGATCAGCGCGCGCTCGCCGCCGCGCTGATCGATATGAGTCCGGGGCGAGTCTATTCCCCAACCTACAGCCTTGAGCAAAGCACGGCTGCGGAGTATGCGCTGCGCATTTTTGGCGGAGTCGATCCCTTTCAACTTCAAACAGCGGCTGAAGCGATACAATTGGGAGGGGGGATGGGTCTTCAGGGCTACAGTGTCGTTCAGCCGCCGCTGCTTGGCGCTGTTGGCGATGATCTAAGGACGGCAAATCGCGCATACACGCCCGATCCGGCGCTGCTTGCCGAATGGGGCGTCTCGCATGTCGTCAGCGCTTATCCCATCGATCATCCGCTGCTGAAGCGGACTGAGGATGCGTTCGACAGCGTGTATATTTATGTCAATCAGGCACTGCAAGACACCAGCATCCCATCTCCAGCGCGCCAGTATGATAGGAATATGCTGAATGCGAATCATCAGGTGACGACAGCGGCGGCGGCGCTGTCCGGCGCGGGCTTTCTCGCATCGCTGGTCGGTGCGATCGCGCTGCTGCGTCGGCGAGATCGATGACTATACTTCGCGTTGATATCGAACAGTTTTGGAGCGCGCGATTGTCACAAATGGAACGTCACACTCGCTTGCCAGTTTTCATTCTGGCGGGAGCAGTCGCGGTGGTCATGCATCGGTTATTTTTGGGCGAGTCGCTGTTTTGGGGGCTGCCAGCATTGCAGTTCTTTCCCTGGCGTCTCTTTGGTTTTGAGCTGGTTCGTGACCTGAGTCTGCCGCTTTGGAATCCATTCAACGGCGCAGGCGCTCCGCTTCTGGCGAACTATCAATCCGCTTTTCTCTATCCGCCTAACTGGGTTGGACTGCTGCCCATTTCCCAGTCTGCGCTGGCATTCTTGATGAGCGCCGCCGCCGCATTTCACCTGGTGCTTGCAGGCTGGGGCATGTGGCGCCTCGGCATCCGCATCGGTCTTGCTCCGCTCGGCGCGGGCGTCAGCGGCATTGCTTTCGGCATGAGCGCGTATTTATTCGCTCGCTTACATACTTTCCCGATCATCAGCGCGGCGGCGTGGCTGCCCTGGCTGCTGTGGGCATTGTATGGGCTGCTGAGGGTGCGGCGAATCCGCGATGGCGGCTGGACGGCGGTTTTCACGGCGCTGCTGCTGCTGGCGGGTCATGCGCAGACAGCATGGTATGCGCTGCTGCTGGCGGCATTTTTCGCCATCTGGACGGCGGCGCGCATCCCACCGCTCGACTCAAATGGGCTGCGCCTGATCGGCTACCGTGACACGCTCTGGCGGCGTTCCGCGCCGCTGCTGGCTGCCGCGGGCTGCACCCTGTTAGGCATCGGCGCGGCGTCTGCGCAGCTGCTGCCAACCGCTGAGCTGCTCATGCAGTCCGGTCGTGCCGACGGCGTCGAAAACTCGTTTGCTTTGAATTACAGCTACGCGCCTGCGCGCGCGCTCAATCTGATCGCGCCAAATATTTTCGGCACGCCTGCGGATGGATCATATTACACGGAGGGCGCATATTTCGAGGACGCGGTTTACATCGGGATCATCCCGCTCTTTTTGGCGTTTTCGGCGGTCATCGTTTCGGCGCGCCGCCGCCGCGATCCACAGCGCCCCGATTTTCTCCGCTATGTCCCGTTCGCGCTGGCAGCCCTCTTGATCGGCTTTGTTTTCGCGCTTGGGCGATACACGCCGAT
>DAOTYT010000201.1:0-2840 GCA_034434615.1 Anaerolineae bacterium | reverse complement strand
CGCTTGGAGCGATCGGCTCCGTCAAGGTGGTCTCCGTCTGTGGGCACAACCCCGCGCTGGGGCTTCCGGCCGTCAATGCGGCTGTGCTGGTCGTCGATGCGGAGACCGGTCGCGCGCAGGCATTGATCGAGGGTCGGCTGTTGACTGCGCTGCGCACCGGCGCGGCCTCTGGGCTGGCGACCGACCTGCTGGCGCGGCCCGAAGCGGAGGTGCTCGGCGTCATCGGCGCAGGGCCGCAGGCGCTGGCGCAGGTTGAAGCGATCTGCGCTGTGCGGCCGATTCGCGAAATTCGGGTGTACAGCCGCAGCGGAGCACAGGCGTTTGCCCATGCCGTTGGGCAGCTGCATCACCGTGAGGCGTGGGCAGCGAGCAGCGCATCGGAGGCGCTGGCCGGCGCCGATATCATCGTTGCCGCGACTAACAGCCCGACGCCGGTCGTGCGCGGGGACGATGTTCAGCCGGGCGCGCACGTTAACGGCATCGGGTCGTTCACGCCGCAGATGCAGGAAGTCGCGGCCGATCTGATCCTGAAAGCCAAAGTGATCGTGGACCACCGCGCGAGCGCATGGGAGGAAGCTGGCGATTTGATCATCCCGCGCGATCAGGGTCTGTTTGATGAGACGATCGTCCACGCCGAGATCGGGGAAGTGGCCGTTGGCGATCGCCCCGGCCGCGAGTCTTCAGATGAGATCACCTTTTTCAAGTCGGTTGGCAATGCGGTTCAGGACGCAGCGGTAGCAGCGCGCATCCTGGCCGCGGCTGAAGCGCTCGATCTCGGTGTAGAAATTCACTGGTGAGTGAGCGGCGCGGCGGCGCTTTCAAAAAGGCAGGCAGCATGAACAGCGGACGGTTGGAGAAACTCTACGCGATCATCGAGCAGGCGGGGCTGGATGCAGTGGCTTTGGTGCCCGGCGCTAATCTGTACTACCTGACGGGAAGCGCACACCATTTAATGGAGCGGTTGTTCGTGCTCATCATCCCCCTTGAGGGCGAGCCCGCCGCCGTGCTGCCAAACATCGAGCAGGAATTATTTGCCAGTCATGGCTTTGAAGCGCGCCTGTTCCCGTGGCGCGACGCTGATGGCTTCGATGATGCGTTGAGCGCGGCCTCAGCCAGCTTTGGCGGCAGGCTCCGCGCGATCGGGGTCGAGGGCAAATTGATGCGCTTCTTCGAAGGCGAAGCGCTGCGCCGCCATTTCCCGATGGCCGAGGTGCGCGGGGCCGAGAAAGCGCTCGCTCGCTTGCGCCTGCACAAAGAGCCGAGCGAGATCGGATATCTGCGGCGCGCCGTGCAGATTTCTGAAGCCGCGCTTGCCGAAACGCTGCGTGAGGTGCGCATCGGCATGACGGAGCGGACGATCGCCAATTTACTGGTCGCGCAGCTCAATGCGCAGGGAGGAGAAGCGCTCGCTTTTGCGCCGCTGGTGCTCGCGGGCGAGAACAGCGCGCGGCCGCACGGCATGGTGCGCGATGATTACGCGATCCAGCCGGGAGACCCGCTGCTGTTCGATTTCGGCGCTGTCTTCCGTGGCTACAATGCCGATATCACGCGAACCGTATTCGTCGGCGAGCCGAAGCCCGAATATCGCGCGATCTACGCCGCGGTCAAAGCGGCCAATGAGGCTGCTCGCGCTGCCGCGCGCCCTGGGATGACTGCTGACGCGCTCGATACGGTCACGCTTGATAGGCTGAAGGACGCAGGCTTTGGCTCGCTCATCCTCCACAAAACCGGCCACGGCCTCGGCCTTGAAATCCATGAAGACCCTTACATCATGCAGGGGAGTCCCGAGGTGCTGGAGCCGGGGATGGTGTTTACGATCGAGCCAGGACTGTATCAGTCTGGATCGATCGGCGTGCGCATTGAAGATAACGTCGTCCTGACCGCTGAAGGCTGCGAGACGCTGACGACCTTCCCGCGCGAGCTGACCGTCGTCGGCGCATGAGGCGCGGCTGCTGGATCGCGCGGAAAGCTGTTGCTGCTATAAAAAATAAAATATAATTCTGGCGACCTCATCGCATCTATGGAGCGCAGCCTCAATGAAAATTGCCGTCTTTGGATTGATTTCCAGCGATTTGACCGATGTCGATCATGCCACCATTCGCTGGGCCGCCGAGCTTGGTTTTCACGGCGCTGGCGCGCATTTGACGGTGCCCGCCGAGACGGTCAGCGCCGAGACTGCGGCGCGCGTTAAAGCAGTTTTCGCCGAACAGAATATGCCGTTCTTGCAGCTGTGGGGGCCATATCCCTGCATCATCTCGCCCGATGAGGAGGTGCGCCGGGCGGGTGTGGCTGGCGCGCGCGCGATCGCGCGGCTGGCGGCCAGCATGGGGGTGGCCGGTTCAGGCGTGCGCCCAACAAGCCTGAACCCACGCGGCGATTGGTGGCCGCATCCCGACAATTTCAAGCCGGAGACGGAAGACCGCTTCGTGCGCAGCCTCAGTGAAATCGTCGAGACAGCCGAGGAGCAGGGCATCAACATCGTGCTTGAATGCCATGTGACGACGACGTTGAACACGCCCGAGACGATCCGTCGTGTGGTCGAGCGCGTTGGTTCGCAGCGCGTTAAGATTAACCTTGATCTATGCAACTTTGTCGGCGATCTGGCCACGGCTTTCAACCCGGCCCCGATGATCCACCATGCGTTCGATGTGCTCGGCGAGTTCGTCGATACGGTGCATTTGAAAGACTTTTACCTCGAAGATCGATTCGTGGTACATATCTCAGAGACAGTGATCGGCACGGGGTTGATGGATTTCGATCCGATCCTGCGGCGCGTCGATGCACTTGGTCGCGATACCTGGGTCGTCATCGAACACCTTCCCGTTGGCCTGATCCCGCTG
>DAOTYT010000200.1:0-3170 GCA_034434615.1 Anaerolineae bacterium | reverse complement strand
AGTTTAAAAATGTCTCCATTTGAGACAGCTGCCAACCTGCCTATCATAATTTAGATCATGCGGCTGGCGCTGTGCGCTCACTCGCCGCTGGGCAGGAGGAAGACGTGACCGATCAGACATCGATCAAACCCCAGCTCGACTACGGGCATTTCGCGCCCAGCCAATTCTCGCAAGCGGGAGAGACTGTCTTAGTGAGCTGGAACAGCGAAGAGGGAATCGCACGCCTTAGCCGCGCTGCGCTTAAGGGCAGTTTTTACCAACTGGCGCATCACTTTCAGCCGCAGATCAACCCCCTTTACTGCGGAATCGCTGCCTCGGTTATGGTGCTCAACGCGCTGCGGATTCCGGCCAGAACCGCGCCGAGCCAGCCGGAATTGGAGGTGCGCCAGCCGCCTGTTTGGGGCGGCGGGTTAATCCCCTTTCCGAGCTATTCGCAGTGGACGCTGCTCAACACTGAGACTGAACGAGTGAAACCAACCGCGGTTATCCGCCTTGAAAATATCACGGAGGCCAACGGCCACGACGAAGACCAGTTTGACCCAGGCTTGAGCCTCGATGAGCTGCGCCAAATGCTCGAACTTTATGGGCTGGCGGTTGAACTGCGTTATGCCGATGCGCCCCCAGCCGAGGGAAGCTCTCGTTTTCGAGCCGATGTCCGATCGACACTGGGCACGACCAACCGGTTCCTCATCGTCAATTTTTACGGCAAGGCGTTGGGCACGCCAACTGGCGGCCACATCTCGCCGCTGGGGGCCTACGATGCGGCTACAGACTCTGTGCTCATTCTCGATGTCGCAGCCCACAAGAACCCGTGGTACTGGGCGCCGGTCGATCATCTGTACCAGTCGATGCATCTCGAGCCTTCTGAGGGGATGCACCGCGGCTGGCTGCTGGTCACTGAGGGGAACGCCTCGAACGCTGCAGAACACATAGCTTAGGAGAAAGACATTATGACGGTCGACGGTCTCGTCACTGCGGTCGCTGCGGTAGTCGCGGCGCTCATCGGCGCGTTGATCCCCTATATCGTGCACATGATCCGAGAACGGCGGCGCCGCGACAACCAATTGTACAAATTCGTTTACGTCAAACTCTATCACCTCACCCCCAAAAAGCCGGGGCGGCGGCCCGTCTACCGCCGCCATATCGAGCGATTAGAACGAGACATTGAGGTATATGATGAGTTTCATTATTACCGCCTCAATCTATTCCACCGCCCACAGGCCGATTTCACCGTCTCCGATCGCAGCAGCGGCACCGTTGATTTACAGATCATCCACCCCTGGCAAGACTTGTTCTTTCCTGATCGGGGTGCGGCCAAAGTTGGCGAATATGTGGCGCAGCAAATTCAGCAGCCCTCGCACGTGCTTTTCACGCGCACGATTTACTATAATGCCTTTCAGGAAGGCAATGAAGACTTCGCCATGAAGATGGAACGCGATACGGACGAAGCGCGGCTGCTCATCGATTTTTCGTCCATTCCCGATTTTGCCGCTTTCATCAACCCCGCGCCTAAAGCGGTTCTGCGCGCTGCTCGCGGCGAGCAGCCCCTCGGCGTCATTCAAACGCAGCCGGGCATCTTCATGGTTGTGGGCAACGGTTTGAAGAAGGATGATGTCATTCGTATCGATTTTAAGGTAGACTGGCAAACGCTGGAACGGTTGCTGCCGGCCGCCTCGCTGGTGGACGGCGCCCAGCCTCAAGCTCAGGCCTCGGCAGCAGGTGGCGAGAACATTCCGTGATCGAAAATTCAAGCGCGACCGATGGGCGCCGCCCCATCATCATCTGTCGCAATGTCAACAAGTGGTTTGGCGATTTTCACGCCCTGCGCGATGTGACCGTCGACATCATGCCGCAGGAAGTGGTTGTCGTCATCGGGCCTTCCGGCTCCGGCAAATCGACCTTCATTCGCTGCATTAATCGGCTGGAGGAGCACCAGGAAGGCACGATCATCGTCGATGATATCGAACTGAGCCGCGATGTGCGCAACATCGCCGCCGTGCGCCGTGAGATCGGCATGGTTTTTCAACAGTTCAATTTGTTCCCACATTTGACCGTGCTAGACAACATCACCCTCGCGCCGATCAATGTGCGCCGCTGGTCGCGCGAGAAAGCCGAGGCTAAAGCGCGCGAGCTGCTCGAGCGAGTCGGCATTCCGGAACAAGCGGGCAAGTATCCTGCCCAGCTCTCGGGAGGGCAGCAGCAGCGCGTCGCCATCGCCCGGGCGCTGGCGATGGAACCGAAGATCATGCTGTTCGATGAACCAACCTCAGCGCTTGACCCGGAGATGATCAAAGAGGTGCTGGATGTGATGAAGGAGCTGGCGCGCAGCGGCATGACGATGCTCGTCGTCACCCACGAGATGGGCTTCGCGCGCGAGGTTGCCGACCGCATCTTGTTCTTCGATCTTGGGCGCCTTGTCGAGCAGGGCACGCCGGAGCATTTTTTTGAGGACCCACAGCACCCGCGTACGAAACTCTTCCTCTCGCAGATCCTTTAGTGACGCGCCACCACTGTAAAAACGAGGGCAGCCCAAATCGAGCCGCCCCCGTGCGCTTAAGCTTTACGACCCGCCGACGATTAATCGCTGAGGCTGACTGCCACCAGCTCCGCCGACGTGGTTGACCAACTGTACTCGCTGACCGAGATGGTGATCATGCCCGGTGGCGGGGTGATAACCATGCTCATCTCCTGCACCGAGCTGCCGCTCAGGTATACATCCGAATAACCGCCGCCATAAGAAATGTCAAGGCTGGGCGAAAACGTGCCGGTTAGCGCAGTGAGCGTCAGGCGCACAGGGCTGCCATCCGACTCGTAGCGGACGACGCGCGTATATTGGGAGTCGCTGAAGGTCAACGTGATCGGGCCGTCGTTAAGCATCGGCACTTCTGCCCGTTCCAGCACCAATTCCACCGAACCAGTGCTGCCCGGCTGCGTTAAGCTGAGGGCGATGCTGTATGGGCCGCCGACGTTGAGAACAAGATCGAGGATTTCCGGATTGAAGCGGCGGCCGCCATCCTCATCAAAAGCGATGCGGTAGTTGTACGGGTCGAACACGGTCAAATTGGTATCAACATCGCCTTCAACGATGACGTCAACGACATCGCCAGACTCCGCCTCGAAGACGAAATAAACTATGTCAGCGCTGCCGTCAAACTCGACTGCGTTCGTCT
>DAOTYT010000199.1:0-2344 GCA_034434615.1 Anaerolineae bacterium | reverse complement strand
TTTCGAGGACCTTTTTCAGTTCGCGTTTTGCGCCGAAACGCGGATACCCCAGATTAGCAGCACGTACCATCTTGCCCTACTCCTTCGCGGGTGAATTGACATCGAACTGATTGAAACTTTTGAGATGTGAAAGGGATAGTGCATCATGGAATGACCCTACCCCGATTCAACGGACGGTGAAAATGTCAAGGGCAGTGAAGCTGCTCGAATTCGGCAGGGCTGAGATAGCCCAACGCCGAGTGCCGCCGCTGACGGTTGTACCACAGTTCAATATACTCAAAGATCGCCTGACGCGCCGCTGCGCGTGACGGAAAGGGACGGTCAGCACACTCGGTTTTCAGGGTGCCCCAGAAGCTCTCCTGCATGGCATTGTCGTAGCAGCGCCCGACATCACTCATGCTGACGACGACCTGGTCTTGCTCCAGCAGGCGCAGATAGGCGTCGCTGGTGTATTGGCTGCCCTGGTCGGAGTGATGCAGGCGCGGCACACCGCGCTGTCCCACCGCCAGCTTCCAGGCGTCGCAGACGAGAGCTTTGGTCGGGCGTTCACGCATCGACCAGCCCACAATTCGCCGTGAGAAGGCATCCTGAATGCCAGCCAGATACAGCCAGCCTTCGGCGGTCGGGATATAGGTGATGTCGGACAACCATTTCTCATTGAGTTGGGTGGCGCTGAAATCGCCCGCCAGCACGTTCGGTGCGCGGCGATGGCGCGCGTCACGCTGGGTGGTCGTCTTGAAACGCCGTCGGCCTTTGGTCTGCAAACCCATCTGTGCCATCAGCCGCGCCACCCGATGTTTGCCCACCCGTTCACCCTGCGCCCGCAGTTCGGCATGCACCCGCAGATAGCCATACGTCTGCCGGCTGCGCTCATGCACCTGACGGATGCGTTCTGAGAGGGCAGCATTCGCCTGGGCGCGCCGACTGGGTGTCCGCTTCAGCCAGGCATAGAAGCCGCTCATCGATACCCGCAGCGCCGCACACAGTCGCCTGACGGGATAGGCGGTCCGCTGCTCAGCGATGAACCGGTAGCGGCTCACCACTCCCCCCGCGAGAACACCTGGATGGCTTTTTTTAAGATGTCGCGTTCCTGCCTGACGATCTCCAGCTCGCGCTTCAATCGTCGCAGCTCTGCCTGCTCTGCCCGCTCCGCGCTCGGCTGCAGCTGCTCGTCCTGTACGCGATACCGCTGCTGCCACTTGTAAATCAGCCCCGGCGTGATGTCCAGCTCGCGCTCCAACTGGGCGACACTGCGACTGCCTTCTGCCGCCAGCGTCAGCACTTCCCGTTTGAATTCTTCCGTGTACTTTCGGTAGCCCATCGTTCGCTCCTTAGACTCAGTTTATCGGACATTTTGGGTGTCCGCCAAACTGGGGTAAGGTCACTGGTCTGTACAGTTAACCTGTATAGTTAACCTTCTTGGGTTATAGAGTGCAGATACAGCTGGATTGATGTCTGTACACATGCTTGTGTAAGCGGAAACTGGATGCGGTGGACCAGCTACAACGGTTGTCCGAAAGTCACTCTAATTCAGAGTAAGCGTGTTACACTAAACGAAAAAGAGACGAAGGTTCCGACCATGATTGCCATGCCTACCGCCATAGACGTTCCCCTGCGAATAGATGAAGGGGATGTGATCCGTATCGGGAATACCCGTGTGACGCTGCAAGCGGTGGTCGCCGATTTCCATCGTGGCGCTTCGCCGGAGGAAATCGCGCACCATTATTCGGCTTTGAACCTGTCTGAGGTCTACCTGGTCATCGGCTATTACCTGCAACATCGCGCCGAGGTAGATGCATATGTCCAGCAGCAGCGCCAGCTCGCAGATGAAGCGCGGCGTGCATATGAGGCTGACCATCCTAACGACCCCTTGCGTGAACGGCTGCTCGCGCGCCTAGAAGAGCAACGCAAGCAGTCGTGACCGTGATGCGCCTGCTCGCCGACGAGAATTTTCATGGGGATGTCCTGCGAGGGCTGCTGCGGATCGAACCCAAGTTGGACATCCTGCGTGTTCAGGACACCGAGTACTACCAAGCCGCCGATCCTGTGGTCTTGGAATGGGCAGCGAAAGAGGGCCGCATATTGCTGACCCATGACGTTCATACCATGACGAAGTATGCCTATGACCGCATTCAAGCCGGCTTGCCGATGCCCGGCGTGATCGAAGTCCGCGAAGACTTGGCGATAGGTCAAGCCATTGAGGAAATGGGAGTGGCTAAATTCAAACAGAGCGGTAAAATCAAGTATAGACCCGCGGCAGAGCGGTTGACTGCCACAGGCCCCAATGTCTGAACGCACACGAGGTTAACGAGCCATCATGACGTGTCCTTACTGCCACCGTACC
>DAOTYT010000198.1:0-6815 GCA_034434615.1 Anaerolineae bacterium | reverse complement strand
GGTGCATCTCATGGGCGGTCATTGCAGAATCCCTCCTCGATGAGCCGGCGTAGAAGCGTTAGCTCTTCCTCATCGGTGTGGACTTCGCCAGCGAGCCGAGCCGCCTGCATCCTCTGGATCAGTCGGCCATAGCAAGGGCCTTCAGGGACACCTAACTCACGTAGGACATGGCCATCGGTCAGCGGCCGCACATACCGCCAATGCGTCATGTACTGCTGAATACGTTCGCGCAGGATCGTATTCTCCTCTTTGATCCACACGGCGCATAATGCGGTGTCTGTTGCTTCAGCCAGCCGGGTGGCAAGCTGGCTGGCGCGCGCATTAGGATCGGTCAGCATTTCGATCTGCTCGATCAACAACGCGGCTTTCTGCGTGGATTGCGCCAGCCCACGCGGCATCATCATCCGCTCGCAAAAATTCGCCAAGTGTTGGCGTTCAATTTGCAGGCCGATCAAGTGCCAGTACAGGTCCACCATGTTGATCGCGCCGGCAAAGGGTATAGGTCGACGAGCAGCGGCGAACTGAGCGCCGAGCTGTTCGTCGATGACAAATGCGGGGTGAATCGCTCGCAAGATATCGCGTTCCTGTAACCGGTAAAGCGCTGTCTCAGGTTCTGGTTCGTGTAAAAGCAGCGTGAGTTCGCTGCGGATGCGCTCTCCAGTGATGCGCGCCAGCATGGGCAGCGCAGTTTGGATCAGCTCGGCTGTGCGCGGCTCGATCGTAAAACCGAGGCGGTGTTCAAACCGCGCCGCGCGCAAAATGCGCGTTGGGTCATCGACGAAGCTGAGGCTGTGCAGTACACGGATCAGGCCGCTGCGCAGGTCATTGAGGCCCCCGTAAAAATCGAGCACCCTGCCGAACAATGGCCGGGGGCTGAGCTGGACGGCCAGCGTATTGATGGTGAAATCTCGCCGCTGAAGGTCGAGCTTGATCGACCCGTGGTAAACTGTGGGCAGCGCGGTTGGATGCTCGTAGAACTCGTTGCGAGCGGTGGCAAAATCTATGTGCGTCGGCAGCCCATCAGCCGCGAGGTTGAGCTCAGCTAGCAGCGTCTCGGCATCTAGAGACCACTTCGCTGTGCCAAATGGGCGAAAGCTGGCGATATGGCCGCCGAAGCGCGCCTGCAGGCCCTGCGCAAACATGATGGCGTCGCCCTCGACGACGAAATCGATGTCGAGATTGTGTCTGCTCAACAGCAGGTCGCGCACGCACCCTCCAACCATGTAAATGGCGGTTCCCACTTCGCTGGCATGTTCGCCGATTGCCTGAATCAGGCGAGCCGTGGCCTCGCCCAGCGTGCCTTCAATCTGGTCAATAGTGACTGTGAGGCCAGGCGGCGCTTTGACTTCGGGGTGGCTGTGCGCCCAATGCTTGATCAAATCCGTACGTGTGACGATGCCGATCAGCCGGCCAGACTCGTCGAGCACTGGAATTTGCCCCCAACCACTTTCGACCATGCGCGCCTCGAGCGTGGAAACGGTATCTTCGGGGACGAGCGTAACGGTACCGCTGGCCATCACATCCCTTACGGTGAGATGGCCTAACCCATGCTCGATAGCGCGGTCAGCATCGCGGCGGGTGAGCAGCCCGACGACACGCCCATTCTCCAGCACAGGGAAGCCTTCATGTCCGATCCGCCGGAGCTGGCGGATGATCTTGTTGATCTGAGCGCTGGCATCCACGGTTTGTACGCCGAACGACATGAGATCGGCGACGCGTGTGACGCGGCTGTCCATTTCAATTGCGCGCTGAGCTTCTTCCCAAATGCGCGGGATGATCGCGCTTTGTTTGACGTTATGCAGTGCCACGGCTGCGGCGCGTTCATGACCGCCCCCGCCTAAAGTCCTTGCGATCGCGCCGACATCGATCGCGTCGTTGTTAGAGCGAAACACGAGCTGCAAAATGCCAGGCATTGAGACGAGAATGAACAGCGCATCCGCATCAAGAATGTCGCGCAGACGGCTGGCAACCGCGCTGATCTCGGCGATGGCTTCATCAACAGTTGCGGTGCAGACGACGACTGTCAAGCCGTGTAAAGTGCGGCTGTCGGCGCTGCTGAGCAGGGCTTCCAGCAGCGCCTGCTGCTCGTCGTTGAGCGGTGGTTCAAGGAAACGGCGCACTGTATCAAGCGAAGCGCCGTGTTCGAGCAGCCAAGCTGCCGCGCGCAGATCGCGCGCTGTGGTTTTGCCGTAGGTGAGCGAACCTGTGTCCTCGTAGATGCCCAGCGCCAGAAGCGTCGCCTCAAGGCTGGATAATGGGATCGCCTGGCGTTCGATCGCCTCGACCAGCAGCGTCGTCGTCGCGCCCAATGTGTCGCCCCAAAACCGCTGGTGCGGCCCGAGCTCATCTGCCAGTGGATGATGATCGATGATCAAGGTTGGCGTTTTAGGTTTGATGCCTTTAAGCTGTGGCGTGCGCTGCGTATCGACCAGCGTGATGGCTTCGATGTGCGTTGGTTTGTAGTCTTGGCGTGCCACGAAGGGCAGGGCGCTGGCATACAGCGTCAGAAACTGGCCTACGTTTCGATTGACCCGTTCAGACAGCACGGGCGTCGCCTCTGGGTTGAGCTTATGAGCAGCCAGCATCGAGGCGATCGCGTCGAAGTCGGCATTTTCGTGGCTCAAGATCAAATGCAAGGAGGGGTGGTCTCCGTCATGAAGTTAGAACCAATGGCATTATACACCCGTTCTCAGTCTGGGATTTCATCGATCAGGAGCGGCCAGCCGTTCTCGGTCAGCGCGATCGTCACACCCGGGGCTGCACGATAACTGACCGGCAGCCGCGCCAGTTCAACGATCGCCGTGTTTCCGAAGCGCTGGGTCATCTGCGCATGGTTTTGTACATCTATGAATAGGATCAGCGCGCCGTCGCTGTAAGCCGTTCCATCCCTCCGAGGAGCGATGCGCACATCGATGCCATATCGCTGGAGCGCCTCTGCAATCGCGTCTGCGCCCGGCGCGTTGAAGTCCACCAATGACAGCGCGAACCCATCTGGGAGACCGCTGTTAGCCAGATCGCTGCGGATTTGAAAAGGATCGACAGCCGCCATCAAGCCCGTCTGCGCAGCGCCGGGCAGCGCTTCACGCAGATCGATGGTGTTCAACACTTCGTATAGGCGAGCAGCGATTACATCTTGATCAAGGGGTGCGATCTCTGAATTGACAGCCAGCCACAGCGGAATGGCGAGCGCCGTCCGCGTGCTGCCGGGGAAATCGCCTAACCCAACCAGCAGGTCAACGGTCGCGCTCGTCTCTAAGTCTAATGCTGCCGCTGTCTCGACTCGTACGACTTCGCTTGAGCGGGTTGCTGCGCGGAGATCGACTTCTGGGATCAGCGGCAGCAGCCGCGCTTCGATGGCCAAGGTGTAAGTTCTGATTTCAGCCGCGGCCGCAGGCGTCGAAGTTGGCGGCGGCAAATCGATCGGCAGCGGTGTTGGGTCCGGCCCGCAGGCGCTCGCCAGCAAGATGAACGTGAAGGCTGCGACGACTCCCTTAGACATCCATCGGCAGCCACGGGCCGACGATCGCCCGGTCATACATGCTGAATGACGTCGCGGCGTTGAAAAAACAGAGGATGGCGAAGGCGATCGCGGCATTGCGATCATCGCGGCCGCGCAGCATTGTGAATAGACCAGGCATGATCACCACCAGCCACGCCATGTACAAAAAATAAGTGACGATTCGCTGCGGGCGCAGCCCTTGCAGCGTCATCAGCACGCCGAGCAGGAGGATAAAGCCAGCCAGTATGGTGATTGTGGCGACCGCGCCCCAAAAGTTACCAGAAATCGGTTGGTTGCGCACTGCCATCCCCAAGCTCCAGATGCCGAGGATAAGCGAAAATAGGATGTGCGCGTTGAAAAGAATGCTGTGAATGTCGTTGAGACCCATCTTCAGCTCAGGAACATCTGGCGAACCAACACCTCAATCAACCATACACAGATCGTCAAATTTAAGATGATGATCGATTGAATTTGCAGCGAGCCGCTGATATCTGCTGCGGCGCCTCCCCGCATGTCGGTGCGCGGGGCCAACAGCAGGCTGATCGGGATGCCCGCCAGCGCCACCAACCCCAGCCAGAATGGAAATACGCCGTAAGCCGCGGCGATGATCAGACAGGCAGCTGCCAGCCCAATGGTCATGTACATTGCGCGCTGCGTGTTCTTCTCGCCGAGCATGATGGCCGTATTATGCAGGCCCGCAGCTTTATCCATCTCGAAGTCGCGCAGTTGATTATAGAGCTGCCCGTAGACTGAGACGAGCGTGACGCCGGCAGCCACGAGCCAGACGACGCCAGGATCGTAGCCGTAAGTGAAATAGCCGGCCAACAGCAGCAGCCCGCTTAGCATAAGGGAATGTGAGACGATATCGGTGATTGGCCATGCTTTTAATCGCACCGGCCGCCACGAATAAAAGTGCGAGAGCAGCAGTGTTGCAATGCCGATCAAGATCACCCAGAAGCCACCCGGAATATAGAACAGCAGGGTGACCGCTGCGACGAGCCGGCAGGCAGCATAGCCGAAGCGTACGCCGATGCGGCCGCTGCTGATAGGATTGCGGGCGGCGCGATCGGGGTCGCGCGCGTCATCCGCCGCATCTTCGATATCGTTGATCATGAAGGCATAAGCCACGACCAGCACATTGCCAATTGTTACAGCGAGCAAACGCCAGTCTAACGTTTGGCCCGTTGTGCTGGTGGCCAGCAGCCCCCCTACCACAGTCAACGGTATCACAAACGGCAAATACTCTTTCCAGCGCGTGAGCTGAATGAGCCCGCTAATTTGCTCGCGTAACGTTGGCGTGTTCAAATTCCCCTCCAGAGCGGTGACTGCAAGATGAGCACCTGATTAACAATAACACAGCTTTGCTGATAGTGTTACGCTTCACAAGATGAGAGTTTAGGCCCTATGCCGCTTGGCAAGTGCGCCGAGCAAGGTTATCATGCGCTGTTATGAGTAAGAAGTGCCTTTTGCCCCCTATCGCGTTCAGCTTGATGTTTTTGATCGCAGCTTCTGTGGCGGCCTGTAGAACCTCAGAAGCCCAGCGACTGCCCCCAACCGCGACCGCGGTGCGCGTCATTCAAACAACCCCCGTTCCCACTGTCAACCGGTTGCTGCAGCCCATCGCAAGTCCATCGCGCACGCCGGTTCCGTTGGCCGAGTGCACGGCGACCGCAGGTCAGCCGGCTGTCCAGCATTCGGTCGAGGCGGAGGTAGACTTTGCGGCGCGGCGCGTTCGCGCTCGCCAGCAGACAACCTATCTCAATCGCACCAATGAAACGCTCGCCGAGATCGTCTTCAGTGTTGAGCCAAATCGCATCCCCAATGCGTTTGCGCTCACTGAGCTGCTCTGGGATGATGACACGCCCGTGCCGTCTTATGAACTGGCTGGCCGGCGGCTGGAAGTGACGCTGCCACAGCCGCTGGCCCCTGGCTGCAGTGCCAGGCTGCATCTGGCGTTCGAAATGGCCGTCCCGCCCATCGGCAGGGGGCTTAGCGCATTTCATGGCTATTTTGGATACAGCGCGCGCCAGCTCAATCTGGGCCATTGGCTGCCTGTGATCGCCTTCCGTGCTGATGGCGCTTGGATTACGCATGATGTGGCCTATGTCGGCGAACAGATCGTCGCCGAAGTTGCCGATTGGCGCGTGGAATTGAGCCTCATCAATGCGCCAGAGACCGTCCAAATTGCCGCCCCTGGCCGTCTTGTGGAACGCGACGGTCAGCGCTGGGTCTACACGCAGACGAATGCGCGCGAGTGGTCATTGAGCTTCGCAGATTATACTCGAACTGAACGCATGACGAGCAGCGGTGTGCTTGTTGAACTTTATTCTTTTGAGGACGCTGTCGTTCGGACGGAGAGCGGCCCGGTTGATGCTGCTGCCCATGCGCTTGATATGGCGGCGCGCTCGCTGGCTATGTTCTCCGACCTCTATGGTCCTTATCCACACGATCGCTTTGTGATCGTGCAGGGGGACTTTCCCGACGGCATGGAATTTAGCGATCTCATTTTCGTCAGCGGTGACTGGTTTCGTATGTACACTGGCAATCCCGCCTCATATCTGACGATCATCACGGTGCATGAAGTCGCTCATCAATGGTGGTATGCGCGTGTAGGCAGCGACCAGGCTTTAACACCGTGGCTTGATGAGGCGCTGGCGACCTACAGCGAATATGTTTTCCTTGAGGAGTATTATCCAGCGCTGCGCGATTGGTGGTGGTCGTTTCGCGTGGCCAACTATGTGCCCAGCAACTTCACAGGCGCCGCGGTTGACAGCACCGTTTACGAATTCGACAGCGTGCGCCATTACATCAATGCCGTCTATTTGCGCGGCGCGCAAATGATGGACAGCCTGCGTCGCGATTTGGGCACGGACGCATTCTTTGATTGGCTGCGTCGTTATACGGCTACCGCGACCAACCGCGTTGCCACCCCCGATCTGTTTTGGTCTTTGCTCTCGCCCCAGCAGCTGGAGCAAACGGCAGAGACACGTTCCCGCTACTTCAGCCAGCCAGCGCTGGAAGTTCTGGGACGCTAAGCTTAATGGGGCAGCGGCTTCGGTCGATATTGGACTGCCTCGGCTACATGGTTGACTTCGATTTTGTCACACTCCGCAAGATCGGCGATGGTGCGGCTGAGTTTGAGCACGCGGTGATACGCGCGTGCGCTCAACTGCATCCGCTTGATCGTCAGTTCTAGCAGTTGGCGAGCATCTGGCGTCAAAACGCAGAACTGTTGAATTTCGCTCACCCCCATGTCTGCGTTGGCGAATAACCCACTGCGGCCAGCGAAACGATCGCGCTGGCGCTGGCGTGCCCG
>DAOTYT010000197.1:0-8586 GCA_034434615.1 Anaerolineae bacterium | reverse complement strand
CGTGCCAGCGCCGGGACGTTCGCCATCACCGTTTCGACCATCCGTTAGCTGTTCAGCATTCGGCCCGCGGCGGCAAAATGAAACCGCCGCGGGCCATCAACGACCTTGACCACTACCGATCGCTGTGCTATGATCTGAGACGATGTGCCTGTAGCTCAGCGGATAGAGCGTCTGCCTACGGAGCAGAAAGTCGGGGGTTCGAATCCCTCCAGGCACGCACAAAAACCAGCGCGCGGCTGATTTTTTTGATCCGCCACTTGGCGGGCGCCAAACATGGCGGGCGCGCTCAGCCTCGTGGTATGATTCTGATCAGCGCAAATTCGGCGGCTGTCTCTGTCACTTATGGATGACCTTCAATCTCGCGCGGCACCCTCCCTCCCCCTGCAGCTCGATCACATCTACCACGGCGACTGCCGCGCGATCCTGCCCCGCCTGCCTGAAAGAAGCGTCGATGTCGTCTTTGCTGATCCACCCTATAACTTACAGCTTCAGCAGACGCTCGTGCGCCCTAATCGCACGGTTGTCGATGCAGTCGATGACGAGTGGGATCAATTTGAAGATTTCGCCGCCTACGACCGGTTCACGCGCGATTGGCTGACCGCCTGCCGCCGCCTGCTCAAAGATGATGGGACGCTGTGGGTGATCGGCTCATACCACAACATTTACCGCGTCGGCGCCATCTTGCAGGATCTGGGCTACTGGATCCTCAACGACATCGTCTGGATCAAAACCAACCCAATGCCGAACTTTCGCGGCGTCCGTTTCACCAACGCCCATGAAACCCTGCTGTGGTGCAAAAAGACAAAAACACAGAAGCGCT
This sequence comes from Anaerolineae bacterium, assembly GCA_034434615.1. Classification (GTDB taxonomy): domain Bacteria; phylum Chloroflexota; class Anaerolineae; order Aggregatilineales; family Phototrophicaceae; genus Flexifilum. The sequence continues at coordinate 7,766 of DAOTYT010000197.1, read as the reverse complement.
ACACGTTCAACTACCATGCGCTGAAAACGGCCAATGACGGCAAGCAAATGCGCAGCGACTGGGAGATCCCATTGTGCACCGGCGCCGAACGGCTGACCGCCAATGGCGCCAAGCTGCACGCCACCCAGAAGCCGGAAGCGCTGCTCTACCGCGTGCTTCTCGCCAGCACCAAACCGGGAGATATTGTCCTTGACCCGTTTTTTGGCACCGGCACGACTGGCGCAGTCGCCAAAAAGCTAGGCCGGCGCTATATCGGCATCGAGAGAAAAGCCGCTTACATCACAGCGGCTCACGACCGGATCGCCGCGATCGCCCCGCCCATTGATGACCGTCAAGCGCTTGGCGACTATCCAACCAGGCGCAGCGCGCCGCGGGTGCCATTCGCACTGCTGCTCGAACACGGGCTGCTGCTGCCCGGGCAAACCCTCTACTTTGACCGCAGTGCCGATCTGGCGGCGACCGTGAGCGCTGACGGCTCGCTGTCGCTGGCCGATGGCCGCCGCGGCTCGATCCACCAACTGGGCAGCGCGCTTGCAGAGAGCGGGAACTGCAACGGCTGGGAGCATTGGTTCTTCGAGGACAGTGCCGGCGAACTGCGCCCGATCGACGTCCTGCGCGAACGCCTGCGCCAATCCATGCAGCGCCCACAATCCTGAGCGATCAATGCTGGCTGCGGGTGCGCGCTGGCGAATTGGTCTGATCGGATGGACTCATTATCTGTCAGACAACGCAGCTCTTTATATTCCGAGCAGACATCCCTTTACGGCATTTTTCTCCCGAAAAATGAGCTTTTTCACAATTCTTGACAAACGCTTTATCATTTGTTCGAATCAATAGTAATTCTTAGTAACATTACAAAAGCCCTAAGGCATCCTCACTTACAGTGCAGCCGTTCGATGCCCGCCGGCATAAGAAGGGAGTTTTTCGCTCTATGCCCCTATCCAACAAGGAGGCGCTGCTCGAGCGCCACCAAGCCAATACCCTGCTGAACATGCCCACCCCACCCCCAATGATGCGCAGCGAGACCGACCTGAGCGCCGACGAGTTCGTCGCGCCGCTGGATGAACGCATCATCGCCAGCACGGCTGAAGCGCTCGAAGGCGGCCAAACGCATTACGTTGACGTGCCGGGGATCGCCCCGCTGCGCGAGGCCATCGCCGAGACGCTGAGCGCCGCGGTCGGCGCTGCATTCAGCAAAGCGAACATCATCGTCACGGCTGGCATGCAGGAGGCGCGTTTCCTCACCCTGCAGATGATCGGGGACCTTCATGGCCGCGTCGCCGTGCCGGCGGTTGTTCACCCCGGCGTTTTGAAAGCGCTCGGCGTGCGCGCTTTGCAGCTCGAGCGCATCCCCGTCGCCGATGAGCGCGGCCTGCCCACCGTCGATGCGATCCGCGCTGCGCTTGACGCTGGCACACGGCTGCTCTATCTCGAGTCGCCTTCGCGTTTAACGGGAGCGGCCTACAGCGCCGATGAGGTCGCGGCCATCGCGGCGCTGCTTGCTGAGAGCGAAGCTGGCGTTATTTGCGATCAGGGTCTTTTTTCATGGGTGTCTGTGAAAACGTTTGCATCGCTGGCCGCCCACCAAGCGATCGCCGGTCGAGTTGCCCTCATTGGCGAGGCATACCCGGGCATGGGCCTCGCGAGCTGGTTCATCGGCTACATCGCTGCGCCTGAGGCCTGGGTTGCGCCGATGCAGTCGCAGAAGCAGATCATGGCGATCTGCACGAGCACAGCCAGCCAATATGCTGCGCTCGAAGCGAGCAAGTTATTCCCCGAGGCGCACCCGGCGCGGCTGGCCGCCCTGGCGGAACTTCGGCAGAGGCTGGTCGAGCTGGCGCCGAACGCCGGCCTGAAGCCGATCGAGGGCGATGCTGCCAACGTGCTTGCCCTACGCGCCATCGATGGCAATGGCCCTCGAAAACTCGCCACGCTGCGCGAGGCCGGCTTCACGCTGGCCGATGGCGCGGAGTTCGGTGCGCCCGGCGTGCTGCGCCTATCAGTGACGCTGGGAGACGCAGCCCTGAAAGCGCTGCAGGCGCTGGCCTGAGCTGCAGATTGTTGAAGTCGAAAGGAGAAACGGACGAGACAATGGCCGCACAAAAAAGACAAGGGACTGACCTACTCTACGAATTGATCGCCGAGGCGCGCCAATATCCCGATACGATCGTCATGGGGCGCGGCGACCCCGATTTTGACACGCCCCCGCATATCGTCGCCGCGGCCAAAGACGCGATGATCCACCACCATGCCGATTATGTGCCGCCCGAAGGGCTGCCAGCGCTGCGCGCGGCCATTGCCGAGCGCGTCAAACGCATCAACGGCATCGAGGTTGACCCAGAGACGGAGATCGTGGTCACCAACGGCGGGCAGGAAGCGCTGTTCCTGATGGTGCTGGCGACCATCAACCCGGGCGACGTGATGATCGTGCCGGAGCCGAACTACAATACCTACGACGATGCGCTGCGTTTCGCGCGCGGCGTCAAGGTCGGTGTGGGCACGCACTATGAAAATAATTTCCGCATCGACCCAGCTGCCGTGCGCAGCGCCATCACCGACCAGGCGCGCGTGCTGCTGCTCGTCTCGCCGAATAACCCGACGGCAGGGGTGATCGCGCCGGACGACCTGCGCGCTTTCTTGCAAATCGCGCAGGAGCATGATCTGCTCATCCTTGCTGACGACATCTACGACCTGTTCGTCTATGACGATTTCCAGCACATCAGCCCGGCCTCGCTGCCCGGTGGCAAAGAGCGCACGCTCACGCTCAACGCGCTGTCGAAGGCCTTCTCGATGACCGGCTGGCGCTTAGGCTGGATCGCAGGCCCGGCCGATCTCATGGCGCGTGTGAAAGAACTGAAAGCGGCGACCACGGCCGGCACTTCCGTGATCGCGCAGTATGCCGGCTTGGCCGCGCTCACTGGCCCGCAGGATGCCGTCCAGATGATGGCAGAGGCCTACAAGCGCCGGCGGCGGCTGGTGCTCGATGCGCTCGACGAAATGGGCATTCGCTATGGTGTGCCGCAGGGCGGGCAGTTCGTCTTTGCCGATATCAGCTTCACCGGCATGGGCAGCGCCGAGTTCGCCCACAAGGTGCTGAAAGAACAGCACGTGCTTGTTTACCCTGGTTCGGCGTTCGATGCCGATCGCGCCCAGTACATTCGCATGACTTTTCTACAGCCGGAAGACAAGCTGCGCGAAGGGCTGGAACGCATGAAGATCGCGATGCGCTCGATCACATCGGCTTCGTGAGGCATGGTAGAGAAAATGTTAACAAGCAGCTGTCGACAGTCGAAGATCGACAAACCGGTATGCGGGGAGAAGCGTTATGTTACAAGGTAAGGTGGCCGTCGTCACCGGCGCGAATCGCGGGTTGGGCAAGGCCGTTGCCCTCCATCTTGCGCGTTTAGGCGCCTCCGTCGTCCTCATCGCCCGCGACCGCGAGCGGCTCGACCAGACCGCCGCCGAGATCGGCGCGGCTGGCGGGCAAGCGCTGGCGCTGCGCTGTGATGTCTCCGATCCGCAGCAGGTGCGCGAAGCTGCCGCCACCATCGGCGCACGCATGGCGCGCGTCGATATTCTGGTGAACAACGCCGGCATCCCCGCGCCGCGCACGTTCGCTGAGACCAGCTTCGACGACTGGGACGCAGTCATCGGCGTCAATTTAAGCGGCGTCTTCTACATGACGCGCACCCTGTGGGATCTGCTGATCGACAGCGGCGCTGGATACGTGATCACCATCTCAGGCACGGCGGGCGTGCGCGGCGGCGGCAGCCCGGCCTACGGCGCGGCCAAGTTCGGGCTGACCGGCCTCAATCATGCGATCGCGGCCGCGGGCAAGGAACACGGCCTTCGCGCCACGATCCTATACCCGGGCGGCATGGATACTGGCTGGCGCGGCGCGCCGATCGGCGAGAAGCCGCGCGCTGAGACGATGGACCCAGCCGAGGTGGCGCGTTTCATCGGCCATCTCGTCACCAGCCCAGCGGAATTTGTGGTGAATGAAGCGGTCTTAAACCCAATCGCCTCGCCCTTTTTATGAGTCTCGCGCGTTCAGGCGATCGCCCGCGTTGGCGATTCTTCACAAAAGAACGCGCCGCAAAAGGAGAATTGACGACGATGGCAGCACCCTTACAGATCGGTACAGTCTCCGTGATGCCCGGCGAAACACAGCGCGGCGGCATTCCGATCGGCGGCGATATGTACGGTCGGCAGCGCGCGATCCCGATCGTGGTCTATCGCGGCGCGCATGACGGCCCGATCTTGTGGTTGAACGGGGCTACGCACGGCGATGAGCCGGAAGGCCCATTCTCGATCTTCAAAGCGTTGAAGCAAATCGATGCGAAGACACTGCGCGGGACGGTCGTCGCTGTGCCGGTGATGAACATCCCGGCTTTCATGGCGGGTACGCGCGGCGATCCACTGGATACCTTTTCGTATGACATGAACCGCCTTTATCCCGGCAAGGCTGATGGCTACCCAACCGAACGGATGGCCTACGCGCACTGGCAGGCCATGAAAGATCGCTGCGATCTGCAGATTGCCATTCACTCTGGCGGTGAGCATTCCTATTTGGCGCACATGATCTTCGCTTCCGACAACCCGCCCAGCCTTGAACTGGCAGCAGCGATGGGATCGAATTGGACGCTGGTGTTCCGCAGCGGCACTGGCGGCGGCAATCCCAGCTCGCAGATCGGCGCGCTGGGCAAAGCGGGAATCACCGTCGAACTAGGCGGCAACTGCCGCACCCTGACCAGCGACTTCCACGCGATCGCGGACGACCTCGCGCAGGGGTATCTGAACGCCATGCGCCACTACGGCATGATCGACGGCCAAGCCGCGTATGCCAGCGCCTGGCGCATGGGCTACCAGATCGCGCTGCTGGCGCCAGCGACTGGCATGTTCGTCGGCAATCCTGAGCTTCCGTTCGAAACGCTGATCGAAAAAGGGACGCTGATCGGGCAGATCTACGATCTTTACGGGGATGTGGCTGGCGAAGTACGGGCGCCGGTCGATGGTGTGGTGTTCGGGCTGCGCGCGCGCCCATCCGTCCTTGAAGGGCACTGGTGCTGCTTCTTCGGCGTGGTCGAAGAAACGGTCAACAACCTCATCCCGGGGCGCTGAGCGCCAGACGGGAAAAGTGGGAAGCGAAGTAAAGGAGCTGTCATGACGATAACGGAAGGGAAAGGCCGCGCGCTCCGACGCGGATTGGTTTCAGAAGATCTGCTCAATTTCCGCTGGCTCGATGAGATCGCGCTGTCGCCCGATGGCGCGCGCATCGCTTATACCGTCCGCCGGCCGCATGCTGAGACGAACGGTTACATCACAGACCTGTACGTGCTCAAGCTGGACGACGAGCCGGCGCGCCGCATAACGGGTGGGCATGGCAGCGTCTCGTCGATCGCGTGGAGCGCCGACAGCGGGCAGCTCGCCTACAGCTATGCTGATGCGGCGGGCAGTTCAGTGTGCGTTTGGTCGGTCGAGGGTGAAACCGAGCGCAGCTACCCAGTTGCGGGCAGCCCACTGAACGGGTTGGATTGGTCGCCTGATGGGACGCGGCTCGCAGGTTCGCGCTGGACACCGCTGCGCCACCCCGAAGACGTGCGCACGCCGCCCGGCATTCCGGCGCCGACCATTCGCGTCGTGCGCCGCCTGCGCTACAAGCAGGACGGCGTCGGCTGGGTGCACGATCGTTACGCGCAGATTTGGGTGCTCGAACTGGAGACCGGCGATCTGGTGCAGATTACGCACAGCGAGTGCGATTACTCATCGCCCAAGTGGAGCACCCGCGGCGATCGACTGGCGTTCGTTGGCGTCAGCCGTGAGCAGGATATTCCGCTCGGCAACGGGCAGATCTTCATCTGCGACTTTCCGAGCGGCGAACCGCGCCTCCTGCTGCCCGGCTGGCAGGGCGCGGCGATCAGCCCGGCATGGGGGGCTGATGATCGTTACATCGCCTTCGCCGGCCACAACTACCCACCGCCGGTTAACCGGCGCAACTTCATGACGCCCTATCTGGCCGATGTCGAGGCGGGCACGGCCGTCAAGCTGGGCGAAGATATTGATGATGAGGTCGGCAACTATGCTGTGGCCGACCAGCGCAAAGGGCTGGCGAACATCACCGTCAAATGGGCGCCCGGCGACGACTGGATTTACTTCCTGCTCACTGAGCAAGGTGCGACCAACCTCTACCGCATCAACACAGCCGGCGAGTATGAACGGATCGTCAGCGGCGAGAGCGTGACGTTCGAATACAGCCCGGCGGCGGGCGGTTTGTGCGCCTATGGCCAGGCCGACCCGGCCAACCCAGGCGAGCTTTACCTGTGGCGAAACGGACAGACACGCCGGTTGAGCGATTTCAACCCGTGGCTGCGCGATATCCGCCTGTCTCCGCCGGAGTCGTACTGGTATGACGGCGTCGACGGGGCCAAAGTGCACGGGTGGGTGATCAAACCGCTAGATTTTAAGCCCGGCCACAAGTATCCAACCATCCTCTATGTGCACTGCTCGATGTTCTCGTGGGACTTCAACCACGAGTTCCAGGTGTACGCCAATGCGGGCTTCGTCGTCGCCTACTTCAACCAGCGCGGCACGACGGCAGGCTATGGCCAGGCATGGACGCGCGCCAGCGAGGGCGACCAGGGCGGCAAAGATTTCGAGGAGATCATGCTCGGCGTCGATGATCTGATCGCGCGCGGGTATGTCGATGAAGCTCGCATCGGGGTGACAGGCGGAAGCTGCGGCGGCTTCATGACCAACTGGATCGTCGGCCATACCGACCGCTTCGCCGCCGCCGTCACCCAGCGTTCGATCGTCAACCAGATCAGCATGTTCGGAACTTCCGACATCGGCCCAGAATGCACGATCGGAGAGACGGGCACTCATGCGTGGGACGATCTCGATTTGAGCTGGCGCCAATCGCCGATCGCCTACGCCAAGCAGATCAACACGCCGCTGCTGATCCTGCATGCCGAACAGGATTATCGCTGCACGCTCGAACAGGCAGAGGAGCTGTTCGCCATCCTGCGTTGGTTGGGTAAGGAAGTGGAGCTGGTGATCTTCGAAGGCGAAAATCACGGCCTCACCCGCGGCGGGCGGCCCGGCAACCGCATCGAACACCAGCGGCGCATTTTGGGCTGGTTCCAGAAATACCTGGGCACGCACGCCGTGCCAGCCCCGTGAGCGGACTTTTTCGTTAATGTGAGGAGCGATGCAATGAAAGTTGGCAATTTGGAAGCGCGCCCCGGAGAACACGTCTTCGGCTATCTGAAGACGGCTGCCTCGCGCTCGGGCCTCAGCCCCGATATTCCCGTTCACCTGTTCGCCGGCAGCGAACCCGGCCCCACGCTGCTGGTTCAGGGCGCTATTCATGGGGCGGAGATCATCGGCTCGATTGCGATCTTAAATTTCATTCAAAAACTCGACCCGCAGCAGATTAAGGGCAACGTGATCGCAGTGCCGGTCGTCAACCGAGTGGGGTTTGAGCTGGGCGAGCGCGGATCGCGCGTCGATGGCAAGGATATCAGCCGGCTGTTCCCCGGCAAGAAGAACGGCAGCGTCTCCGATCAAGTCGCTTACGTCTACTACGAGGAAGTCATCAAACAGTCTGATGTCATGGTCGATTTTCATGCTGGCGCGCGCACAGCCTACGAGCGCTACGTGCTTTTCAGCGCTGAGGGCGACCCGAATAACCTGACCGACATCGAGAAGAAGCGCCGCAAGCTGGTCGTCGCGTTTGGCCTCGACCAAGCGGCTTTTTTCCCGCCGGG
>DAOTYT010000196.1:0-3778 GCA_034434615.1 Anaerolineae bacterium | reverse complement strand
AATTGCCGCCAAGCTTACTGACGACGGTGTCGTCGCGATCAATGTTGGCCGCACGCCGACCGATCGCCGGTTGGTTGATGCATTAACTGAGACGATGCGTTTTGTCTTTCCGAGCGTTCACGCGATGGATGTGCCGCACTCGTTCAACACGATTCTAGTGGCCACACGCCAGCCCAGCGCCAGCACCAACCTGATCACCAACCTCAACGCGCTTTCAGAAAATGCACATCCTCTGCTGCGCGAAACCTTAGCGCTGGGCGCGGCGTCGCTCGTCCCTGTGCGCGGTTCCGACATTATTTTTACCGATGACCGCGCACCCGTCGAAACACTGGTGGACTCGCTGGTGCTGAACTTCCTATTTTCAGGCGGTGCAGATCTGCTGCGGCCGGCGGATTAACTGATGCATATACGCGCTGGCCGGCTTATTCTCACTCTCGTTTTCCCAGTACTGCTGGTGATCATGGGCGTCCGGCTCGTCATGACGCCGATCTTCCTGCAATTTGAGTACAATCGTCCTGATTTTCCCGCCGATTTCTATGGGCTAACGCGCGAAGAACGCCTTTACTATGCTCCCTTTGCGCTCGATTACCTGATCTTAAACAAACCGCTCGATTACTTGGCCGACCTTCGCTTTGACGATGGCACGCCCCTGTTCAATGCGCGCGAGCTGCGCCACATGCATGACGTGCAGCTTCTCACACGAAGCGCCTTCGCCGCCGGGTTGGCGAGCGGCATACTCGCCGTGATCATTGGGCTGCTGTTGATGCGCACACCCGAGGGCAGGATACAGCTGCGCCTTGGGCTGCGCGACGGCGCGCTGTTGACCATTGGCCTCATCGTGACGCTGGTTCTCATGGCATTGTTCGCCTGGGATGTGTTCTTTACCGGCTTCCATGAGATGTTTTTCGAGAGTGGTACTTGGTATTTTCTCTATTCAGACACCTTGATCCGCCTCTTTCCAGAGCAGTTCTGGTTTGATGCAGCGATCCTTGTGGGTGTCTGCGCACTGCTCGGCTCGATCGTCACCCTGATCGTGGGCCGAGTGTGGGATAAATCGGCACATGTTAAAAAAAGTTAACCCGCACATACCACCTTTGACAGTCATTGAGCGAGATGTTACTCTTAACGTGTAAGGATTACAGTTTGAGTATCATGCCGGATGAGAGTGACGCGCGCGCTCAGCAAATGGATTATGCCCGGCATCGGGCTTAAACGCTGGATCGGACTACTGCTGACCGGCGTCGCTTTCACCTCAATCGGGCTCGCATTCGCGATCGTTGAACTCTTAACGCCACAAGTCCTAGCCGGCCAATCTCTGCCGATCGCGCTGCCTGGCGCGATCGTGCTGCTGGTCGGTGGTCTGGCCGTCGTGATGCTCAGCATCATTCGCCTGCTTCGTGTCGTCCTCGCGCCTTACCGTCGTCTGCAAAATGGCAGTGTGATCGACGTTGTATACGCGCACAGTAAACGTCACAAAGGTGCGCATATTGTTGCGATCGGCGGCGGAACCGGCCTGCCAGCTGTTCTACGTGGGTTAAAAGCCCATACCAGTAATTTGACCGCGGTCGTCACTGTGGCCGATGATGGTGGCAGCTCCGGCCGTTTGCGCCGCGATCTGGGCGTCCTGCCGCCCGGAGACCTGCGCAACAACATCGCCGCCTTGGCCGATGATGAGAGCTTGATGACCCGTCTATTCCAGTACCGTTTTGATCATGGCGATCTCGGCGGTCATGCCTTTGGCAATTTGTTCATCAGCGCACTTTCTGGGGTCACGGGCAGTTTAGAAACGGCATTGATCGAAACCGGCCGCGTCTTGAATATACAAGGCCGCGTCTTCCCTGCGACGCTCGACGACATCACTTTGGTGGCGACGATCCGCGCCAATGGAGAGATGCAAACAGTGCGCGGAGAGTCTCGTATCACGCAAACGCGCGGCACTATTGAAACGATCACACTTGCGCCACCCCATGCCCAAGCCTATGTAGGCAGCGTAAAGGCGATCGAGTCAGCCGATATCGTCGTCGTTGGGCCGGGCAGCTTATTCACCAGTTTGCTGCCAAATATCCTCGTCGATGGCATTCGCGATGCGCTGCGCGCTACACCGGCTTTGAAAATTTACGTTGTCAATATTGCTACACAGCCCGGCGAGACGGAAAACTATAACGTGGCTGATCACATCTTGACGCTCGAACGGTATATCGGCCGCGGCGTCTTCCAACTGATCCTCGCCAACAACCATTACCCGACCGAAAATGCAGGAGTAAACACTCGCTACGTTCAGCCCGCACCTGAGGGCCACGAAATACTCCAGCGCTATACGGTGCATTATCACGATCTCGTTGATGCAGAACGGCCGTGGCGACATGACCCGCGTAAACTGGCCAACGCGATTTTGTCAGCGGCCGATGTTATCCACAAACCTGTGAGCCATCAGACCAAGGTACTGCATGCCTCGGTTTGATTGACCTACGCGTTCCTATCATCATGAGGAGAGAAGATCATGACAATTCGTATCGGCATTAACGGCTTCGGTCGTATTGGGCGTTTAGTCCTGCGCGCTTTGCACGAACATTACCCGGGCGAGATCAATGTTGTGGCGTTCAATGACCTCGGCGATCTCGACACTATGGCCCATCTCTTCAAATACGACTCGAACTATGGCCAGTTCAAGGGCACGGTCGAAAAACGCAACGGCAATCTCATCATCGACGGCGATGAGCTGAAGGTACTATCCGAGCGCGACCCGGCCAACCTGCCGTGGGGCGATTTGGGCTGCGATATCGTCATCGAGAGCACCGGGCGCTTCACCGATCGCGAGTCGGCGAGCAAACACCTGCAAGCGGGCGCCAAGAAAGTCATTATCTCGGCCCCGGCTAAGAATGAAGATCTGACCGTCGTCTTGGGCGTCAATGAAGAAAAATACGACCCGGCGCAGCATCACATCGTGTCGAACGCTTCGTGCACCACCAACTGCCTTGCGCCGGCAGCCAAAGTCGTCAACGACAGCTTCGGCATCAAGCACGCGCTGATGACGACAATTCACAGCTACACCAATGACCAGCAGCTCCTCGACTTGCCGCATAAAGACCTGCGTCGTGCGCGCGCTGCCGCGCTCAGCATGATCCCTACGACGACCGGCGCCGCTAAGGCCGTCGCCTTGGTCATCCCTGAACTGAAGGGCAAGTTCGATGGCATGGCGATCCGCGTGCCAACCCCTACGGTCTCGCTGGTCGACTTCGTCGCCGTACTCGAGAAGCCGACGACGACGGATGAGATGATCGCCGCGTTTGATGCTGCCGCTAACGGGCCGATGAAAGGCTATCTCGGTGTATCGCATGAACCGCTGGTCTCGATCGATTACAAAGGGGACAGCCGCTCCAGCGTCATCGACGCCATGTCCTCTCAGGTGATGGATGGCACGCTGGCGAAAGTCGTCACTTGGTATGATAACGAGTGGGGTTACTCGTGCCGCACAGTCGATCTCGTCAAGCTGATCGGCAGCAAACTGTAGGCGCCCTCTCTCCGTCTGGCTGATTCAGGGGCGAGGCGCTGTAGTCTCGCCCCTTTAGTTTACGCACAACCACATGAGGTGACTCAATGAACAAAAAGACGATTCGCGATATCGATCTGAAGGACAAACGTGTGCTGGTACGCGTTGACTTCAACGTACCGCTCGATGGTGACGTCATCACCGATGACACGCGCATCCGCGCGGCTGTGCCTACGCTCAAGGCAATCCTTGATCAAGGCCCCAAAGCCGTGCTGCTGATGTCTCACC
>DAOTYT010000195.1:0-2120 GCA_034434615.1 Anaerolineae bacterium | reverse complement strand
AGCGCGCCATATACATCGCCAGTCAGCCCGCCGCCCAACCGCTGCGCCGCCCATCGCCCGAACAGTGCTGCCGTCAGCGCTGCCGCGCCGACCACGATCAGGATGAGCAGTGGGTCGCGGACGGTCAGCGCGATCGTTGCCAACGCGATCGCACTGGCGATGGCGACCTGCCCGCGTCCCAGGCCATCGCGGAAATACGCGCCTAACCCGCTTCGCCGGGCGTAGGGATAGGCATAAGCAGCGCAGACCATCGCCCAGCGCCCAGCTACCGGCGGCGCGATCAACAGGGCGGGCGATACGGTGGTCAGCGTTGTCCACTTGCCCAGCAGGAGCAAAATCAGCCCGACAACGGCCCATGTGCCGGCGCGAGGGTCCTTCATGATCGCCAGCCGCTGCTCCGGTTCGACCGTTGCTAGCAGGCCATCGCAGGCATCGCCGAAGCCGTCCACATGCAAGCCACCGGTGAGGATCACCCATGCCAGCAGGATGAGCAGCGCCGTGATGCTGAGGTTGAAAGGCGAAAGCACGGCGATCAGCGCCAGCGCCCCGCCAATCACCAGTCCAACCAGCGGATACCAGGCGAACGACCAGCCCGGCTTGCGCCCCTGAGCGTAGCCCAGCGGCAGGATCGTCAAGAACGAGAACGCAGCTCGAACGTCATTCCACATCGAAGAAGTCCCGCGTGGTTATCGGCAGAGCATGCAGCTTACAGAAGAAGTACCTGCACGAGCCTTCATACATGGGCATCGAGGAAGGAAAACAAAACTGGCGAAGAAACTTGCCTCGCCAGCCGCGCGGGTCATGGTTCAACTTGAGTCGGATTTGCTGAGGGACCTGGATTCGAACCAGGATTAATGGATCCAGAGTCCACTGTTCTACCGTTGAACTATCCCTCAATTTATTCAGGGCATTGTAGCACGCTGGCCTGTCCCGATCAAGGTTGAGGCCGCACCTCACCGGCTGTCGCGAGGCTGGCGGCTGCCTGCCGAATGCGAGCGATCGTGGTGGGTTTGCCGATGATCTCCATCGACTCGAACAGCGGCGTCGCGATCGTTTGTCCCGTAACTGCGGCGCGCAGCAGCCCGAACAAATCTTTCGCTTTCAGGCCAAGTTCCTCGGCCAGAGCGCGCATAGCGGTTTCTTGCGCGCTGTGCGACCAATCCTCAAGACGTTCCAGCACAGCGGCGGCGCGTTCGAGGGCGTCGCGCGCGCTCGTGGCGGAAAACGGCTTGCTCGCCAGCGTCTCGATCGGCGCGGGGATGAACGGCTCCCGGAAGAAAAAGCCGGCCATTTCGACGACGTCGTTCAGCGTTTTAATCCGCGTTTGTACCAGCGGCGTCACTTTCAGCAAGACTGCTTCATCCACTGTGAAGCCGGCCTTCTCGAGGCGTTCGCGCAGCAGCGGCGCCAGCGCCTCGGTAGTCATCTCACGAATGTAGATGCCATTCAGCCAGTCCAGCTTCTCGATCGGGTAAACGCTGTCAGCTGGGTTAACGCGGCGAATATCAAAACGCTCGATCGCTTCTTCAACGCTGAATACCTCGCGTTCGTCTCCAAAGCTCCAGCCGATATTCGTCAGGAAGTTGATGACCGCCTGCGGCAAATAGCCAGCCTCTTTGAACTCGTTGGCCAGCACCAAAACCTGCCGGCCGTCCTCAAAAAAGCCGGCGCTGCGTTTGCTCAATTTGCCCTTGCCGTTCGGATTGAGCAGAACCGGCAGGTGCGCGATCGCTGGCATTTCCCAGCCGAAGGCCTGGTAAAGCTGCGCGTGAATAGGCGCCGAAGTGAGCCATTCGTTGGCGCGCAGGATATGGGAGATCTCCATAAAATGATCATCGACGACATTGGCGAGATGGTAGGTGGGGTAGCCGTCCGACTTGAGCAGGACGAGGTCTTGCAGCAGCGCATTTTCGAAAGTTACGTCGCCTCGAATGAGATCATGGATGGTTGTCGTCCCCTCAAGCGGCATCTTAAAACGGATGACATAGGGCAATCCGGCCGCTTCGCGTTCGGCGCGTTCGGCCTCTGTGAGATAACGGCAGAAGCGATCGTAGCCGGGCGCTTCTTTGCGCGCTTGTTTTTCTTTATTCACCTGTTCCAGCCGCTCAGGGGTGCAGTAG
>DAOTYT010000194.1:0-10136 GCA_034434615.1 Anaerolineae bacterium | reverse complement strand
GCCCATCTGCAGCGCGGCGGTCGCGCGGAGGAACGACATATGAAAACGGCCTTTTGATTTCCTCACAAAGCAAAGAATGGTTACAATTTAACCGCAGGTTCATGCCAGCGCTGACAATAATTGTGCATTCTTAAGCGTATTCTATACTATATAGGACAAACAACCAGCATGCAACAATTTTGATGCATGAGGAGGTTGAAAGCGCTGGCCAATTAATTGCGCGGTTTATTGAAAGGATGACTGCGATGCCAATTCTCGGGGCCAATCACACGAGATACACGGTGCGCGATCTTGAGCGGTCTATCGCTTTCTATCGCGATGTGCTTGGGCTGGAGCTGGTGCATCAGCGCGAAGAAATTACACTCGATTACTGGCGCGCAGTGGTGGGTTTTCCGGATGCAGTGGCGCGCGATGCATTTTTCAGGATTCCCGGTTCCGATCATCACCTTGAGCTGATTCAATACCGGCATCCTCTCGGTACGCCGCAGACGCTCACGCCAAACAACCCGGGCAGCAGTCATATCTGCTACTACGTCGATGACCTGCAGGCGGAATACCAGCGGCTTCAGGCGGCGGGCTGCGATTTTATCAGCGCGCCGGTCTATCTTGACCAGGGCCCAAACGCCGGCGGCTGGGCGCTTTATATGCGCGACCCCGATGGCATCGTCATCGAACTGTTTCAACGCCGACCATCGTAGTGCCGCGAGCGTAAGTTGTCGTAAGGCTGAATTGGAATCATCATGACCCCATATGAACGCTTTATGCAGCACATGCGCGGAGGGCAAATCGATCGTCCGCTCAATTTCGATATCATCATGCAGTTTGCAGCACACTTTATCGGCCAGCCCCTCTCGAGCTATTACCTCGATTATCGGGTTTTGTGCGCGGCAAACTTGGCGGTGCTCGAAGCATTTTCGCTTGATATTGTCCAGGCGATCTCCGATCCGTATCGCGAAGCGGCTGACTGGGGCGCGGTTATTGAATTTCCGCACGATGCGCTGCCCATAAGCACCGTGCCGTTGATCGCCGACCCGGCTGACCTTGACCGTCTAATTACGCCAAAGCCCGAGACTGGCCGCCGCATGAGTGACAGGCTGGAGGCCATTGCCTATTTGCGTTCCCAGGTAGGCGGCCAAGTGCCGATCATGGGTTGGGTGGAAGGCTCGCTGGCGGAAGCTGCCGACCTACGCGGCGTCAGTGCATTGATGCTCGATTTTTATGACCGGCCAGACTGGGTAGAAGCGCTCCTTGAACGCTGCGTCGAGGTTGAGATCGCGTTCGCGCGTGCGCAGGTGCAGGCAGGTGCCGATATCATCGGGCTGGGCGACGCCATTGCATCTCAGATTTCCCCAAAGCTGTACGAGCGCTTCGCGCTGCCCTATGAGCAGCGCATCTTCTCCGCCGTTCACGAACTGGGCGCACTAACGCGCCTTCACATCTGCGGCAACACAACGCGCATCCTCGCTCATATGGCCCGCAGCGGCGCTGATATCATCGATATCGATTCGATGGTCGATATGGAGGCTGCAGCCAGCGCTTTTGGGACGATCCCAGTCTGTGGCAACGTGCCGCCGGTGGAAGTATTCCTCTATGGGACGCCCGATCAAGTACGCGCTGCCGTCCTCGAGTCGATGGAGCGGGGTGGATCGCGGGCGATCAGCGCGGCGGGCTGTGAAATTCCGGACGGAACGCCACATGCCAATCTGCACGCGCAAACACAGGCGCTGGCCGAGATCGGCGCCCGCCGCGGCGTGAGCTGATCGCAACGCCTGCCATTTTCTTCGCACTAGAATAAGTATTTCTTAAGTATTTCTTTAGAGACCGTCCGCGGCGGTTGCGTTGTCGATTCATTTACTATAAAATAACGAAACTAAGATCGTAATCTTAGTGGGTTTAAATCGCAAGGAGAGTGTCATGATGTTTGCTCGCTTTAAACTGTTGGCCATTTTACTCGCGCTGCTGACCCTTATTTCTGGCGCTGCGCTCGCCCAGAACAATGATGCCGACACAAACGCCAACGATGTGGCCGCAGAGCCTGAAGCCGAAACCGGTGAAGGCCCTGTTTTGCCACCGACAGAATTTATCGTTGATGATGACGGTCGCATTAATCAGGGTATCCACTTAGCGGGTGTGGGGGTTTATTGCGAGGATGCGCTGGGCGAAGCCGGCACCAGTTTTGAGGATGGCGGCATCGCCGTTTGGTCGATCACTGGAGAGCGTCTCATCTTCGTGCCTGAAGAAGAGCTGCTGGCTGGGTTGACCACTGAGCTGGGGACGCAAGATCAAGAGGCGGCCGGCTTCGTCCTGCTGGCTGAAGCCGATGGGCCTTTCGGGCCGCTCGCGCTGTGGCGTGTGGGCAGCGAGCCGAGCTTCCAACTGCGCGGCGTTTATGAAGATGGCAAGCCGTTTGTGTTCGGCTGGAGCGTTTGCGGTGGTGAAGATACCTTCCTGATCACGGACGGCCAGTTGTTCGTGGTTGGGAACGATGATGTTCTGGAAGCGGTCGTTGCAGAAGACGACGTTGAAGCTGACGCGGACGCGGAGTAGCTCAGTCTGAGCCTTTCAAAGTTCAAAACGATAGAACGTGGATGTCCCCATTGCAGACATCCACGTTTTGCGTTGAAACAATCATCGCTTTTTAGGGTCTCGGTCTGAAAAACCAGCTCGATCGCGTTCAGCGCGCTGCTCTGTCTGTCTCCGAGGTTTCAGCCACCCACATGATCTGATATGGCGCGAGCGTGCACTCACCCGGGGCCACGTTCCGTTCTCCGATCAGATCGCAGCCTTTGAAATCCAGCACGATGGTTTGCGGCTGAGGACTGACATTGTGCACTGCCAATATTCGTCCTGCCTCAGCATCCCCCCGCAGCAGCGCAAACACCGCCGAATTGCCCAAATCAATGGCCAGTTGCGGCGCGTTAGGGTGGAAAGCGCGCTGCGCCCGGCGAATTTGCAGCAACCGCAAATAGCCATGAAAAACCCTGCTCCGGAAGGAGTCCTCCTGGAGCAGTTCGGCTTCGATTTCATCTGCGTTGAGCGTTTGACGGTTGATGGCGCGCTTGTAGCCTGCTTCGATCATCCCGTCTACATCGTTGTGCGAGCCGAGCAAACTGTGGATGTAAATGGCTGGGACGCCAGCCATCGCCAGCATGATCGCCTGCGAGACCAAGAAGCGCCGCACCTGCATCTCCGGCGGCTCATTAGGGTCAGTTACTGCATCCAGGAAGGTGCAGTTCAGCTCGTAGGCGACCAGCGTTCCATCGCCATTACGCCGGTAAGAGACACCGCCCCCGCGTCGCTCAACGTGAGCGACTAACAGCGCCAGTTCATCCGCGTTCAGCAGGCCTTCGGCTGGGCGCACGCCAATCCCATCATGCGAGGCGGCAAAATTCAGGAAGGTCGTGCGCGGCGAGGGCGTTTCGAGCGTGTTCACCCACTCGCGCAGGTGAGTGCTGTCGGCAGAGAGCAGCGTGTAGAACAGCAGCGGCGGCAGCGCAAAGTTGTAGACCAGGTGCGCTTCGTTGTAACCATCGCCCCAGTACGAGATGTTTTCGGGATGTGGGACGTTTGTCTCGGTGATGAGAATGGTGCAGGGCGCAGCCTGATCGAGAATCGCCCGCAGCAGCTGCACTACAGCGTGAGTTTCCTCAAGGTGCAGGCAGGTCGTCCCGGTGATCTTCCACACGAAAGCGACGGCATCCAGGCGGATAATTCGCGCCCCTTGCTCGACATAGAACAGCAGCACATCGATCAGCCGCATCAGCGTTTCGGTGTGGCGAAAGTCAAAATCGACCTGATCAGGGCTGAACGTCGTCCAGATATGGACGACATCCCCGTTGGGGCGCTCAAAAGGCGTCAGCAGCGGGGTGGCGCGTGGCCGCACCACGGCGCTGAGATCGGCCTCCGGCGACTCGGTGCGAAACAAGCCGGCAAACGCCGGGTGGCCCGCCAAAAATCCCTTAAACCAATCGCTTTGAGCCGACATGTGATTGATCACTAAATCGACCATCAAATCAAAACGACCGGCAATTTGGCGTATGTCATCCCATGTGCCCAGCTCGGGGTTGACTCGATAAAAGTCTTTGACGGCGAAACCATCGTCGGAGGTATAGGGGAAAAATGGCAGGATGTGGATCGCCGAGATCGCATCCTGCAAATAAGTCGTCGCGAATTGGTACAGCGTTTGCAGCGGGGCCTGCCCCTTCCGCCGCAGTGAGCCGCCGTAGGTGATGAGCAGCGCGTCATGCTCGGTCACAAAGTCTGTGGAGGCGGGGGTTCCGATGCGGGCTTTGGTTTGTTCGATGCGAGCGCGCAGGCGGGTTGTCAGCGACGGGATGTCTGCATGGGGGTATAGCCGCGTGAGCAGGGATACGAGCTGCTCGGTCATAACGCCCTTTCTGTCGCGATGATATCCAAAAGAATCGTCGTCCAGCTTTGCTGCGCTGGGCCATGTCCCCGCCCGCTTATGGGGTTGAAATACTCATGAAATCCCTGCTGATCGACCACCGCCTGGAAACGCTCTGCAAGCTGCGAGGCGATCGCTGCAAAACCACAGCGCCGCAGCCCGTGATAAATCAACCAGTTGACGCTCGGCCAGAGATTGCCACGCCAGTAATGATCAGGGTCGAATGCCGGCGAATCGGTCGGCGTCGTGGGGACGGGATAGGGCGTCCAGTAGGCTGGGCTCGTCAGTTCCGCCACGAGCTGAGCGGCCTCATCTGCTGCAAGCGCGCCGCCAAACAACAGCACGAACGGCGCGGCACTGGGAACCTCTAGAGGAGTTTCATCGGCGCCGCTCAGATCGTAGTAGCGGCCGGCGCGCTCGCAGCGCCGCAGCGCCTGCTGCACCGCCTGTGCTCGGGCTGTCCAGCGGCTGCCATCATCAGCACCGACCAACACGGCGATCTGCGCCAGCGCCTCCAAGTCTGCCGCGCGGATGGCGTTGTAGTCCACCGGCTCGACGCTGAAGGAACCGGCGGCCGTCAGGGCGTCTGCATCGCAGTCGTGCGCTCTGAGCGCCTGCACGAGCGCGTGACGCGCCGCCTTCGATGCTTCGTCCGTCGGCTGAGACAGGCCCATCGGCGCATCCCAGCGCGGCGACGCATCCCAGCCCGATTCCCATGGGTGGATCAGCGTCACGAGGTCGTCACCGTCCGGGTCGCGGCGGCGATCAAACCAGGTGTGGTAGGCGCACAAGGCCGGATAGACCTGCGCTAAGAAGTCCGGATCGGGGGCCGCCATGTGAACGCGCAGCGCAGCAACCGCAATCAACGGCGGCTGGGTGATGATGCTGCGGTTGGCCTGTCCCCAAAGCGCCGTGCCGTCCCCCTGCCAGTAGACCATGTGCGGGATCATCCCCGCGTCCGGGCCGTCCAGCACCTGGCTGGCCACAAGGCTCAGGAGTTCTTCTCGTGCCATCGCCACGTCAAACCAGCGATAGGTGATCGCGTGGAAGCACGAGTCCCACAGCCACTGATGTTCATACACATGCGGGGCGGGGCGCGTGTAACGACGCCCACGGCTGCTGATCTGGTTGTCGCGCAGCACCGCCGCGCACCGCTCCACCCAGGTTGACCAATCAGTCATTCATGACTCCAGCGCAGCAGCGACCGCGCTCGTCTCAGGGGTGATGGCAAACTGGGTATCGCGGTCGATCCAGCGGATCTTGTGCGGCGGGAAGCGCAGCCACAGCGGATCGCCGGCGGCAATGGCAAAATCAGGGTGTGTCGATACTTTAAGCGTCTCACCCTGGAAACGGATTGTCAGCAGGTTTTGTGACCCCAACGGCTCGACGACGTCCACCGTCACTTGCAGCGCGTCGCT
Source organism: Anaerolineae bacterium (assembly GCA_034434615.1). Classification (GTDB taxonomy): domain Bacteria; phylum Chloroflexota; class Anaerolineae; order Aggregatilineales; family Phototrophicaceae; genus Flexifilum. The sequence goes on along the minus strand of DAOTYT010000194.1, from coordinate 4,313 downwards.
GGTCGGCGTGTTGAAGGCCTCCATATTCTCCGCGCGGATGCCCATCCAGATCGAGCGGCCATCGTACTGTCGCAGCCGGGCTTGCATGGCGGGATCATCGGGCGAGACGTGGAAATCGCCGATGGTGACACGAAGCTGCCCTTCGTGCACCTGCACCTGCGCGGGGATGAAGTTCATCGGCGGGTTGCCGATGAACCCCCCGACGAAGTGATGCGTAGGCCGGTCATACACGAGCGTCGGATGGTCATACTGCAAGATGCGCCCACTGCGCATGACCGCGATCCGGTCGCCCATGCTCAGCGCTTCGATCTGGTCATGCGTGACGTAGATCGTCGTTGCCCCCAGCCGATGCAGCAGGGACTTTAATTCGGCGCGCATCTCTAACCGCAGCAAGGCGTCGAGGTTGCTCAGCGGCTCATCCATCAGCAGCACCCTCGCTTCGACGGCCAGCGCTCGCGCCACGGCCACGCGCTGCCGCTGTCCACCGCTCATCTGCGAGGGGTAGCGGCCCAGCATCTCCTCAATATGGAGAAGCTCAGCGACGGTTTGAACGCGCTCTTTGATGTGCCTTTTATCGACGTTGCGCATCCGCAGGCCGAAGGCGATGTTGTCATACACCGTCATATGCGGGAAGATGGCATAGCTCTGAAATACCATCGAGATGTTGCGATCGCGCGGGGGCAGGTAAGTCACATCGCGCCCATCAATGCTGATGCGCCCCGAATCGACGATCCCCAACCCTGCGATCGCCCGCAGTAGTGTCGTCTTGCCGCAGCCGCTTGGGCCCAGCAGCACGACGAATTCTTTGTCCTCTACCGTCAGGCTGACGTCATCCACCGCCACGAAGCTGCCGAATTTCTTTACAGCATGTTCTATGACAATTTTGCCCATACCGTTACATCCTCACTTGGAAACCTGGCCCCACATGCTGAACAGGTAGCGGCGAATGAAGAAGATGAACAACAACGACGGCACCAGCATGAAGAAGCCCCCCGCAAACTTGAACGGCTCGCTGGCTTTGTCAAGCGAAAAGAGGATTTGCGCGGGCAGCGTGCGGTTGTTCAACGTCAGCAGCATTGCTGCGAACACTTCATTCCACGAGGTGACAAAGGCGAACACGCCCGCCGCCGCAATGCCCGGCAGCGTCAGCGGCATCACCACGCGCAGGAATGCCTGAAATGGCGTGCAGCCGAAGACCTGCGCTGCCTCTTCCATCTCGTAGGGCACACTGGCGAACACGCTGGCGATCACCAGTACAGAAGTTGGCAGCACCAGCGCGGTATGCAGCAGCGCGAGGCTGAGCGGCCTGTCATAAATCCCCAAGTTGATGAACGTCACCGCCAGTGGCACAGCCAGGATCACGATGGGGAAAGCGCGGACGGACAGGATCCCCAGCCGAACGGCATCTCGCCCACGAAAGATGAAGCGGGAAATCGCATAGCCCGCCGGGGTCGCCACGAGTGTGGACAGCGCGAACGTCAGCAGCGCCACGACGATGCTGTTCATCGTCGAGGTCAATATGCCCTCTGCGTTGAGGAAGAACGTCAGCGTGTCGGTTGAAATGGGCGATGGCAAGATCTGTTTAGGGAAGGCGCGCACTGCCGCCGGCGTGCTGAACGCCATCGACGCGATCAAGATAATCGGGATCAAAATCCACCCACTGAGCAGCACCGCGAGGGCATACAGACTCATCCGCCGAAGAAAGCGCGCCCGCAGCGCTCGCCGCTGCGCATGGTCAAGCTGAGCGGAGTCGGGGTGGAGCACTCCCATTCGCATCAGTAAAGTGGTCATGATTTGGCGATCTCCTCCTGAGTTCGAACTGCACGCAAATAGAAGAAGGAAATGCCGAGCGAGATCAACATAATCAAACCGGCATAAGCGGCGGCGACATTGGGGTTGTTAAACCCCCCATCGCCGCGGTCATACCAGCGGTAGGTCTCGTTGGCCAGCACGGTGAAGATATCGCCACCCGTGATCGCAATCACGACTGCGAACACTTGGAACGCCAGGATCGTCCGCAGGATGAGCGCCACCTGCAGGCTGGGGCGCAGCAGCGGCAGGATCACAAAGCGAATGCGCTGCCATAGGTTAGCGCCGAACACCTCTCCAGCCTCAATATAATCACGCGAAACAGCCTGCAGCCCCGATACCACAATCACCATCACGATCGATGTCGCGCGCCACAGCTCCGCCAGCACAATCGCTGTCAGCAGCCAGCCTTCTTGGTTGGCCGCGATGAACACAAAGGGACTCTCCAGCGCGCCAATCTGCACCAGCAGCGAGTTCAGGAAGCCGCGCTGGGTGAAAATCGCATACCATACCAGCCCTGCCGCCAAGTCCGAAATGCCCAGCGGCACCGCGAAAATGTAGAGGAAGAGCGTCGCGCCGCGTGGACGCTCGTTTAGCACCAGCGCCATCACGATGGCCAGCGCAAATTGAATCGGCAGGATGATGATGATCATCAAGAAGGTATTGCGAATGGCAGGCCAGAAGCGAAAGTCGTTCACCATGCGCTCAATATGGGTCAGCGTCCACTGGCCGACGGGCTGCCCGCCGACGATGCGGGCAGTGGTGGACTCGGCGCGCGACTCGATGAAGACATCACGCTGATGCACCCAACCCCGCACCTCTTCGCCGTTGACATCCGTCCCGATCACCTCAAACCAAAAGATCGGGCGAGGGCGGCCCGTAGGCAGCATTTCCTCTGTGCGCACACGCTCCACCACGGTGACGACGGTTTGCATGGCAAGTGTGCCTGTTGGAAGGGCAGCATCGTCTGGCTCCGAGCGGAGCGTCAAAAAGTTCACCTCGCTTCGCACTGCCAATTGAAGCGCGCTCACCATCGGATAGGCAAAGAATAATGCTAAGTAAATCAGCGTCGGCGCGACCAGCAAATAGGGCAGCCACTTCTGATATTTCATAAAAAATACTTTCGTCTCAAGCATTAAGCAAAGGGCTGGCAGGATCCCTGCCAGCCCTGCGAATACCCATGACTAGTTGACGACGCATGGCCCTTCGCTGACCGGGTCAGGCGGCCAGCAGGCAGCGCCCGTCTCGCTCAGCAGGTTGTTGAGGGCAGTGCCTTCGCTTTCCAGCACGGTGGCAATGTCCTCACCGTCGATCACAATGCGGTTGAACGCATTGCGGAAGATCTGGTTGATCTCGCCACCGCGTTCGCCTAGGCCAACCGGCAGCAGCGCGGGGATCGCATCGGGCGATGTGCCTTGCGCATCCACAGCGGCAGCAATGATGGCCACGTTTTCGGGCAGGGCGCTCATGTCTACCCCACCAACGACCGGGAAGAATGCGAGTGCGCTGAGGATGGAAGCCTGCGTTTCAGGACTCAGCAGGAACTCGATCAAGGCTTCCGCCCCATCTGGATTGGGGGAAGTGAATGGGATCGCCAAGCCGACGACCACCGGCATGAACCCACGCCCTGCTGGGCCGGCCGGCGCGGGGAACGCCACAAAGGTTTTATCGGTATCTCCGCTGACCATGGCCTCAAACGCCGGCCCGAGCCGTGCCACGTGATCAAAGGCCACCCACACTTCACCCGTCAGCAGCGGCTCGTTCATGAAGCTGTAGGTGATCGACTCGGCGTTCACGAACGGCCACAGCTCATCGCGCAGGAACTCAAACATTTCGACCGCGGCAGAGCTGCGGAACTCAGTCACCATGCCGCCCGTGTAGGACGGGTAGATATAGCCTTGCAGGAAACGGTGGAACAAACCCGCCACCGGGAAGCCTAGTTTGTTCTCGCCGGTGGCAGCGGCCATTGCCGCGCCCCATGCGGCCAGATCTTCCCACGTCAGCGCGTTGAGATCAGCGCCTTCCGGCAGGAATTCGAGCGCTTCCACGTTGGCGGCCATCACATAAGTCGCCTGCATCCACGGAATGTAGTACTGATAGTCGGCAGTGCCCATCCGCCCCAGGGCGACGAACGCATCAGCGATGTCGTACTTGGCGTCCAGCTCGGCAAGCAAATCGCTCAGGTCGAACAGCAGGTCACGGCCGACGAGCGACGGGAAGGTGCCGTGCAGCGCGCCGATCACATCGGTGCTGCCAGTGCTTGCCTGTCCCTCTGCGATCAGCAGGTCAATGAGGGGGCCTTCCTCCGTCGTGATGAAGTTCACAGTGCCCTCAAACGCCGCCAATACCTCGCGTGCGCGAGCGCTTTCTTCTACCGTGTTGAACTGGGTGGATTGGAAGTTGACGGGCTCATCCTGTGCCAGCGCAGCCCCGCCGACCAAAAGAAGTGAAACCGCCAATACTATAAACAGAATACGCTTTAGCATCATTTGACAATCCTTTCA
>DAOTYT010000193.1:0-9207 GCA_034434615.1 Anaerolineae bacterium | reverse complement strand
ATGGCGCGCAGCGTGGTTACAGCCGGGCTGGCTTTTACCAGTATCATCCGATCGGAGTAGCGAGTCAGGCGGGCGAGGCTGGGTGCAGTGCGCGGGTTTTCACGCAGGATCGCCTGAAGCGAACCAGCGCCACCATCTTTGCCCATGAACTCTTTAGCCCGCTGGGCGACGATGATCTGGTATAGATCGCGCAATTTCAAGCCGCGGCTCAGGTCGATCTCTGGGGGGTTGACGCTTTCAAGACACAGCAAGCGATGCATCAAGTGCGTCTCGGTGTGCTCATAACTGAGATAGAAGACGTATTGATCGGGGCGCATGGCGATATTGCGCGCAATTTGCAGCGTGGCGATCGTTTTGCCGATGCCCTGCGCCCCCCCAAGCAGCACCAACTCGGTCTTGCGCAGCCCACCGCCAATGAAGCCATCCAACGGGTCAAAACCTGTCGGCAAAGGGACATAATCAACCAGATCGCCGCTGATGCCGCGTTCGTTCGCCTCGTTCAGCACCTGCGTGAGCGTGCGCGGCAGGTGCGCGCCAGGACGTCCTGGGCGTGCGCTGGGGGTCGATCCCGGCACAGACGCTGGCCGCTGCGCAGCAGCGCTCTGCTGCGCATTCGGCTGCGGCGGCTCATCATCAGGATATGGCAAATTGTCGGTGAAGCGCCTTGTTTCCATAATCCCTGCCCGATCAGTAGTTTCTGTCTCGTATCATATCAGAATACTAATTTACCGCAAACAATTTGGGACGACAGGCTGCTGCTCAGATGCATTTTGCAAAGATCGTAAAATAAACAGCTTACGTTAAGTTCGATATGCAACGTAATTCACAAAGACACGATTAGTGTGTTAAAATCAGTTAGTTCGCATCCTTTCAGCGGGTCTGTGCGCTAGCACAGGCATGGCAGACAATGCCAATCCTATTCATGGAGGAGGCAGAGATAGGTCGTGTTACAGGAACTGATGAACCGGGCCGACCAGCGCGGCTATGTGACCTTTGAGGATGTCCTTGAGGTGCTTGAAGACGATGGCGATGATGTGAATGCCATCGAAACGCTTTTATATGAGCTGGATGAGCTGGGCATCGAGTTACGACAAGAAAGTGAGGCGAACGACCGATATCTGCTGGTTGAGGAAGGCGAGCAAGAGTTTGAACCGGAAGAGCTGCTGCACGACCCTGGCGTAGGGGATATCAATGCCGTCTCGGCGGATGACCCCGTCGGCCTCTATTTCCGGCAAATGGCACAGGAACCCCTGCTGACTGCGCAGGAAGAAATTGAGCTGGCCAAGCGCATCGAGATGGGCAAGCAGGCCCGCGAGACTCTCCTGCGAATCAGCATGCACGATGGCTACAGCGAGGCTTGGATCGCCCACCTTGAGCGTTTGTGTCGTGATGGACAGGCCGCGCGCGAGCACCTCGGCCGTGCCAATACCCGGCTGGTCGTTAGCATTGCCAAACGCTATATGGGGCAAGGCCTGCCGTTTCCCGATCTGATTCAAGAAGGCAATGTCGGCTTAATGCGCGCGGTCGACAAGTATGATTACAAACGCGGCAACCGCTTCAGCACCTATGCGACCTGGTGGATCCGGCAGGCCATTACGCGCGCGCTCGCCCAAAAGACGCGCACCATCCGTATTCCGCTCCATATGACCGAACGCATTCGCCAGATGTATCGTGCTGCCCAAACGCTTGAGCAAACGCTCGGCCGCCGGCCCTCGCCTGAAGAAATCGCCCTCGAGATGGATATCCCAGCTGAGAGCATCCGCAGCATGATGGACGCCAGCCAGCATGCGATCGCGCTTGAGCGCCCAGTTGGCGATGACGGCGACAGCGAGTTCGGCGACTTCATCGAGGACCAGGACTCGCCCAGCCCGGTCGAGGCGGCCACTCAACACCTCCTTCAAGAGACGATCGAAGAAGTGCTAAGCGAGCTGACGCCGCGCCAGAGCCACATCTTGCGCCTGCGCTTTGGTTTGGGAGGCGGCGAGCCGCATACGCTCGAAGAGATCGCGAATAAATTTGGCCTCAGCCGCGAGCGCATTCGCCAGCTTGAAAAAGAAGCGCTGCGCCGGCTGCGCCATCCTCGTCTCGCCCACAACCTGCGTGATTATTTGGGCTAATGAAGAGGGACGCCTCTCAGCATATCATCAACTCAGAAGACAGCCGGGCGAACAGCCCGGCCTTGTTTTCATCAAATGAAGAACGCGCTGCTCTGCAAGCAGGGCTGTCGATTGGGCTGGTCACGCTCGTGATCACGCTCCTCATCGTACTCAATGATCTGCGCCAGACGGATTTCGACCCGATCGGTTTCGTCAACATCGGCACCCGTTTCTCGCTGGGCGACCCCGCAGGCACAACGGGTTATGATGGCCAATTCGCCTATTTCATCGCCCGCTACGGCGCGCAAGCAGAACCGTTCATGGACGGCCCCAGCCTGCGTTTTCAGCGCATCCTATACCCAACGGCCGCCCGAGCGCTTGCCTTCGGCAGCCCAGCCCTAATCCCGTGGACGCTGATCGGGATTAATGTTTTGGCGCACAGCGCTGGGGCCGGCCTAATCGCGTACCTGCTGCGCAAAGATGGGGGCTTGCCCTGGATCGCCCTCGCCTATGGGTTGTGGATGGGACAACTGCTCGCTGTGCGGCTCGATCTGCATGAGCCGCTGTGCATGGCATTGGGGTTGGGAGCAGCCGCCGCTTATCGCGCTGAACGGATGCGCCTGGCGATCACCCTGCTCGTACTGGCAACCTTCACGAAAGAACTCGGACTGATCTTTGCCGGCGGGCTGGCCCTGCATGCCACATTGACAGGACGCATACGCTGGGCCGTCCTGCTGGCCGGGGCGCCGGTGTTTGGCTTTTTGGTTTGGTGGGGCATTATGAGGTTGTGGTTCGGGACCCTGCCGACGATTTACCCGGCGGCCAAACTGCATTGGATCCCGCTGCAAGGCATGTTTGCAGAACTTGAGGAAAGCCTGCTCGAATTCGTGATGCTGGTAATTTGGCTCGGCCTGCCGGCCGTGATCGTCTTCGCGCTCTCAGCCACGAGCCTGCTGCGCAGCCTGCGGCTGCGCCAAACGCCGCATTACTCGGCCCCCCTTGCAGTGGCCGGCGCCGGATTCGTCCTGCTGATGCCGGACGTCAGTTGGGTTGACCCTGTAGCCGCCTATCGAGTCGCTGTCCCGCTGGTCGCAAGTGGCCTGCTGTTTCTTGGCCTGCACCATCGGCACGGCGCGAATTGGGCGGCAGGCTTGTGGGGGGTCACCTTTTTCGTAGTGCTCATCATCCCGCCCATCTGGTCGATTGGTCTATAAGGGCGCTTGCGCCACGTTCACAGCGTCTCTATAGTGAGTGAAAAGACTTTTGGGGTCCACAGTCAGGTTCAAGGAGCAGTTAGCATGGCCCAGGGCAGACCTACTTATGCCTTCTTCAATGGCAAAATTGTGCCAATGGCCGAGGCACAAGTCAGCGTGATGACTCATGCCTTCAATTATGGAACTGGGGTGTTCGGTGGATTACGCGGCTATTGGAATGCGGATGAAGCGCAGTTGTTCATCTTCCGACCCTTAGATCATTTTGAACGCTTCATCCAATCGGCCAACCTCCTCCGCATTCAGGTGCCCTACTCCTGTGAGGAGCTGATCGATATTTTGACCGACCTGCTGCGCAAAGAGAATTTCCGCGAAAACTGTTACATCCGCCCAATCGCCTATAAATCGACCGAGATGATCGGCGTGCGCCTGCACGACGTAGAAGATGCTTTGACCATGTTCGCCCTGCCATTTGGAGCTTACATCCCCAATGAGGATGGCGCACACGTGTGCTTCTCGGCGTGGCGCCGCGTGGATGACAACGCGATCCCGGCACGCGGCAAAATTATCGGCGCATATGCAAACTCTGCGCTGGCCAAATCTGATGCGATCCTCGCTGGCTATGATGAAGCGCTGGTGTTGAATCAAGAGGGCCATGTCACTGAAGCCAGCGCTGCCAACCTCTTCATCGTGCGGCGCGGCGTTGTCTATACGCCGCCGGCCCAGTCCGACGTGCTTGAGGGGATCGTCCGGCGCACAGCGATCCAGCTCATGCGCAACGATCTGGGGCTGGAAGTGGTCGAGCGTGATATCGATCGCACCGAGGTTTACGTCGCCGATGAAGTGTTCTTGTGCGGCACAGGCGTGCAGATAGCCGCAGTCACGCGCGTTGAACACCGCCCCATTGGGACTGGGCGCATGGGCAGCCTCACCCGGCAGCTCCGCGATCTCTTCTTCGATGTCGTGGCTGGGCGCGTCGCCAAATATCACGAGTGGCTGACGCCCGTTTACATGCCTGAAACCGTTGGCTAACCCGCATCGACCGCGCTAAACGGCGCCTTTTCATGCCCGCTGATTAGCGCATACAGCGTTTTGAAGTGTTAGATTGCAGCAAGAATTGCGGTGATTTGACACTAGCGCGAATGGGCGAATTGACTCACGATTAAGTAGAGGTTGGCTGAAGACTGAGGAGGACAGCCGTTATGTTAAAGCACGTTTTGGTTCCTCTCGATGGTTCGACGCTGTCTCAAACCGCGCTTGATCACGCCATTCGCATCCTTGAGCCAAACGGCAAAATTACCCTGCTGACGGTCGTCGAGGCGCCATCGGTCCCCATCTATGATTTTTACCCCACCCCCACGACCGCCGTGACGGAATACAGCAGCGCCATTCACGACGCCACGCCCTACGCGACAGAATATCTGGAACGGCTGGCTAAAGAGCTGCAAGACCGGCACCGGCTGCGGGTGGAAATTGAGGTGGATATGGGCGAACCAGCAGCCTTGATCATCGAAGCGGCAGCCCGGCTTAACGTCGATGCCATCGTAATGTCGACCCATGGCCGGTCTGGGTTAGGCCGCTGGCTGTTCGGCAGCGTGACGCAAAAAGTGCTCTCGGGCAGCACACGCCCTGTGATGGTCATTCCGGGCCAGCGCAGCGCCGAACGAGAAAAGCATTCTAAAGATACGAATGCCGAGAAACTTTAACCAAGCACGAAGCCGTTTATGGCGCGCTGTCGCGCTTGTTCTCGCTTGAAGGCGGCACCAGCTCGCTGATCTTGTTTTTGACGGCGTAAGCGGCGGCCTCGGCACGGTTGGAGACCCCAATCTTGGCCAGCACGCTGCTGACATAATTGCGCACGGTGCCTTCACCCAAGTAAAGGCGCACGGCGATCTGCCGGTTCGTCAATCCCTCAGCGACCAGCGCCAGCACCGCGAGTTCCTGCGGCGTTAAATCGGCGAATGCAGCCGCGTGCTGGGCTTGGTTGGCCTTGCGCATTTCCGAGAAAATTGTCGCCGTCATCGCCGGGTCAAGCATGCCTTCACCGCGGCTGACGCGTTCCACGGCCTGCACCAGCTCATTGTCGCCAATTCTTTTCAGCACATAGCCAGAAGCGCCAGCCTGAATTGCGGCGAACAACAGCTCGTCTTCAGCATAAGAGGTGAGCATGATCACCCGGCATCCCTCGACCGACTCGACGATGCGCCGGCACGCCTCGATGCCGGATAAACCAGGCATGCGAATATCGAGCACTGCCACATCTGGCCGAAACTCTTGCGCCTTGGCAACCGCTTCTTCACCGGTCCCCGCTTCGGCAACCACGCGAAAATAGCCTTGATGCTCCAGCAGTGCACGCATGCCCGCCCTAACTACCGCATGATCATCAGCCACTAAAATCCGCACGATCTTGGACATAAGCATGTACTCGCTGGAACCTTGAGGAGGCGCTAAACTTGATCGTATAAGCAAATCTTTAGATAAAGTGATTTAAATTATGTCAGCAAGTGACGAATTGCGCCAGAATGACATGACAACTATCCTTCGTCAGCTCAAGGACATTGCCACGGCAGTGATAGCGGCTGCTGAAGCCGATACGCTCGGCGAGGTGCTGGAACGCATTGCTGAAGCAGCGCGCCAGATGGCCGGCGCGCGTTATGCGGCGCTCGGCGTTCCAGACGGCCGCGGCGGTCTGGAGTTCTTCATGTTCTCCGGCTTGGATGATGTCGCGGCCCACAAGATCGGCAAGCTGCCGCAGGGGCGCGGCCTCCTCGGCGCTATCATGGCAGAGCGCGAACCGATCCGCATCCCGCATATCAGCCAAGATCCACGTTCTGTCGGTTTTCCGCCGCATCACCCATCGATGGATCGCTTTTTAGGCGTTCCCATCCTCGTCGGCGACCATCTGTTTGGCATGCTGTACTTGACCGATCCAGAAGATGGCGACGAGTTCAGCGAACGCGATCAATGGCTGATCGAAATGCTGGCCGGTTATGCCGCGCTCGCTATCGCTGGGACTCGGCTGCGCGATCAGCGCGCCCGCCTGACGCTGCTCGAGGAACGAGAGCGCATCAGCATGGAACTGCACGACGGCGTCATTCAGTCGCTCTATGCGATCGGGATGCAGATCGAATTGATGCGCGTGGGTGGAAGCATCGAAGCGGACGATTTGCGCCCGGTCATGCAGAGCCTCAACCAAGTCATCGAGGACATCCGCGAGTACATCCTCAATCTGAAGGCTGCCGGCCGCCAGCACAAAACGATCAGCCAATGCATTCACGAAACGCTAAAGCGGCTGCACATTCCCGCCGATCTCACCGTCACCGTTCAGGTAGAAGAACCCGACGTTCCCCTTTCGCCTTTGATCGCAGAAGCGGTGAGCCAAATGGCCAACGAAGCCATCAGCAATGTCGTCCGCCATGCAAGCGCTCACAAAGTGATCATCAAAGCCCGGCGCCACGATCGCTTATTCGAGCTGGAAATCATCGACGATGGCGCCGGCTTTGACATGCGTGCCATCGCCAACCATGCCGGGCTGGGCCTGTTCAATATTCAGCAGCGCGCCCGGCTGCACGGCGGCACGGTCAACATCCACTCTGCGCCTGGCGCCGGCACCAATGTCACCTTGCTGATGCCGCTCCACAATTAGCGGCAGGTATCACATTGATCATCCCTAAGGCATGACCTTCATCTCGCAGTTTTCCCCTATCGTAGGATCAAACCTCTGTGAGCGAAGGAGGAAGCTCATGCTGGAGAATATTCGCGTTTCTGAATGGATGACCAGTCCCGCTATCTCGGTCACCCCTGATACGCCGGTCAAAGAAGCGCACCAGTTAATGAAAGAGCGCCACATTCGTCGCTTGCCGGTGGTTGATCAAGATCGCCTTGTCGGCATTATCACGATTGGTGATATCCGCGAAGCCAGCCCGTCCGATGCGACGAGCTTGAGCATTTGGGAACTCAACTATCTGTGGGATCAGCTCACCGTCAAAAAAGTGATGACGACCGGCGTCATCTCAGTACGCCCCGACGACACCATTCTCAGCGTCGCCTACTTGATGCTTGAAAACAAGATCAGCGGCATGCCCGTTGTCGATGAACACGGCAAACTGGTCGGCATTATTACCGAGTCCGATATTTTTAAGATGCTCGTCCAAGCGCGATCAGACGAACCGCGCAAACTCGCCCCACTGCCGTCCGAGTCAGAGTAATTTTACGAACGCCAGCCGACAGGACGGAAAGCAGAGAAGCGCCGTCCTGTCCTATCACCTGCGAATAAACAAGCGAGCATGCCCTTATGATCGTTTCTGAAATCATGACCGCAAAGCCGGTGACGCTGCACCAGAACCAACCCCTGCGGACGGCGCTCGAGATCTTGAGTGAGAACAGCTTCCATCACCTACCCATCCTCAATTCTGAAGGGCAGCTCGTGGGCATTCTGACCGAGCGCGACTGTCGCGCTGCGCTGAAATCGCCCTTTATCCTGCGCGAGACGTGGCAGAATGAGGATCTCGTCACACGGTTACCTGTGCGAGCCATCATGACGCCGGCGCCGATCGTCGTGGAGCCAGATGCCGATGCCGACGACGCAGTTCGCCTCATGCTTGATTACCACATCAGTTGTTTGCCCGTCGTGCGTTCTGAAACGCTGGTCGGCATCATCACGACTTCCGACGTGCTGGCCGCATTCCGGCAAATGTACCGTCGTGTGCGCATGAGCGGGTGAGCGGCCCCCGCGCAGTCCGAATCGACCCGTCTCAATCGCCATCCAGGCAGTTTATCTTTCCGAAGCTTTTGCATACAATCATCCTGTTTAGCAACTTGCGCAGTCATGCTGCGTATACAGTGGTATGAAAGTTCAAACGCAGGATGACAGTTTCATGATGCGAGACAACAGGGTTGTGATCCGCACCCGCGGTGTCACACGCGAGCTTCCGTTGGGCAAAACCGTCGTGCATGCGCTGCGCGGCGTCGATATGGACATTTGCGCCGGTGAAATCGTCAGCATCGTTGGGCCGTCCGGCAGCGGCAAAAGCACGCTGCTTGGTCTCATCGGCGGCTTAGACACCCCAACCCGCGGTTCGATCGAGATCGATGGCATCGAAATCAGCCGGATGAGCGAGGATCGACTGACTGAAATCCGCAACGAGAAGATCGGCTTCATCTTTCAATTTTTCAATCTCATCCCAACCCTAACGGCGCTTGAAAACGTCAGCCTGCCGATTCAATTCGCGCGCAATCGAAAATTTGTGCCAGAGAAACGCGCACGCGAACTCTTGTCGCTCTTAGGATTGAGCGACCGGCTTCACCACCGGCCCACTGAACTTTCGGGTGGTCAGCAGCAGCGCGTCGCCATCGCGCGTGCGCTGGCAAACGACCCGCCCCTGCTGCTCGCCGACGAACCCACTGGCAATCTGGACAGCGAGGCCGGCGCGGTCGTCTTGCAAGCCCTGCGCGATATCCGCGAGCACGCGGGCACCACCGTCGTCATCGTTACGCACGACGCTGAACTTGCCAAAATTGCGGATCGCGTGTTGACGTTGGTCGATGGACATTTGGCATAAAGCTTCTGTGCTTAGGACGGCCTTGCTGTGCTAAAATTAAGGCGCTTTCACATGCAAGGAGTACGCCCACGTGAGCGCCTCACACGAGACTTATCCCGTCGAAGTCGCCGGCATCAAACGCGACCTGCGCCTGTTCGAAATTAAGCCGGGGGTACGCATCGCCATCCTCAATATTCTTGGCGATACTGAACTTGTTCAGGCAGCCGCCAAGCAGCTGGCACACAAACTGCGCCCGCTCCCGATCGAACTGCTCGTCACTGCCGAAGCGAAGGCGATCCCACTGGCACACGCGGTTTCCGCCGAGCTGAACATCCCTTACGTCGTCCTGCGCAAATCGCT
>DAOTYT010000192.1:0-2381 GCA_034434615.1 Anaerolineae bacterium | reverse complement strand
CCATTCCCATGTACAAAAGATCAAGTTAGCTGTGCTGCGCCGCACCAGCAAATTCCACTCAGGCTCCAGCTCACGAAAAATTGAAACATCTGTGTGAATAGCAGTTTTCACCGGGTTGATCCTCTTCGAAGAGTCGCAGCAATTATATAGGCCGATTAGATAGCGAAGGTGAGTAAAGAATGAAAAGCCGCCCCGAAGGGGCGGCTTGGATTTACATGCGATAGGCTTTAGACGGCAGCGCGCTCTGCCTGTTCCTGCTTGTACTCGTAAGAGAGCGAAAGCTCAGTATCGACGTCGAACACATGCAGGTTATCAAGATTAAGCGCCACGCCCAAACGCTGGCCGACGCGTGCGCGGGTGCGCGGATCGGTGCGTGCAACGAATGATTTGCCCTGATCTTCCAGATACAGGATCATTTCGTTGCCCATCTGCTCAACGACGTCAACATTCGCCTCGATGATCGCTGGCGTGATGCCGGGTGGCTGGTAGTCGACATCGTGGATATCCTCTGGGCGAATGCCGACGATCACGCGCTGCCCAAGATGGGTGCGGATCGGCTCGGCTTTAGAAGCTGGAACAGGAATCTCGAAACTTGGGGTTTCAATGGTAAGGCGCCCATCCACCTCTTTCACCGTCGCGTCGAAGAAATTCATGGCTGGGCTGCCGATGAAACCAGCCACAAACAGGTTGCGCGGGTTATGATACAGGTTAAAGGGCGTATCGATCTGCTGAAGCTCGCCAGCATTCAGCACGCAAATGCGCGTTCCCATCGTCATCGCTTCCACTTGGTCGTGCGTCACGTAGACGAAGGTCGTCCCGAGGCGCAGGTGCAGTTTACTGATGAACGAACGCGCTTCGACGCGCAGCTTAGCGTCAAGGTTGGAAAGCGGCTCATCCATCAAGAATACCGCTGGCTCACGAACGATGGCGCGGCCGACGGCGACGCGCTGGCGCTGACCGCCCGAAAGCTGGCGCGGCCGGCGATCGAGAAGCTGTTCGATGCCGAGGCTGGCGGCCGCTTCTCGAACGCGCTGATCGATAATGTGTTTCGGCGTCTTGCGCAAACGCAGACCAAACGCCATATTGTCGTAAACCGTCATGTGCGGATAGAGTGCGTAGCTTTGAAACACCATTGCTACGTCGCGATCCTTGGGGGCAACATTATTGACGACGCGATCGCCGATCAGAATCTCGCCCTCGCTGATCTCTTCGAGACCCGCTAACATGCGTAGGCTGGTTGACTTTCCGCAGCCTGAAGGGCCAACTAGAACAAGAAATTCTTTATCTGCCACCTCAATATTCAAGTCAGAAACAGCGACGGTGTTGCCAAATCTTTTGTACACATGCCGGAAAGTTACACTTGCCACGAGTTCTCCTCCATATGACAATATGTCGGGTTGAAATGCAGTCATTCATTAAGAACGACTTGTAGAATTTGCACAAAGATGTTGCCGTAAGCAAATTCTACCTATTGGTACGAATTATAGTGTCTGTGTCAAAAAATGCAACAACTTTGCACAGGAAAATGAGAAAACCATGCAAGCAGAGCCTAACGCAGAGATCATCGCTATCGGCACCGAGATTTTGCTCGGGGAATTGACAGACACAAATTCGGTTTTTCTGGCGCGCGCATTGCGCGATATTGGCGTTAATCTGTACTACATGACAACAGTTGGCGATAACCAAACGCGCATTGCCAACGCCATCGGTGCTGCCCTGGAAAGGGCGCAGATCGTCATCACCTGCGGCGGCCTCGGGCCAACGGTCGACGATGTGACGCGGCAAGCGGTGGCAGCTGCTACCGGCCGCGGCCTGACTTTTCATCAAGACCTGTTGGATAAGATTGCCGAGCGGTTTTCTGGTTTTCGTGTGCAAATGACCGAGAACAATCGCCGCCAAGCGTATGTGCCTGACGGCGCAATCATCATCGAAAATCCAGTCGGTACTGCGCCGGCATTCATCGTCGAACAAGGCGATAGAGTCGTGATCAGCCTGCCCGGCGTTCCGCGCGAGATGAAATTCTTGTTTATGGAGCATGTCGTCCCTTACTTGCGGCGCAAGTATGCGCTTGGGGGGACGGTGATCAAAGCGCGAGTTTTAAAAACGGCCGGAGTCGGCGAAAGCATGCTTGATGAGACGATCGGTGAGGATCTGCTGCAAGCGAGCAATCCAACAGTCGGTCTGGCCGCGCACAGCGGGCAGGTCGATATTCGCATCACCGCGAAAGCCAGCAGCTTAGCCGAGGCTGATGCGTTGATCTCAGAGACCGAGCGCCTAATTCGTGAGCGGGTGGGGCAGTATATTTTCGGCGCTGATTTTGATACGCTTGAGCAGGCATTGATCGACGCGTTGAACAGCCGATCGGCGACGCTGGTGGTGAG
>DAOTYT010000191.1:0-2523 GCA_034434615.1 Anaerolineae bacterium | reverse complement strand
GTTCGCCAGTGACGTTTGACCGCCGCTTCCAGATGATACGCAGCGCCCCGCTTCTCATCCTTGATGACCTGGGCACAGAGAGCGCATCGGCGTGGGCCAAAGAGAAGCTGTTCCAAATTATCAATCACCGGTTCGTCGCTCGCTTGCCAACGGTCATCACTACCGCCAAAGCGATCGACGAACTCGATGAGCGGCTGCGCAGCCGCCTGCTCGACCGGCGCCGCTGCGCGCTGTTCGCCATCACATCGCCCGCCTACGCAGTTCGACTCAACCGGAAGTGATGCCGTGCGCGGCGAACAGATCGGTAGCCTTCATATCACACGCTGCCAACGTCGGAACCGGCATGAGGTTCGCGAACTCACTGCACACAATTATTATTCTCACGTTCATCTTGACTGGCAGGAAACCGATCAATGGCTTGACGAAGAAGCTGCACCGATCCGTTTGGCATGGCAGCATGGCAGGCTGATCGGCGTGCTTGCGACCTCGGCGCCGTTTCAGCAAACATGCTGGATTCGCCTCGCCGCTGTGCGCGATCACCACGATGCCGACTGGGTGCTCAAAGCGCTGTGGGACGATATCAAGGTTGAGCTGCGCGCACTTGGTGTTCATACGGTGGCGTGGCTGCTGATCCGAGATTGGCCCATGGCTTTCGCAGAGCAGCTGGGATTTCGTCCTACCGAGGAAATCGTCACACTGCGGCGCAGCGATCAAAGCGCGCCGCCCGATATGAGCGACAAGAGGCTGCTCATCCGCCTCTCGCGCGAGGAAGATCTTCCGCTGATGGTCGCGGTTGATCAGGCGGCGTTCAGCCCGCCGTGGCAGATGACACTGCGCGAGCTGCGGCAGGCGGAACGCAGCGCCGCGCACTGCACTGTCGCTGAGCGCAGTGGGGTGATCGTTGGCTACCAGCTCAGCACGCTTTACTTTGACGGCTCGCATCTCGCGCGCTTGGCCGTCGCGCCGGCAGAGCAGGGGCAGGGCGTCGGCTCGCAGCTTCTCAGCGAGGCGCTGCGCTACTTCGCCCGCCGCGGCGTCTACTCAACAACGGTGAACACGCAAGCCAGTAATCTGACCTCCCAGCGTTTGTACCAGCGTTTTGGCTTTCGCCACAACGGCTTCAACCTGCCCGTTTGGACGGCGCATCTTTAACCGGAGAGGCTGTTCAACGCCGCGCGAAAGGCGTTGGCCTCCTGCGTCGTCAGGGCAGCGTTCACTTGCAGCATCACATTATTCTTGACAAACACGTAAACGACATCGCGCCGTGTGTTGGAATTTGCCCGTAACTGCGCGATATAGTTCTCCCATTCCGCGAGCGCACTCGCCGTCGAGAAGATCAGGATCTGCCCTCCAAGCGGCGCGATGCGCTCGATCTCGAAAACGTAGCGGTCACTGAACGTTGAGGGCGCACCACGGCCGATCAGCATGTCCCGCTGCACATTCTGCACCGGCAGTCCAGCCGTCGAGAGCGCACGCAGCACATCTTCGGCTGTATGACGGTTGAACGGCAGCGGCGTTGGCTCGCTTGCGCCAATGTTGAGACTGGAACAACCCATTAACACGGCGAACATTGCCAGAACCACGCTGACAAGGTATCGTTTGCGCATGTCCATCCTCCTACCCCACTGCGCAATTGTACAGGCATCTCAGCGATGACGGTAATCTACCAAGAAACAGATGGTAATTTGCAGCACCTAAAGGGAAAGTGTGTAAGCGTGATCGGCTACGGCAACATGGGCCGGCCCACTGCGCTCAACCTCAGAGACAGCGGCGTGCATGTCTTGGTTAGCGAACCACGCCGCGAGAAGCAGGCTGAGGCAGCTGCCGAAGGCTTCCAGCTTACCGATATTGTCGAAGCAGTGCAGGCTGCCGATATCATCATGCCGCTGCTGCGCGATGAAGCGATGCCGCGCATCTATCTTGATCATGTCTCGCCGCATCTGCGCCGCGGCCAAGCGTTGATCTTCAGCAGCGCCTATAATATCACGTTCGGCTTCATCGAGGCGCCGCCGTTCGTCGATATCGGCCTCGTCTCGGCCAAGACGAACGGCCCAGCCGTGCGCGATCGGTTCGTCAGCGGCGAGGGCTTTGCCAGCTTCGTTGCGGTTGCGCAAGACGCTTCGCGCAGTGCATGGCAAACTGTGCTTGCCATCGCCCGGGCCATGGGCGCACTGCGCGGCGGGGCAGTAGAGGTGCGTTTTGAACAGGAGGCGGAACTTGACCTGTTCGTTCAGCAGGCGATCCTGCCGATTTTCCACCAGGCGGTGATCGTCGCGGCCGGCCTGCTCATTCGCGCAGGCTACTCGCCGGAAGCAGTCTTCACCGAGCTGTATCTCTCCGGCGAGACGTCCGATTATCTTCGCCAGGCGGCTGCGCAGGGACTGATGCAGGCGCTGCACCTTAACTCGCTGGCGGCGCAGTATGGCATTCTCAGTCGTTACGACCGCTTCAACGATCTCAAGCTCGAGCGGTTGATGGAAGCTACGATTGAGGAGATTCGCAGCGGCAAATTCGCGCAAGAAT
>DAOTYT010000190.1:0-6026 GCA_034434615.1 Anaerolineae bacterium | reverse complement strand
CGCAAAACCGGCGCCGATGCCATTCATCCCGGCTACGGCTTTTTAGCCGAGCGCGCTGATTTTGCGCAGGCGGTGCTCGATGAAGGCCTGATCTTCATCGGGCCGCCGCCGAGCGCAATCGCGACGATGGGCGATAAACAGATGGCGCGCGAAACGGTTCGCAAGGCTGGGGTGCCGGTCATTCCTGGGACCGAACCCGGCCTGCGCGACGACGACTTGATCGCCGTCGCCGAACAGATCGGCTTTCCGATCATGGTTAAGGCGGCGGCGGGCGGCGGGGGCAAGGGCATGCGCGCGGTGCGCACTTTGGATGAGCTGCCTGAAGCGCTAGCGAGCGCCCGCCGTGAAGCCGAGAACGCGTTCGGCGATGGAACCGTTTATCTGGAAAAGATGATCGAAGGCGCGCGCCACATTGAAATTCAGGTGCTGGCCGATATGCATGGCAATACCATTCATCTGGGCGAGCGCGAATGCAGCATTCAGCGGCGGCATCAAAAACTGGTGGAGGAGGCTCCCAGCCCCTTTGTCGATATGGCGCTGCGCCAGCGCATGGGCGAAATGGCGATTCGCGCTGCCGAAGCGGTCGGCTATGTCAACGCCGGCACGATCGAGTGCTTGGTCGATAAAGACCACAACTTTTACTTCATGGAGATGAACACCCGCTTGCAGGTGGAGCACCCGGTCACTGAGCTGATCTCCGGCGTCGATCTGGTCAAAGAGCAGATCCGCATCGCACGTGGGCGGCGTATGGGGCCGACGGAGAGCCTGCTGGAGCCAAAGGGGTGGGCGATTGAATGCCGCATCAATGCGGAAGACCCTTATAACAACTATCTGCCCTCGGTTGGGACGATCAGCACGTTGATCATCCCAACTGGCCCCGGGGTGCGCGTCGACAGCGGCGTTTACAGCGGCTACACGATCACCCCATACTATGACAGCATGATCGCCAAATTGATCTGCTGGGGCGACGATCGCGCTGAGGCGATGCTGCGCATGCGCCGCGCCCTCAGCGAGTTCTCGATCATGGGCGTTAAACATAACGTGCCGTTTCACCAAAACCTGCTCAACAGCTTCAGCTTCATCGCTGGCAAAATCGATACGAAATTCGTCGAGGAGCGCTTCTCGATGGAGGCCTATGAGGCGCCGACCGATGCGCGCGCTCTTGAGACGGCCGCCATCGCCGCGACGCTGTTCGCGCATCGGCAGCGCCAGCTCGCCGGGCAGGTCGTCACGCGCAACGAGCGCGATACCAGCAACTGGAAATGGTTGAGCCGCTGGGAGCGAATTCATCGATGAAATATGTGACGATCATCAACGATCAGCGGTTTGAAATTGAAATTGAAAAGGACGGTTCGCTGTTGGTGAACGGCGAGCCGCGCGTGGTCGACTTCCTCGCGCTGGATACGGCCTTGTTTTCCGTCATCATGGATAACCGCTCTTATGAAGCCGTCATCGAAGAGCGCGAAGGCACTTATGAGGTGCTGCTCGGTGGCAATCTATACACCGGCCGCGTCCTCGACGAGCGCGCGCTGCTGCTGGCGACGCGCCGCGGCGGCCTTGATGTTGATTCTGGCGAGATCTCGATCGTCGCGCCGATGCCGGGCTTGATCATCGCCGTTCCAGTGGAGGAGGGGCAGGCAGTGCAGGCCGGCCAAACGCTCGTCATTCTCGAGAGCATGAAGATGCAGAATGAGCTGCGCGCCCCGCGCGATGGTGTCGTCCAGCGGATCAACGTTGAGCCGGGGCAAAGTGTCGAACAAAACAAAGCGCTCATCACGCTGACGTAAAAATCGGCCCGCGCAGATCTGGCGTTTCGAGTGAAACTAAGCCGTGTCTTCACCCCCCTGCTGCTTGCGCTGTGCGTGATCTATGTATTTGGCGGGATGGCGATCGTCCCATTGCACGGCGATGAAGCGACGCAGATCTACATGAGCCGCGACTATGCCTATCTTTTCATCGAGGGCGACCTTGACCGCGTTCGTTACCAAGACCCGCCGCTCAGTTCAACCGAACAGCACCTGCGCCTGCTCAATGGCACGGTCAACAAACTGTTGATCGGAGTGGCCTGGCACGCCGCTGGCTTCACGGTTGATGACCTGAACGAGCAGTGGGACTGGGGGGCGGGGCCAGAGCACAATCAGGCGAACGGCCATGCGCCGGCGCCGGAACTGCTGAGCGTCGCCCGCCTGCCATCGACTCTCCTGCTGGCTGCCAGCATCCCGCTGATTTATATGCTCGGCGCGCTGTTCGACCGGCGCGCTGGCCTGCTCGCGGCTGCCTATTACACCCTTAACCCGGCGCTGCTCCTCAACGGGCGCCGCGCGATGATGGAGGGCAGCCTGGCCTTCTTCAGCCTGCTGACTGTGTTAGTGGGGGTTTGGCTGCTGCGCGCGCGCGGCGGCCGGTTATGGGCAGCGTCTTTACTGCTGGGGGCAGCGGCTGGGCTTGCGCTCGCCAGCAAACACAGCGCCATCTTCGTCGTGCTGCCGGTGTTCGCAGTTGCCAGTGTGATAGGGTTGGCGCAGTCCGCCGCGCCAGCGACGCGCCGCGTCGGGATCAAGCGCGTCGGTGCGCTCATGATGGCCGGGTTGCTTGCGCTGCTCGTCTTTTATGCGCTCAACCCCGCTTGGTGGGGCGACCCGCTGGTGCGGGCGCGCCAAGTCCTCGACCTGCGCGCCGATCTGCTCGCTGGCCAAGCGCAGGCGTTCGGCGGCTATGCCAACTTGCGCGAGCAGCTTGAAGGTTTCTTCCGTCAGGCGTGGGTGGTCGCGCCGCAGTATTACGAAGCGCCGGGATGGAGAGAGTTCCTCGGCGAATCGATCGATGTCTACGAGAACACGTTTTGGCGCGGCCTCAGCCTCGGCGGGTTTGAGGCTGGGGCGCTGGCGCTCATCGCGCTCAGCGCATGGGGCGTTTGGCGTCTCGCGCATAAGCTGAGGCTGCCCGATCCTCGCCTGCTGATTGGAGCATGGGCGGCGGTCGCTCTGCTGACCACCGCCCTGCTCACGCCGTTGGAGTGGCAGCGCTACTACCTGCCGGCCTATCCAGCGATCGGCCTGCTGGCGGCCGTAGGCCTCGTCGAACTGCTGGATGCTGCCCGGTCTACAGCGCGACGACCGCCGACGCCAGGTGCCGCTGCACCGTCCGACGATTGAACTGCCGCCACATTTCGGTCACCTGCTGGCGCAGCGTGTCTCGCTCAGCGCGAATGTGGTCGAGGTAGAGACCGAGCGTCTCGAGCTGGCCGGCGCTCAGCAGCGGTGCCAAGCTCGTCAGCTTGGTCTCAGTCATAGTGATATCTTGCATGCGGCCGAGGTGGTCTTGCGCCGCTTTAATCGACTTGATGTAGTCTTTTACCGAATTGCCCAAGACATCCTCAAACAGCGAAGCCGCGTAGCGAAGCTGCTTAAATTCAATGCGCAGCGCGTGCAAAACGGTGTCATCGGCTTCAGACAGCACATCGTCATAAGCGCGCACCGCCGCCAGGTGGCTGTAAAGCAGCACGGGCAGCACGTGGCGCACCTGGTAGGGATGAACATCTCCATCGAGCGGCCGCGCGCCTGTGCCAGTTTTCAGCAGGAAACGGGCGAAATCATCGATAAAGCGCTGATACTCGCTTTTATCGAACAGGCGATTAAGGTCATGCCGCGCCGCCGTTCGCTCTCCATCGAGCATGGTGATGATGGCCTGTAAATCCTCCTGCTGTGCGGGGTCAAGCGTGGCTTTGAACTTGGTCATATCGTCGATGAGGACATCGAGATCGCGGACAGCGCCCAGCGCCCGCGCGATCTTGCGCAGCGATCGACGGTAGGCACGCACGGCTTTAGGTTTGTAGTACGGCTCAAGCAGGCGCAGGGTCGTACGCATGCGCCGGGTGGCGACGCGCATATCGTGCACATATTCGATATCTTCGCCCAGGCGGCTGCCTGCCTCGTTCTCAAGCATATGGATAAATTCGACCAGTAAGACCTTGCGGCCCGCCTCGGCCATCGTGTCTTCAGGGTGTACGGGTTCGCGGTGATCCTTCAACTGCGCGATTAAATCGTCATGTAGGTTGAGCATGAAGTCCTCTGGTCTCCCAGCATGATGGTCAACGCCTATATTCTAACAGCAATTGAAAATGGTGTTAAGCACTCTTAACATTGTTGCCCGTCCAAGTTGCTTTGAAGCGATAGGCTAACACCAGCGCTCGCTTTGACGGTGTATACTGAATGCGTTCATGAGTTATGGAGGAGGGTTATGACTTCGTCACACTCCACAGACGAGCGTCTCGTGAGCGCGGTCGAACGCTGGAAACGTGAGACGCTGGCGCGCGCGCTCGAGCGCCTGCCGGAGCGCGATGCGGAATTCAGCACGATCTCCGGCGTACCGATCAACTCCGTGTATACGCCGCTGGATATCGCCGGTGATGACTATCTGCGCGATCTTGGCTTGCCCGGTGAGTATCCATTCACACGCGGCATCCACGCCAGCGGCTACCGCGGCAAACTGTGGACGATGCGCATGTTTGCCGGTTTTGGCACCGCCGAGGAGACGAATGCCCGCTACCGGTATCTGCTTGAGCAGGGCAATATGGGACTGTCGGTCGCCTTCGATCTGCCGACGCTGATGGGGTATGACACCGATGCCCCGGAGGCGCTGGGTGAGTTCGGTAAATGCGGCGTCGCCGTCAGCTCGCTGCGCGATATGGAGATCCTGTTCGATGGCATCCCTCTTGGCGAGGTCTCGACCAGTATGACGATCAACGGCCCGGCCGCTGTGCTGTGGGCCTTTTACATCGCGGCGGCCGAGCGGCAGGGTGTGCCGATGGCAGCCCTGCGCGGCACACTGCAAAACGATATTTTGAAAGAATATATCGCTCAAAAAGAATATATTTTCCCGCCCCAGCCTTCCATGCGCCTGGTGACCGATACGATCGAATTCAGCGCGCAGCACTTGCCGCAGTGGAACCCGATCAGCGTGAGCGGCTATCACATTCGAGAGGCCGGCAGCACAGCCGTGCAGGAGCTGGCATTCACGCTGGCCGATGGATTAGAGTATGTGCGTCATGCCCTCGAGCGCGGGTTAGATATCGACTCTTTCGCGCCGCGCATCAGTTTCTTTTTCAACATTCACAATGACTTTTTTGAAGAGATCGCCAAGCTGCGGGCGGCGCGGCGCATCTGGTCGCGCGAGCTGCGTGAGCGCTTCGGGGCGCGCGACCCGCGTTCGTGGCTGATGCGTTTCCACTGCCAGACGGCCGGCGTCAGCTTGACCGCGCAGCAGCCGGAAAACAATTTGATTCGCGTCGCGCTGCAAGCCATGGCCGCCGTTTTGGGTGGAACCCAATCGCTGCACACAAACAGCATGGATGAGGCGCTGGCGCTGCCCAGCGAACATGCGGTGACGCTGGCCCTGCGCACCCAGCAGATCATCGCCGAGGAGACGGGCGTCACGAATACGGTTGACCCGCTCGGAGGCAGCTATTTTATCGAAGCGCTGACCAACCAGACCGAGGCGGCTGTCTACGAATACTTCGAGCGCATCGAGGCGTTCGGCGGCGTCATCCCGGCGATCGAAGCGGGGTTCTTCCAGCAGGAAATTGCTGACTCCAGCTATCGGTTCCAGCGCGAGGTCGATGCCGGGCGGCGCACTATCGTTGGCGTCAACAAATATGTCAGCGATGAACCCCCGGCGATCCCGATCTTGAAGATGGATCCTCGTGGTTACGAACGGCAGATCGCGCGGCTGCATCGCCTGCGGCTGGAACGGGATAACGAGCAGGTGGGCGCGGCGTTGGCGGCGCTGCGTGAGGCCTGCCGCGGGGCTGAGAATACAATGCCGTACTTGATCGAAGCGGCAAAAGCACAGGCAACGCTCGGCGAGATCGTCGATGTGATGCGCGAGGTGTTCGGCATTTATCACGAACCTGTCCACATTTAGGCCGCTTTGAGGCGAGTTCTGAGCGCCGCCCGCTGTGTTATGATAGGCGCTTAAACAAACTGTGCGCGCTGCAAGCGGGCCGGTTCTCGAACGTAACCGGTCGA
>DAOTYT010000189.1:0-16043 GCA_034434615.1 Anaerolineae bacterium | reverse complement strand
GCTTCCAGCGGCACGGCCGCATCGAGCATGGTTTGCAGCCCACGCGCCGCCGGGTGATCGCGCAGCAGATGCACCTGCCTGCGCGTCGCCCGGGCATGCGCATGGGTGCCGTGACTGTAACTCGCCTGCGCTTCGTCAGGGTAGCGCGTCGCCGCCAGCAGCGCGCCGATCAAGCGCACGCGATCGTCGATGTGCGCCCTCACTTCGTGCCGGTCAGCGGTCATGGCCCCCTCTGGCTGGCTCACCATGCATCATACTTAGGCTTCTCGTCATAGAGCCAATCATTCTTCATCTTTTCCCGCGTCGTCTGCAATGACCCTATAGCTGCTATGAGTTTGATCGACAGCCACTTGATCGCGAGCACGGCCGCGAGCACCATCAAGTAGAGGGTGCCAACCATTAACGCCAGCGGCAGCAGTTGGAGCAGCAGCCCGGCGACGACCAGGAGCGCCAACGCGCCGCCGGCAACCTTCAAGAGAAGGCGCCAGACAGCGGCCGGGATTTTAGTCGCCAGCCATATGACCACAAGCACAGGCACCAGCCCGGGCGCAGTGCTGATCAGCAGGCAGCCGACGAAGCCGACGAACACGATCCCCAATGGGCTGCTGATGAGACCCGAAAGGCCGCGTCGTCGGGGCGCACGCCGCCTTACTTTCCAACGTATCCTCAAATCTACCTCCGTCCAGCGAGCTAGGTTAAAGCGGCCCCTTCATGCTGCGAGCGCGCCAACCCCTTACACTGCGCCGGCGCCGTCGGCGCATCCCTATTATAGATCGTCTCGCTGCGCTGTGAGCGAATGATCGATCGTTTTCATTAAGATTGTGTTGAGCCGCGCGACCAGCAGCTGGTTTTGGTGTTTTGTGTCATGTGAGGCTGCATCGCAAGGATTGACGCTGGCTTATGCGAGTCGCGCTTTTCACCGAGACTTTTCTGCCGAAAATCGATGGCATCGTTACGGTCGTTTGCCTGCTGCTTGACCGGCTCGCCGAGCGCGGCATCGAGTCGGCGATCGTCGCGCCTGAACGTGGCATCGACCGGTACCGCGAAACGCGCGTCATTGGCGTGCCTAACGTGCCGTTTCCACTTTATCCGGAAGTGCGCGTTGGCCCGCCCACGCTTTCCACCTATCACGCGCTGAAGGCGTTCCAGCCCGATATTGCGCACTTCATTCATCCAGTCCTGATCGGGGTGCCAGGCATCTTGATGGCTAAGCGGCTCGGCATTCCCACGCTCGCTTCCTTTCACCTCGATATCGCGCGCATGGCCCATCACTACCATCTTGGCTTCATCGAGCCAGTCATTAACCTGTCGACGCGCGTCGTCTTCAATGCGGCCGATTACACGCTGGCGCCGTCGCGCCTGATACAGGAACAGATGCGGGCGATCGGCATCAACCGCGTTGGGTTGTGGAAGCGCGGCGTCGATGCGGTTAAGTTCAACCCGCGCCATTACAGCAACGATATGCGCGCCCAGCTCAGCGATGGGCACATGGGCGATACGATCCTGCTCTATGTGGGGCGGCTGGGCAACGAAAAGCAGGTCGATCATATCCGCGCCGTCCTCGATCAGGTGCCGGGCACGCGCCTGGCGATCGTCGGCGACGGGCCGGCGCGGGGCGATCTCGAGGCGAAATTCGCTGGGACGAACACCCGTTTCATGGGCTACCTCACCGGCGACGCGCTCTCGCAGGCCTACGCCAGCGCCGATATTTTCGTCTTTCCCTCGGCGATCGAGACGTTCGGCTTGGTCGTGGTCGAGGCGATGGCCGCCGGCCTGCCGGTGGTGGCCTCGCGGGTGGGCGGCGTGCGCGATGTGGTCGCTGAAGGCCGCACCGGCTACACCTTTGAGGTTGGTGACACCATGGCTATGGTCGAAGGGGTGCGCCAAATCGCCAGCAGCCGCGAACGCATCGCCAAGATGGGGCGCGCGGCCCGCGCGTTCGCCGAGACGCAGACATGGCCCGCGATGATGGACGAAGTCATCGAACTGTATGCCAATTTGATCGCTGAGCGGGTAGGCGCTGAGGCGGCCAGCGCCTGACCTGCTGGCAGCTGCCGCTTTCCACTCGATCAATCAGGCGTCCCCTGCGCGCAGCGCGGCTGTAATCATCTCGCTTGCCTTCAGCCCCGTTCGCCAGGCGTCCCCTGCGCGCGCAGCGCGGCGGCCAGCCGCGCCTTGAGCTGGTCACGGCGCGCCTGATAGACCTCTGGCTCGATCGCGCCCGCTTTATGAGCATCGTCGAGCGCTGCGATCTGCTCGATCAACGAGTCGATCATTTCTGCCTTCCGGCTGCGCCGGCTGCGCCAAGCGAGCCACCCGCCGGCGACCATCAGCCCGGCCCCGCCGACGATCGCCGCAATCGTTAAGGCGAGCTGTTCAGCCGGGATGACAGCCGGCGTCACAACGGTGCCCGGCATCCCGGCCAACCCAAATACGATCGACTCACCCGCTCCCAACCTAAGCTCGGCCGCATAGGCGCCAGTGCTGGCCGGAATGCCCCCGCCCACCAGCGGCGCGAACCCGCCGCCCGTCAGCGTGATGATGTTGGGATGGATGAAGATCTCGACGCGGCCTTCGAACGGATAGGCGACCGGCTGCGCGACGCTGACCTCGCTCGCCAGCGGCAGGAAGTAGGCGATGCGGACGACATGCTCAGCGCCGGGCAGCACGGGGATAGTATCGATCAGCGCGGGCGGCTCGGCGCGCGCGACCAGGCGGTCAACGTCGTCATCAATGCGCAGCGGCTGCACGCCGCGCGGCAGCGGCAGCTCGACGTAGGCGAACAGCCCGCTGGCCAGTTCGGTATCGGTGCTGAAGATGCGGTCGTCGTCATTTTGAAAGCGCACGAACTGCACGATCTCAACGCCGCCGCTGACGGGCGTGATCTGCCCGCGCAGCTCAACGATGCGGATGGCTGAAGGCTCGGCTGTCCGCTCATAGATGGTCACCGGCAGGGCGAGCGCTGTCGCTCCCGGCGTAGCGCGCACGAAATCGCTCAAAAACAGCCGTTCGCCATATTCGACGCCGACGGCATAAGCATAACCGGGCTGGAGCGGGGCATCGTCAAAACGGAATGTCCCGCTTTCATCGCTCAGTCGCCCGTCTCATTATGGGTCATGGCCGCTCCTTAAAAAAGAAAGATTAACCACTTGCTCAATTTAAGTAAGGTTTATAATCACTCCGCACTCATCGAACGATCACCTATATAGTAATATAACACTAATATGGTGTTGCGACGAATTTATGACATTCGTCACTATTTTTTATGAATAAGGTCATTGGATTTGTCGTGATCAGCGAAAGGCGTTGGGCGCCAGCAGCCATCCTACCAGTGGCGATCACCGTTTTGCTGCGCGGCTAAAGCTGCTTGATCATGGCGCGTTCCGCTCAAGCAGGTGATTGGCCAGCAGCAGAAAGACCGAGGCCGTCCATGTGTAGGCGCGATCGCGCAGCCCCTCGCCGGTCAGCGCGTCATAATTTTCGGCCATGCCGCTGCGGGCGGCCATGGCGCAGAAACGCTCGGCGATCGTGGCGGCCAGTTCCGGGTAGCCACCGTTGAGCAGCCCATCGAAGATCAACATCGTCGATGGCGCTCAGATCGGGCCGCGCCAGTAGCCATCCGGCTCGTAGAACGGGCTGTCTGGGTGTTCCGTCGCCAGCCCATACGGCGTCAGGAAACGCTCCAGCCCGGCCGCCAGCGCCGCCCTCTGCGGCTGTGGCAGCCGGCTGCCGAGGACGATCGGCAGGTAATTGAGCAGCGTATCGCCGGCTGGGATTTCGTGCGAACCGCTGCGCCGGCTCACGAACCGGTCGCCCACCCAGAAATGGGCGATCATGCGTTCGAGCAGTGCATCGGCCCGGGCCGACCACTGCTGCCGGTCCTCATCATGCCCAAGCTGCCCGGCGATCTGCGCCAGCGCGTCCATCTGCACGATCAAATAGGCCGATAAATCGGGGCACTCGACCGGCACGCCCTCGCCGAAGGCGGTGCCATTATCCCAGCCCGAGTCATTGCCGTGGTTATACTGCGGGATGCCATCGCCATCGTCATCGCGGTAAGTGAACCACCAATTCGTCCAGCGACACAGCGGCTCGTAGAGCGCGCGCAAACGCTCTGGATCATGCTCGCTTTGACGCCGCAGCAGCTCGCGCAACGCCCACCCGTGCACGGGCGGCTTGTAGAAGCTCCACGACTCGCCCGTCTCCATCAGATGATCGGGCAGCGCGCCATGCCGGTCTTGATGGTCAAAGAAGATGAGCAGTTGATCCCACGCTAACGCTGGATCTTGGCGCACCAGCCCCAGCGCGTTGAAGCAGTTATCCCAGCTCCAGATGCGCGCCATCCAGTTCTTCGACATGAACATGGCCGGGCGGGTGAGATAGCCGCGCGGCCTTACCATGCACGACCAGTTGATATAGGCGGCCAGCTCGCGCGTCGCGGCGTACGATTCCGGCACGGGCAGCGTCGCGGCCAGCCACGCGGCATAATCGCGTTCGACCGCAGCGACCTGCGCCTCGAATGTTTCAGTGTAGGTGCGCGGCTCGAGCGTGCTGTCAAAGCCCTCGATCATGCAGTCCGCCTCGGCCGCACCGGGAGCGGGCTGCAGGTCGATGCGGATGTAATCGCTCTTAGCGACTGACCACGGGGCATCGAGCGTCAGCGCGCCGCTCAGCGGGATGAGCGCCAGCTTGAGGCGCGCCCGAAAGCAGATGACATGCACGCGCACCCCATCGGGCGAGAAGGCGTTGTCGAACGGGCTGTCGTCGGTCTCGGCGCTGAAGCGCAGCCCCACCCCGCGCGCGCGCACGCGAACGGTTTCCTCATTGACGATGCAGAATTCGGCGCAGCGTTCCGGCGCGCCGGCCAGCGACAGCCGCAGCAGCGCCGGACTTCCCTCGACCCGACACGGCGTCGGAGCGCCATCAACCAGCAGCTCGATGTGGAGCAGCCGGCTGCACTCCCCGCCATTGCGCACAGTGCGCAGGTAAACGCCGCTGTGCTCGCTGCGGCCGGTCGGCCGGTAGATCTGCTGCTGGGTGGCATCGCCGTAGAGCGAAAAAGCC
Organism: Anaerolineae bacterium; assembly: GCA_034434615.1. Taxonomy (GTDB): domain Bacteria; phylum Chloroflexota; class Anaerolineae; order Aggregatilineales; family Phototrophicaceae; genus Flexifilum. Next base: position 10,979 of record DAOTYT010000189.1, on the reverse strand, counting down.
AGATAAGAGCCGCGCCGGCTGAACGGCACGGTCTCGAGATCAAACCGGAAGCGCGTGTCGATCATGGTGATCAATCCTCATGCAGTGGGCGACAGGTCGTCAGCTAAAGAGAGCGGCGCAGCGCGCACCAGGCCGCAGTTATGACGGACGCCGGCCGACCATTTTACCGCAAAGCTGCGCCAGCCGCGCGGCACTGGCCTGCAAGCTGCCGGCTGCGAACTGCTGGCCGCGCAGTAACCGTCACTCCACCACGGGGGCTGGTTCGTAGGCGCGCACGCGCTCGCGCCAGCTTTCAGGCATCGGGGTAGACTGCCCGGCGCGATAGTCGTAGACGACACCGATGATGGTGGCCACCGCTGAGATTTCGTAGCGGCCGTCTTTGAGCCGCGCGACGATCTGCGCCGTCTCGAAGCTGCGATTGCCCAGCCGCGCGCAGCGGGTGAAGACGTAAACGTCATCATTGGCGAACAGCGGCAGCTTGTAATCGACGACCGCCTTGACCATGATCGGGCCGATCGACGCTTCGCCGCCGTCCCACAAACCGACTTCGCTCAGATAGTGCACGCGAGCGTGTTCGAGATACGTCAAAAAGACGGCGTTATTGACGTGGCCGAGCGCGTCCATATCGCCCCATCGCACCTGGATCGGCGTGATATGACGAAAGCCTTCTGGGGGTGGCGGTGGGGTCATCAGGCGTTCTCCTTCATGCGCAGGCCGCGGCTGCCGGCCGGTTGGCGCGGCCGCCCAGCTTAGCAGAAACTAACTGACCTCGGCTTCCTCCAGCAGCTCATCATCGGCGGGCGCGGGGCCGAAGAGCGGCGCGACCGCGACACCGCAGTCGCGCAGCAGCGCCTCAATCACCGCCAGTCGGTCAAAGTTTGGCTCGGCGCGGGCGCGCTCGAGGTCATAGCCGCGCTGCAGCAGGGTGATGGCCGAGCCGCATTCACCGATATTAATATAGGCGCGCCCGGCGTTCAAGAAGTGAGAGGGGTTGGTCGTTTCGGTCTGCATCAGTTCGCGGTACGCCTCGGCGGCGCCCTGCGCATCGCCGAGCGCGGTGCGCACAATGCCGAGGTAGCTGAGGCATGAAATATTGCGCGGGCTGGCCTGAATACAGCGCTCAAGGTAGTCGAGCGCGCGGTTCGGCTCGCCAAAGGCCTGATACGAGACGTAGGCGCTGGCGTAGAGCGCGTCGAGGTTCTGCGGGTTCAGCTCGACGACATCTTGCAAGATCTCGCGTGCTACCTCGTAATTGCCGAGATTCCATTCCAGCCACGCGCGGTCAACGGCGATGTACGGGAGGTTGGGCGCCTGATTTTGCGCGGCGCGCAGATCGTCTCTGGCCGCCTGCAGGTTATAGCGCACCTGCCAATTGATCAAGCCGCTGACGTAGTTGGCCTCGTAGCTGTCCGGGTCAATGTCGAGGGCGCGGCGCACCGTCTCTGCCGCCAGTTCTGGCCGGTTGGCATCTAAGTAAGCTTCGGCCATGAAGGCGAGCGCGCGGGCATTGCGCGGGTTGATCGAGAGGGCTTGCAGGGCGCTGGCGATCGCCTGTTCTGGCTGCCCGCTTCGATCGAGCGCCAGCGCGCGGATCGCCCAGGCATCCGACGAGAAGGGGTTGGCGGTGAGCGTCCGTTCGGCCGCGGCCAGCGCGTCGCTGGAGCGTCCCTGCATGATCAGGCCGAGGGTATAGCGGTAATGCACCTGCACATCGTTAGGGACGCTGTCGAGCACGGCGCCATATTCGCGCAGCGCTTCTTCGATCGCGCCGCGCGTCCACGCTGAATCGGCCATGGCGAGGCGCTGGGCTGGGTCGGTGGTCGGCAGCGGCGTCGGCGCGGTCACCGTGGACAGGCCGGTTTGCGCTTCCTGCACCAGCCCGCTGAAGAAGCTGGTGATCGCTGGCGTATACTCGTCGCGCCGCTCATAAACGAACAGGCCGAGCGCGACGGCCAGCGGGGTGACGATCCACAGCCACAGCCAGCGCGTTGAGATCAGATGGCGCTTGGGCCGTCCTGGTCGATATCGCTTTGGCGTGCGCAGGTACATCTAGAAATTGCCTATGGGCGTAGGTGGAATGGGCGTGGGCGGGATCGGTGTGGGCAGCGGCCGGCCGACGTAGCCCGTGCAGTTGCGCGTGATCAGCTCGAGGCCGAGCATCGTGTTCACCATGACGGGATTATCTGGGGCGGTGTTCATCCGCGTCAGCCGGTTGACGGTATCATTCAAAATCGTCCAGGCCGCATCGCACTGCGCTAAATAATAATGCGCCAGCCCGCGGATGTAATGGCAGCGAATATCGGCATCGTCGCCGCCATAGCGAACGCAGTTCTCGAACGACTCGATCGCGCCCTCGTAGTTGCGCTGGCTGTACTGGGTTTGGCCGAGGCTGGCCCAGGCGGCAGCATATTCCGGATCGATATTGACGGCGTTTTGGCAGTAATCCTGCGCGCGCCGGTTCTCGCGCGCTTCGAAATAAGCATCGCACAGGCGGTGATAAGCGCGCGCATTTTCCGGCTGCATCGCCAAAATCTGCTCATAGAGCGCGATCGACTGGGCGTACAGTTCGATGGCCATCAGGGTGTCCTCGCTGCGACGGGCGCGAGCGCGGTAAAGGCCAGCCAGTTCGAAGTAAGGGCCGGCTAAGTTGGGATTGAGCGCGACCGCCTGCTCAAGCTGTTCGATCGCTTCGTCAAAACGGCCGACCCAGTTAAGCGCGTAAGCATAAATGCGCCGCGCCGCCGGGTCATACGGATCAAGCTCGATGGCGCGTTGAGCGTTTTGCAGAGCGACATCATAGCGATCGATGCTGCGGTAGGCATTGCTGAGTGCGGCGTAAAGCGGGGCGAAGTTTCGATCGACGTTCAGCCCGGCCTGCCCTACGGGGATCGCTTCGGCCGGCATGCCGGCCAAATCGAGCGCGCGCGCTTTCAGCGCATAGCCGCGCGGGTCGTTCGGGTTAGCGGCGATCGCCTGGTCGCCGATGGCGATCGCCTCTTGGTAGGCGCCTTCGCGCGTATCGCCGATCTCGAGCAGGATGCGGCCATACTCGTAGAGGTAATCGACGTTGTTGGGCTGCTGGTTCACGGCCTGCCGGAACAGGTTGGCTGCATCTTGCAGGTTGCCAGCCAGATAACGCTCCATGCCGCGCGTTGCCAATTCGCTGGCGAACGGCGTGGGCGGCGGCGCCTGGCCGACCAGACCGAGCGCTATCATCTGCAGCTCGTTGAAGCGGCTGTCAACAAAGAACAAAAAACCAGCGATCAGCAGCACGTATAAAAGCAGCCAGCGCCACATGCCGCGCCGGTGGCGGCGGCCGCTGAAGAAAGGCTGCGAATAATCGCGGCGAATTTGCATACTCGTGCCTCAAAACTCATTGATCGCCACCTGCGAGAGCGCGCAGATGGGTTTGATCGCCCTATTATAAAGAATCGCAGGGCGCGATCAACCGGCGTTTGCGCCGTGCTTGCGCAGCGTGCGCCGCGCTTCCAGTTAAGGACAACGCCCGATCACACCTTCGGCTGTTTATCGAGCAGCTCGTTCAGCCGCTCGATCGCGCCGACCAAACGCTCCTCGGTCGTCGGGCCGGCTGCGGCTTCCGCCTGTTTTTTCTGGCGCGTCAGCCGGTCGGTCAGATTATTGATCGCCTTGATGATGAAGAACACGGCGAGGCCGACGATCAGCAAATTGATGATCGTGTTGATGAAGACGCCGATGTTGATCGTCGGCGCGCCGGCCGCCTGCGCGGCCGCCAGCGAGGGATAGGCCTGCCCATCGAGAGCGATGAAGATGCTCGAAAAATCGACGCCACCGAGGAGAAAACCGATCGGCGGCATGATGATATCGTTCACCAGCGAATTGACGACGGCAGTGAACGCTGCGCCGATGATGATGCCGACGGCCAAGTCGATCACGTTGCCCCGCATGATGAATTTCTGGAATTCGCTGAGCATGACTCATCTCTCCACTGGATTGCACTCACTGAACCGACCAACGTGCATATTATAGGGAACCAATACCAGTATAGTGAGTTTTCCGCCCAGGTGCATGCGCGTCCACACGCCCTGGCGGCGAGGCCAATTAAGGGAGCAGGCTGGGCGCAAGGGCAGGCATGAACTCCGCCAGGGAGCCGAGCAAATGATCGGGTCCAGCGGCCAGCAGCGCTTCGCGGGGGCTGAAGCCAGTGCTCACGGCGACGGCCACCATGCCGTGCGCACGCGCACAGTCGACATCGGCCGGGGTATCGCCGATCACGATCACATCGGCCGGGGCCAGCGGCCGCCCATAGTGCGCCACGGCGCGGCGCAGCGCCACCGGCGGCAGGTCAGCGCGCGCGTGCGCCTCGTGCCCGTAAGCGCCGATGGGGAACCAGGCCGGGTCGAAGCCGGCCGCGCGCAGTTTGACGGCGGCCGCGCTGCCAACATTGCCGGTGACGAGACCGAGCAGGACATCGGCGCGGGCGCGCAGCGCGCTGACGAGTTCGCGCGCGCCGGCAAGGCTGTGCACATGATAGTCGTCGATGATTTGGCTGATGTGCCGCCCCATCGCCGCATGGTACGCTGGCATGGCCGCGGCGATGGTCTGGTCGTCAACGCCATGGGGGCCGAGCAGTTCGACCAGCGTCTGCCAGTCGGTCTTGCCGCCGAAGTGATGGGCATCGAGGCCGGCGCTGGTGCCGAAGACTTCCTCCATGGCGCGGCGAGTCGCTTCGCGGCCGGCGCCATGGGTGAGCAACAGCGTGCCGTCAATGTCAAACAAGATCAAACGCGCCGGGCCGGATGAGGGTGGAGCAACCATCGTTTTACCACAGCCAGGTGCCCGGCGCGCCTTTGAACGGGCCGACCAGGTCGGAGGTGATCCAGCCGCCGTAGAAATCGCCGGCCTGCGGCTGCACCCGCTCTTCATCGACGTAACAGGCATCGACGCGGCCGGCGTAGAACGACAGATGATCGCGGATCGCCTCGAAGCCGGGCAGCGGATCGGGATAGCTCCAGGCAGCGCTGTCGACGCTGCGCTCGCCGACCGTCAGCGACCAGTAGCGGGCGACGCCCTTGTATTCGCAGACGCTGCGCCCCGCGGCCGGCGACAGCCACTCCATGCGGATATCCTCTTGCGGGATGTAGTAAGCTGGCGGGTGGCTGGTCTCGAGCACGCGCAGCGCGCGCGTCGTATCAGCGACCACCTGGCCGTTGAAGATCACGCGGATGCGGCGGCTCGTCGGTTCCACGCGCGGCGGCCGCGGGTAGTCCCAGACCGACTCGCGCGGACGGTCGGGTTCGTTCATCAGTTGGTCGTTGTGCATGGCGGCGCTCATCCCGCTCTTGGTGACGCTTTATCAGGGTATCATCAGTCTAACAGGTCTAGATTGGAATGGCGTGAGCGTTGGCCGCTGGCGGTGGGCGATCGCGCAGCCGCTGGCGCTGGTATAATCAAACAAAAAGTGTAGGGTAGGCGCGATGACAGAAGTGGTGCTGGAAAGCAAAGCGGAGAAGACAGTAACGCTGGAGTCGCTGATGGCGTTGGGCCCCGATGCGCGGGTAGAAGTCATCGATGGTGAGGTGCTGTTGATGTCGCCGGTCGGCGGAATCCATCATGTGGTGGTGACCAATTTGTTTCGATTGCTTGACCCGCATTGTGGTGATGGGCTGCTGTTCCCCGATGGACTGCTCTACTTGATGGGCAGCCCGCCGGGGGCGCTGCGCGACTCGCTGGTGCCCGATCTGTCGTTCATTCGGGCGGAGCGGGTGCGGCCGGACTGGGACTTGACGCGGCCATATCCTGGCGCGCCAGACCTGGCAGTCGAGGTGATCTCGCCGAACGAGAGCGCCGAGGCAGTGCAGCGCAAGGTGCGGCTGTATTTGGACAAAGGCGTCGAAGAGGTATGGGTGGTTTACCCGGAAGCGCGTGAGCTGCATCAGTACCAGCGCGAACGTGAGCCGCGCATGGTGCGGGTTTATCGAAACGGCGAAACGCTCGAGGCGCCACGACTGTTTCCTGGGATGGAGCTGCCGCTGGCGGCGATCTTCGCCCTCCCCGCCGCGTTGAAGCGCTAACCCACCGCCGTGCTGAAGCGCTAACCCCTCTCCTCCTTCTCACCGTCCGCTTGTGACCGTTCGTCTGCCGACGCGGCATCCGCGCCGTCGAGAAATGCCGACAGATCGACGGTGCCGGCGTAATAAACCGTCCCTTTGAGCGGGAACGGGTCCACCGGTGAGGTTTTGGCCCCCATCATGCGCTGGATCGCCAGCAGCTCTGCCGTTGAGATCTTGCTCATGATGCCGAACTCGTTGTCGTGTTCGGCGCGCCCAAAGGCGCGGTGAAAAGCGATGCGCTGGAACTGCACGCTGGCGAGATCGCGCACGATCAACGTGTTGAAGCTTAAGCTGCGCGGCACCAAATCTTGCGCGCGCACCAGCAGCAGGCTGAGGCCGAACAGCCCGACTCCGATCCACTGGGCCGGCGCCAGCCGCTCATCGAGGAACAGAAACGCCAGTGCCAGCGCGACCGCGATCTCGGCGACGGCGACCAGTGCAGTGCGCAGGCTGCCCAGCACCTGCACGCTGGCGAACATGACCAAGCGCGCTAGCGCCGTCGAGATGCCGAGCAGGACGATCGGGACGGCGGCCGTCCCCAGTTCGGCGGTAGCTATTGGCGTGCCGAGCGCCGCCCACACCATCATCACGACCACGGCCATCGTCGTCAGGATGTAAAGCGTCGCCGTCGCGGCCGGCATCTCGTACATCACGTACTGGCTGAGCACGACCGTGCCAGCGAACATCAGCGCGTTGGCCAGCATCAAGCCGATGCCGAGCCAGTTCACCGGCTGAGCGCTCAACCCGGTGATCATCACCAGCCCGGCCAGCGCCAACCCCATGCGCAGCAGCGCGCGCGCATCGGCCCGTTCGCCGCCGAAGCGCGCCAGCACGACGGCGAACACCAGGTACATGCCGTTGATGAGCTGAGCCAGCGATGCATCGAGCAGGCCAAGGCCGCTGTAGTAAAACAGCGAGCCGATGCCGTTGATCGCGCCGACGACGATGCAGCCTAGCAAACCAGCTGGGTAAATATACAGATAGCGGCGGAAAGCGACTGCATAGATGGCCCACAGCAGCAGCACGGCGATCAGGGTGCGGATGGCCGCCACGCTGAATGGGTCAGCGCCCGCATCGATCGCCAGCTTGCCGAAGATGGGGGCGACACCGAGGAAGAGTGGAGTGAGCAGGGCGGCCCCGACGCCGCGCGCCAGCGATCGCGATCGCAGTGCGCGCGTCATAAATCCTCTCGCGGCGTCGAGGCGGCATGGTTCAGAACGCTGCGCGCTGCCAGCGGCATGATGATGATGAACTCGCTGCCGGGCATGCGCTGCGGATCGCAGCCTTTGCTTTCAGCCCAGATATAGCCGCCGTGCGCTTCGATGATGCCCTTGACGACCGCCAGCCCCAGGCCGATGCCGCCGCCGCGGAATGCGGTTTTGCTGGTGGAATGGAGCTGGGCATCTTCCGCGGTGTGAAAACGTTCGAAGATGGTGCGCAGTTCGTCCCGGTCGATGCCGATGCCGGTATCGCGGATGCTGAAGCGCAGCGTTTCGCCGTTTTCGATGCGGGCCGTGAAGATGATGCGGCCGCCATCGGGCGTGAATTTGATGGCATTGCTGATCAGGTGGCGCAGCGCCAGCTCCATCAGCTCCCAATCCGCCATCATGCGCTCCGGCCATTCGGCGCGATTGAAGCGGATCTTGAGCTGGCGCTGTTCGATCGCGTCGCTGAAACTGTACAGGACGCGGGCGATGATCTCGCCGAAATTGGTCGGCCCGAGGGTCAGGTCGATGCGATTGGTCATCACGCGGCTGGCGATCAGGATCTCATTGATGATCGTCTGCATGCGTTCGATGGCCCCGTGCATCCCCTCGAACAATTGGCGCGCGCCTTCATCTGCGGCCATCAGCGCCCGGATGTGGGCGTTTTCTTCCATCAGCCGGCTGTAACCATAAACGAGCGTGAGCGGCGTTCGCAGCTCGTGCGCGGTTAGGCTGATGAACGAGTCTTTCATCTTGTCGAGCCGGCGCAGGTCGTTGGCCAGCGCTTCCAGCTCGCGAATGCGCGCTTCAAGGCGCAGCACCACTTCCTGTGTGTGGCGGGTCGCTGCTTCTCTGCGCGTGCTTTCGTCGATCGGGTCTTGCGCGCCGCGCAGGTAATATTCGATTTGGCCGGGAAGGGCTTCGATATCGAGCGGCTTGGTCAGATAGCCGTTGACGCCGGCCGCCAGCGCCATATCGCGCATATCGCGCATGGCATGCGCCGTCAGCGCGACGATCGGCGTGCGGCTGAAGCGCGGCTCGCTGCGCAGCATGGTCGTGATCTCGCGGCCGTTCAGATCGGGCAGGTTGATATCAGTCAGGATCAAGTCCGGCGACTCACGGCGTGCCAGGTCAATGCCTTCCAGCCCGCGTTCGGCCATCAGCACGCGGTAGCCGGCAAAACGCAGCGCCCGCTCGACGAGCGTGCGGCTGGCCGGGTCATCTTCGATGTAGAGGATGGTGCGCTGGGCGACTTCGCGGCGCGCGCTCATCACCGCCATGCGCCTCACTCAAACTTGTGGACGAGCGTTTCAACCAGTTCTTCGTCGATTGAAGAGCCTTTTTGCAGCAGCAGCTCAACTTGATCCTTGAGCCGCGCGCGCTCACTGGCAGTCAGCTCTTTGGCCGTGACGACGATGATCGGGATATCCTGCAGGGCTGGGTCTGCCTTCATGGTATCGATGACGGCGAAGCCATCGACATCGGGCATCATCAGATCGGTGATGACCATATCCGGGCGCATGGCGCGGATCAGTTCAATGCCGCGCACGCCATCATGGGCGAGCTGCACGTCATAAGCGCCGCGCGCTTGCAGCAGCCGCTTGATCAAGCGGCCAGAATCCACATTGTCCTCAATCACGACGACGCGGCGCGCCTGCCCATCCATCTGGTCGAGCGCCGAGAGCAAGCTCTCCTGTGGCAGCACCGGCGTGCGCGAGCGCTGCGACAGATCGAGCGAGCGCTGCCATTGTTCGCCGAGGATGTGCGTCTCAACCGGCATGGCATGGCCTGAGCAGTTGACGACCACGATATCATCCGGCTTGATCACGCCGTCCTGCGCCAATTTGAACAGCCCAGCGAACGTGACGCCGACGGCTGGTTCTACCGAGATCCCTTCGGTGCGGGCGAGGATGCGAATGGCATTGAAGGCTTCCTCATCGCTGGCGGCGGCAAAGTGACCGCCGTAGGCCATCGTGTAATCGAACAGCAGCTCGTAGGCACGGCCCGGATTGCCCGTCGCCAGCGTGACGATGACCGTCTGCGGATCTTCAACCGGCGTGGCGATGCGCTGGCCGCGATTGAAGGCCTCGACCATCGGCGCGCAGCCAGACGACTGGATGATGCCCATCGCCGGCATGCGGTCGATCAGGCCGAAATCGTACATCTCGCGAAAGCCTTTTCCCACGCCGATCGGCCCCATGCCGCCGCTGACGCCCTGAATGAACCAATCAGGGGCGCGCCAGCGCTCGCCGTCGTCGAAGAGCTGGCCGAGCTGCTCGCCGATCTCGTAGGCCATCGTCTTCATCGCCTCGATGGCGGCGACGCTCTTGATGCCGCGATCGAGAAACAACCCCTGGCGACGGGCGAACTTGGCCGCTAGTTCTTTGGTCTGGTCGTAGCTGCCGGTCACTTTGATGACCTCTGCTCCGTAAAGGGCGGCCTCGCGCATCTTGTCGTTGGGCGTGAGGCTGGGAAAAAAGGCCCACAGTTTGATGCCGGCGCGCGCGCCGTAGGCGGCGTAGGAGATGGCGACATTGCCGGTGCTGGCGACCACGACCGCATCGACGCCCATCTCGCGCAGCGCCGAGATCGCGACGGTGGCCTGCCGGTCTTTGAAGCTGGCGGTCGGCCCCTGCCGCTCGTCTTTGATGTACAGGTGTTTCAACCCCAGCAGGGCGCCCAGCGAACGGGCGTGCAGCAGCGGCGTGCCGCCTTCCCCCAGCGTGACGATGTTCTGCGGGTCGTACAGCGGCAGCACTTCGTGGTAGCGCCACAGGCCGCGCGGCCGGCGGCGCAGGGCCGCCAGCCACTCCTTAACATTAATCCTGTTCAGGTCGTAACGCGCTTCGAGGATATTCTCGCCGCAGGCTGGGCAGCCAGCGACCGTTTTATCGAGCGGGATGCGCGTTCGGCAGTTGATGCATTCGAGTTCAATGTGTTTGCTTCCGGCTAACCCTGCCAAGATCACTCAATCCTCATTGGTGCTCATCAGGTGCATCTTCACCCCGTCGATGAACCGGCGGTAGGCTTCGGTGCTGATCTCCGATTTGTAGATCACGTCCAAATCTTGCAGTTTCTGGCGTTCTGCCGTGCTCAACTCATCGCCCGTGACAACCAGAATGGGGATCGTAGCCGTTTCGGGGTTGTTACGCAACTGCTCGACGACGGTGAAGCCATCCATATCGGGCATGCGCAGGTCGATGATGATCAAATCGGGCCGGCGGCGGGCGACCATGGCGATGCCATCCATGCCGGTGTGAGCACTGAAGACGCGGAACTCGCCCTGCTCATCGAGCAGTTGGCTGAGCAAGCGCACGCTCTCCGGCTGGTCATCGATGATGAGGATGCGGTCAATGCGGCTGTCGCGCTCGGCATCGCGGACGGCCTGCACCAGATCTTCTGGCAGGAACGGCCGGCGGATGAAGCGGAAGACATCCAAGTCGCGGGCGCGCTCTTCCTCGCGGCTGAGGGAGACGACGATCACTGGAATATCGCAGGTGTCATCGCGACCCTTCAACCGTTGCAGGATCTGCCAGCCGGCCCCATCGGCGAAGTTGACATCCATGATGATCAGCGTGGGATGCAGGCCGCTGGCCATCGCCTCGGCCTCGAGCGGGATCGAAGCGGTGAAGATATCGAACCCCTCGCGCTGAAGGCTGCGGCGATACTGATCGACCATGGC
>DAOTYT010000188.1:0-3158 GCA_034434615.1 Anaerolineae bacterium | reverse complement strand
CAAGGCATGCATGCTTTCGAAGCGGTCAAGCCGCCAGGAGGTTCAGCATTCTTCCCGTCAGACCAACCTCTGACCCCAGGGATTTTCGCTCATGCGTGAAGTGGGTTGGCATTTCACGCACTATTTATACGAGGAGGGAACTCAACATGATGAAAAGAGTGATCGCTCGGCTTTCGTTGCTTACGCTGATCATCGTTGCCATCGGCGCTGCAACCATCGTCTTCGCCAGAACCGGCCTGGGGCCTCTTGCGCCGGCTGAGACAAACAACGGCACCCTGACCGGCTCGGTGACAGGGGTTTCGTCTGCTGCGGAATTTGTGATCAGCGCCACCGGCGTGTACTCAGACAACGTGACGCAGTACACCACGTCAACGGTCGTCAACAGTGGAGGTGTTTACACCTTCACCAACATTCCTGCAGGTGATGATCTTGGCCCCGGCTATGAGACCGTTGTGACCTACACGGTTTCGGCGACGCCGCTGGCCCCGTGCTACAGCGTCACCCCGCTCAGTCAAACGGTGTACATGTCCAACGGCGCCGTAATCAGCAACGTCAATTTCACGGCTTCGTTTGTGCCCTTCCCAGTCACGCTGACCGTTGGCCTCACCGAAGCAGTCTTCGTTCCCGGCGCGATTCCCATCACACCGGTGATCGTCCCGCCGGCCCGCTCCAATGGCATCGGCAATTTCAGCACCGTCACCTATCGCGTCCAAAGCAGCGACGGCAGCTACAGCCAGACACAGACTCAAAACGTGTCTTTTTTCAGCACGACTCAAGTCATTTTTGCGCCAACGGTCAGCGTCGAGCCGGCCAATGGGAACTGCCAGCGCGCCTTCACGGTGACCGTGCTGTCTCTGCTGCCGCCTTACCAGGGCGTCATCCCCTGGAAGTATGTGCCCGCCAGCGCGACGCAGGTCGTCACCCTGTCTCCAACCAGCAACACGGCGTTTGTGCCCTTCCTGGCCTACCACTACTGGGTGTGGACGCCGATCGTGATTCGCTGAAGGCGCGTTCAGAGCGCAGCGCGTCATATTCGCGGCGGCCAGGTCGTGTGAAGCGATCTGGCCGCTTTTTTGTACAATCAGCGCAGTCTTTGAGGCAGGAGCAGCAGATGAAAATCACCAGCGTGAAAACTGCAGCCACAGTCGGCCACGGCATGCATTTGTGGGTGAAAGTGCAGACCGACGCCGGCGTCACCGGCATCGGCGAATGCGTGCACGGCGGCAAGCAGGCCATCGCCATCATTCAGTATCTGGAGCAAAAGCTGATCGGGCGCGACCCGTTCGCGATCGACGCGCTGTTTGAAGAAATGCGCCGCAGCCACGTCTTCGACGGCGGCACGGGCGGCGCGCTCATCACGGCGCTCACCGGCATCGAGATTGCGCTGTGGGATCTGAAGGGCAAGGCGCTGGGCGCGCCCGTCTATGAGCTGCTGGGCGGCAAGTTCCGCAACAAGATCTGGATGTACTGCGATTGCCAGGTGGATCCGGGCATGGAGTTCGACGAGATCGAGCAGGTGGTGCACGGCGTGCTGGCCAAAGGCTTCACCGCGCTCAAGATAGACCTGGACATCGGGGCGTACTCGGCGGGGCGCATTCCGGTGGACGCTGACACACAGGTGCTCACCCTCAAAGAGGGCGTGTTCAGCAAGGACAAGTTCAACTACACCGCCATGCAGCGCGAACACGAGCGCATGTTGCAGGTGGTGGACATGGTGACGCGGGCAGCCGGCAAGGATGTGGCCGTCGCCGCCGACCTGCACACCCGGCTGGACGCGCCGAGCGCGATTCGGCTGGTGCGCGATCTGGATCAATATCACCTGCTCTGGCTGGAAGAGCCGGTGCCGCCGGAGAACATTGACGCCATGCGCGAGGTGAAGCGGCACAGCCACACGCCCATCTGCGCCGGCGAGAACATCTACCTGCGCTTCGGCTTTCGCGAGCTGATCGAGAAGCAGGCTGTGGACATCGTCATGCCGGACCTGCCCAAATGCGGCGGCCTGAGCGATGGGCGCAAGATCGCCAACCTGGCTGAGCTGTATTACATCCCCTTCGCGCCGCACAACGTGTCGTCGCCCATCGGCACCATGGCCAGCGCGCACGTGTGCGCCAGCGTGCCGAACTTCCTGGTCTTGGAGTGGCACTGGAACGAGCGGCCATACTGGACCACGATCATCAAGGAAAAGGAAGACATCATCAAGGGCGGGTACATCGAGTTGAGCGACCGGCCGGGCATAGGCGTGGAACTGGACGAAGCGGTCGCGCGCCAGTATCAGTATCCGGGCACGACGTGGTTTGAATAGCGGCGCCGGCGGCGTCCTGTTTGTGTGTGGGGCATTTTGACCTTTGGGACGTGGCGATACAGGAACAGCAGCGCAGCTGACGCAGGTCTCCTCGATGGGGGAATGAGTAATACCTGAGGCGAATCGCATCACACGCCGGGTCGAGCGGTTTTTCAGAGCGAGGGGAGCCGGAAGATGTGAGCGTTGAGTCGGCCATATCCAGAATGTACAGAAACAAAAGCCGACCCGGAGTCGGCCTAATGAGGTCTATCGGCCTATTTAGGCCGACTCCGGTCGGCCTAAGTGGACAGGTGGTTTAGTCTGTCTAATCTATAGTTGGGCGGCACAAAGAAGCATCTTCCATCAGTAGAATACGGAGGGACGATATGAAACACACCTATAAATTCATTACACTGCCTGTACAGATTGGCGCAAAACAATCGAAGCATCCAAACCATCCGAGCTATCAAGACGTTATCAACGAACATGCCAAGCAGGGATGGCGTTTCGTCCAACTCTTGATTGAGTGTCCAGCAGCGGTACCAACCGAGTATGTGCTGGTTTTCGAGCAGCCACTGGAAAGATTGGAGCACGACGCGCAAGAAGGGAGCAAATCGGCATGAACAAGAAGTTAGAGTTTTGGGCTTTTCTCTCCCTCATTGGATGTCTACTATTTCTCACGCTGTCGTTAACAATACTATCTGGCGGCTGGGCGATTGTCGGAAGCGTGATGGCCACGATCCTAGTAGTCCAACAGTGTTTTGTTGACCGGTTTGCCGTGATCGGCGACAATGCCCGCGGAGGCAAGCCATGTCACACAAAAAATGGATTGTCACTTTGACATCTGATGAGCGCAAACAGCTACTGGATATCGTCA
>DAOTYT010000187.1:0-2021 GCA_034434615.1 Anaerolineae bacterium | reverse complement strand
CCCGGCTGTAACCACGCTGCGCGCCATCAAGGAGATGACCGCCCGTTTATGCGACGCGACCGGCGGTCATGTCGTTGTGTTCATCGATTATCTGCAAAAAGTCGCCGTTCATCCAGAACGACCGCGCGATGAAAACGACAAGGTGACCATGATCGTTGAGGGCCTGAAAGACATCGCCATGGGCCTTGATGTGCCCGTCTGGTCGATCGTTGCCGCAGATCGCGAAGGTCTTAAAAGCAAGCGCATTCATTTATTTCATCTGCGCGGCAGCAGTGCGCTGGATTACGAGTCCGATATCGCGATCATCATGAACAATAAGTACCAGATCTTGTCCAAAGACCACGTTTCGTTCAACCCGTATACGGCCAAGCAGTTTCGCGACTGGGTGGTGTGGACGATCGAGAAAAACCGCGCAGGCCGCGCCATGCAAGATATGGAATTTCAGCTGCATGGGCCGCATTTCGCCTTCGACCCACGCGGCCAAAAAGTGCAGCAGCAGTTAATCGACGAAAAAGTGATCGAGACTTAGCGCTAGTGCTGTGTCGATGTTCGGATCAAAAACAGGACGCCCGCCGGGCGTCCTGTTCTGCGTTCGTTCACCATCAGCCCGCTGCAGCGCTGTCGCGCAGGCGAAAATGATTGAGTTTCGACAGCTCGCGCACCTGCTGGTCGGCGCGGTAGCTGCTGCGCACCAACGGCCCGCTTTCGACCCACTTGAACCCTAGTTCGAGGCCGATCGCTTTAAGCTGGTCGAATTCTTCTGGCAGATAATATCGCTCGACCGGCAGATGTTTCCTGCTGGGTTGTAAATACTGGCCGATCGTCAAGATATCGACCTGAAGACTCGCCAGATCGCGCATTACCTCGACCACTTCGTCAAACGTCTCGCCCAGCCCGACCATGATGCCGCTCTTGGTCAGCACGAGGGGATCCATCCGTTTGGCGTTGCCGAGCGTCTTCATCGCCCATTCGTATTTGTCCTGCGGCTGAACCTTGCGGAACAACCGCGGCACGGTTTCGACATTGTGATTCAAAATCTCAGGCTGCGCATCGACGACGATCTTCAAAGCCGCTTCGCTGCCTTTGAAGTCTGGGATCAGCACTTCGATGCTGCACCCGGGTTGCAGCTGGCGGATCCGTTTGATGACCATCGCGAAGATCGGCGCGCCCCCATCAGCACGCTCGTCGCGGTTGACGCTGGTGATGACGACATGGCGCAGCCCCAGTGCGCGCACTGACTCAGCGACCCGATTGGGCTCTGCCCAATCCAGCGGGCTGGGGCGGCCGGTTTTGATATCACAGAAGCCGCACGAGCGCGTGCAGGTATCGCCCATCATCAGGAACGTGGCAGTTCCGCGCCCCCAGCATTCACCTAGGTTAGGACACTGCGCCTCTTCGCACACGGTGTGCAGGCTTTGCCCGCGCATCAAATCGTAGACGCGCTCGTAATTCTCTCCGCTGGGCGCACGCACCTTGATCCACGGCGGGCGCCGCCGCGGGTGATTGGGATCGGGCTGCCATCCTCCGGTGTCATTCGAGGTAGGGATGGCGTTAGGATTGATCAGGTTGACCACTATACACTCCCGTTTATCTGAACCTCAATTATAGCGCGCGTGGAGGATCCGCGTCTAGCTCCGTCGTTTGCAGCCCGCCTGGGCTTGGTATGGTCATGTGGGGAATTTCATAGAGGTTCAGCAACGATCGCCACAGCACGACGACCACCGCCTCGCGGACGAGGACGAAAATCAACACCCGCGGCGCGAGCAGCAACAGTTCCGTGATCAGCGGGTTGAGCTCCAGCGGCGTAAGCGCTGTAGGCAGGATGAGGAACAGTGCTGCCGCGCTGATCACATAAATGCCAAACTGCGTTCCGATGAAGCTGCCGACGGCCATGACCTGAGCGTCTGCCTGTCCGCGCGCGCGCGCCGACACGAGCAGGGCCAAGAGCACTGCCGTGACGACCGAGCGCGTGAAATCGAACAAGACGAGACGCGCCAGCACCAACAGTGTGATGGTATCGA
>DAOTYT010000186.1:0-2318 GCA_034434615.1 Anaerolineae bacterium | reverse complement strand
TCCGCTTTCCCAGCGAGACGAAGGCGCAGGCAGAAGCGCAGCGCGCTGCTGAACTGCTGCGTCGCCGCCTTGCAGCGCTGGAGATGACCGGCACCGATCTGATCGGGCCAGCGCCGTGCTTCTTCACGCGAGAGAAGGATGCTTTCCGCTGGCACTTACTGCTGCGCGGGCCAGACCCGCTCCCCGCGCTGCGCGGTCTCGATATCGCGAAAGGGTGGTTCGTCGATGTCGATCCGGTCGAACTGCTGTAGGGGCCCTTCCTTTAAGGAATAACGCGCTGGTTCAGCATCTCATTGACCGCCTTGACCAGCCGGCGCAGCTCCATATCAAGATCGGTGCTGATGCCATCGAGGATGGCCGCATCGAGGAAGATATCGCGAGCCTCGCGCAGCTGCTCTTCTCCGCGGCGCATCCGCGTGAGGCCGGCGCGCATCTGTGTGCGCGCTTCGCGGCTGATAGGACTGGTGTAATGTCCGGGGAAATCCCATCCGTGCACGGCCGCCACGCGCTGAAGCTCATCGATGAAATCGTCAATCGTCTCAATTTGCATGGCTGCCCCCCGCTGAAGCAGCGCTTGCAGCATTGGGCTCAGCGTCGGCTCTACGCCGAAATCGAGCGTTGTAATATCGCGATAGCGCGCTTCGACTTCAGCCATCGAACCCGGCTGCGGCCGCAGCATCGATTTCTGCGGCGATAGCCCGGTGAACAGCGAGTAGAGGATGCCGACGCACAGATTATGAATGTCCATGCGCAGATGCTGTTCGTTCTCGCGGCTGCGGCCTTCGAGCTGGCGCGAGCTGTTCAGGTCGATGATGCGCAGGTGAGTGCCATCCCAGTAAACATGTTCGAGTTTGTGATCAAGATAGACGATCTGCTTGCGATGCGCCAGCCGCAGCGTCTCGGCAAACTGCAGCGCCAGCGCCAGCCCCTCTTCGGTCGGCAGGCGAAAGCGCGTGTCTGCCCGGTCTGGGCGCATCAGATAAAACAGGTTGCGCGTTCGCGGCAGGTTTTCTAATGCCAGATAAGGACGCCAGCCGCGCGCTGCAAAGTCATTCAGTTCGCGGCTAAACCCGAGCACATCACGGCCGAAGGAGACGATCTCCCCGCTGGCTGGCGCTTCGCTGGGCGACTCAAGATAACCGCAGTCGTACAGCTTCACCACGTGCGGGCTGTCGCTCAGCTTCATGAGCAGATCGGCCTCGTTGGCGAACGCCCGATACTCCCAGCGCGGCTCAGCACCCGGGGCGAGGTGTTCGGCACGCATGACCTTGAACGCGGTCATCTGGCCGGTGCGCCGGTCGAGGGCGTCGAGCACGCGAGCATAATGCCCAAGGGCGAACGTATCGATAAATTGGTCTATGCGGTAGAAATCAACCAGCTTAGGCATGACATCCTCGATCAATATATCCCAAGCCCGGAGGAATCTTGGGATATACGTATGACTCTATCATATCGCAAGCGGGCCGGAACAGGGTATTTTCGTCCACTTGTTCAGATCGATTGTGCGGTCGAGATTAGGTTTGGGTTGCGTATGAACGGAGCTTCAATAGAATAAAAATATCGGGCTTACCTCAGGAGCGCCCCTCATGGGTGGTTCAAAGCACGACGTATGCCTGCGCAGCAGCGCGCGCACGAGCGTCGGACGGGTACGAGAAAACAACGAAGACACAGTTCATTTATGGGCCAACGACCACTTCGCGCTCGCTGTGGTTGCCGATGGCATGGGCGGCGCGGCGGCGGGCGAGGAAGCCAGCCGGCTGGCGGTCGAAGCGGTCGCTGCGGGGCTGCACATGACCGATGAGAACGCTGGCGCTGGTTTTACCCTCATGTCCGATGAGACGATCATTGACCAGCTGCGCGCTGCGATTCATGCTGGCAACAGTTCGATCGTCGAACGGGCAGCCAGCAATCCGCAGCTGCGCGGCATGGGCACAACAGTGACGCTGGCGCTGGTGCGCGGTTCGCAAGCGCTGATCGCGCACGTCGGCGACAGCCGGGCCTACCTCGTCGAGAGCCGCACCCGTCGTATCACCCAGATCACCGCCGACCACAGCTTCGTCGAAGCGTTGGTTTCTGCCGGTCACTTAACCCAGGAACAGGCTGAAGAACACCCAATGCGCAACGTGCTCTATCGCGCGCTTGGGCAGGCCGGCGAGATCGATATCGATGTCTTCGAGGTGCGGCTTGGGGTGAATGACCGCATCATTTTGTGTACTGACGGCTTAACGCGCCACGTCAAACCTCACGAGATCGCCCAGATCGCGCTTACTCATGACGACCCCGACGCCGCGGTCGATGCGTTAGTCGAGCTGGCCAAC
>DAOTYT010000185.1:0-2642 GCA_034434615.1 Anaerolineae bacterium | reverse complement strand
CGCTTTCCTGAAGGATGACGCGATTCGTGCGCCATCGAATGCGCCACCGAAGTTAGCGCGACCACCGCCAGCCCGCGGCTGCGCGCCAGCAGCGCCATTTCGACTGGCACGGCGTTGCGCCCAGAGTTCGAGGCGATGATGATGGTCTCGCCGGCGCGCAGGTCATAGCGAACGAGGATGGCCTCGGCATAGCCGGTCAGGCGCTCGGCCAGCGTCGAACTGAGCGCACCTTCGTGCAGCATCAGGCGCGCATCGAGCATCGCATTGATCGGAATGAGCCCGCCAGCCCGGTAGAAGACTTCCTCGGCCAACATGTGGCTGTGCCCCGTCCCGAAGACGTGCAGCACCCCGCCGGCGATCACGCTGTTGGCGATCTGATCAGCCAACTCCATAATTACTGGGGCGTTCTTGCGTTCAGCCTCTTGCAGCAGCATTTGAATATGCTGGAAGTAAGAAAGCATTCAGTCACCTTTCTGTGCAGCTTCACGAGGCAGCGTGTGTTGGATGCGCTCCACAAGCGTATCGGTGATCGCGACGCCGGCGGCGCGCAGCGCCAGCAGCAGCGCCCCTGCCGCCGGCCCCAAGGCCGGCTTGCGCACCTGGCTGGCTAGTGATGCTGAGGCAACCCGCGCTCGGAACGGGTCAAGGATTAGTGGGCCACCTCGAAAGACGCCGCCCGTCGGGTGGATCGGCATCCCCGCTTCACGCCGACCGAGCTGATCGAGCACTGCGATCGCTGCATCGGCGAGATCGGCGGCAGCGCGCTTTAGCAAGGCACAGGCGGCAGCATCGCCGGCCGCAGCATCGCGAGCCACCACTTGGGCAAGGCGAGCGATATCGGCGCGCGTCACCTTTTGCGCGTATACAGCGCGGTGCACTTCTGCCAAACTCGCCATGCCCAGCGCCGCCGGCACGCTCGCGAGCAGGGTTGTCGGCGCTGCGCGGCCATCGCTGGCGCGGCAGGCTGCACGCAGCGCGCCAACGCCGAGGTCATATGCGCTGCCTTCATCGCCCATCAGGTAGCCCCAGCCGCCAGCGCGCGCCTGCCGTCCATCGGCGAGCTGGCCATAAGCGATCGCGCCCGTCCCAGCGATCACGACGATGCCGGGCTGCGCCAGGCTGGCCCCAGCCAGCGCGGTGACGGCATCATGATGCGTTTCGACAGTTGTTAGGCTGGGCAGCAGTTGTTTGAGAACTGCGCCCGCTTCAACGTGGGCGCCGGTCATGCCCAAGCAGGCAGAGCGCAGTCGTTCGGCTGGTATGCCGGCGTTCTCGAGCGCGCTGCGCACGCTCGATATGACAGCAGTCTCCAAGCGTTCACGGCCGCCCGGTTCATCGATGTGGTTAGATGGGCCAGCCCGGCCATATCCTAACACCTCGCCGCTCAAGTTGGCGATCAAGGCGAGCGTGCTGGTTTGACCTCCGTCGATCGCGAGAACAGCTGTTTGATCTGGCAAGCCCGTTTGCGAGACCACGCCACTCCACCTAAAAGAACTGAAGAAAGATTGACAACTAAAAAAATGACAGTTACTCTATTTTATAACGAAATCATCTGATGAGCTGATCTTTACACATATGGTGCGACAACGCAAAAATCTTGCTGACCAAATTGCCGAAGATTTGGAGAAAGCGATCCTAAACGATCGCTATCGTCCTGGCGATCGCCTGCCCTCGGTCGAGAATTTAGCCGAGGAGATGGGCATTGGCCGCAGCACGCTGCGGGAAGCCTTGCGGGTGCTGCAAGCCCGCGGACAAATTGAGATCGTGCACGGCTCTGGCACGTTCGTGCGCAAAGATCGGATCACCCAGCCATCAGGTGAGCTGATCAGTTTTACGGATATCGTCCGCGAGCGTGGGCAGCGCCCCACCTCCGTGATTTTGCGCAAAGAAGTTGATACAGCCACAGAGAAAATTGCGTCCAAACTGCTCATCGATGCTGGCAAACCCGTCAATGTTCTGAAACGTTTGCGTTTGGCCGACGATTATCCGATTGCAGTTGAGACCTCGTTCAGCGCCTATGAACGCTTCCCCGATCTGTTTGAACATCCGTGGCTGCCCGATACCTCGCTCTACGAAGTCTTCATCAAGAACTACCGTGTCTATCCTCACTACTCGGAACATACCATTCGCGCGGTGCGCGCTGGCCGCGTCACCAGCCAACTGCTGCAAGTGGGGCCTAAAAGTCCACTGCTGCTGGTCGAATTTGTGACCTTTGATGAGGCGGGAACGCCGTTGGAGGCGGGGCGCTCGTGGTACAGCAGCGACCGCTTTGAGTATCGCGTGACGGTGAAAGCTCACCGCCGCTGAGAGGAACATTTCACATAGGGAGGGGGGATGATGCCAGCGCTGGCGTTATTAGGGGGCGAAAAAGCCAAATCAAAGCCGTTTCCACCGTGGCCGCAATATGATGAGCGGGAATTGGAAGCGCTGCGCGCCGTTCTGGAAAGCCGTCTGTGGTGGCGCACACCGGGCGACCAAACCCTGCGCTTTGAGCGGGCTTTCGCGGCCGCGCATGGCGCGAAATACGGTGTGGCTGTGACTAACGGCACCCATGCGATCGAGGTCGCGCTGGGCGCGCTCGGCATCGGTTATGGCGATGAGGTCATCGTGCCCGATTTCACCTTCATCGCTACAGCGAGCGC
>DAOTYT010000184.1:0-7349 GCA_034434615.1 Anaerolineae bacterium | reverse complement strand
CGATCAGGAGCAGCAGCCCTTCTGGCCAGGTCAGATACGGCCGACCAGGGATGTTATAGCGCAGGTAGGGATCGCCTTCGATGAAGAACATCTGCAAGTGCAGCCGCAAGCTCTGCGCGAGCGAGATGGAGTCTTCTGGAGCTGTCACTTCTGCCAGCCGGCCGAAGAAAATATCCGGACGCACGGCCGCGTAAACGACCATAGGCGCAGCCGCCAGCGCGAGAGCGCCGAAGAAGATGATCCCCTGCCGCAGGCGCAGCCGCCAGTGTGCACGATCGACCAGCAAGAGCAGCGCCCCCGCGAGCAGCAGCCACAGCGGCAGCAGTCGTGAAGCGTTATACGTGTAGAGCGCCCCGCCCGCAAACAAGCCGCCCACCAGCAGCCATCGATCGCCGCCGCTGGTCGCTCGCAGGCCGCGCCATAAAAACAGCAGCGCCAGCGCCTGCATCATCGGCAGTGTGATGGCCCGAAAGGCCTGGCGCGACAGCCAAACTTGCGGATACGACAGCGCAATCAACGTACCCGCAGCCAAACCGATGATGATCCCTCGGCGGCCGGGGAACATCGCCCGACCAAGCGCCAGGGTAGCGGCAGTCGCGATCAGCCCGCTGAAGGCATTGACGAGCTGCAGCGAGAACATGCCATCGTTTACCCAAACCAGCAGCGGGGCCGCCAGATAGTAATAAAGCACCTCGCGGCCCTGATAGGCTTCGACCATCGGGAAAAAGCGCGCCCCGCCAAAAGCGATACTGCGCCCGATGAGCAGATTGGCGGCTTCATCGTAATGCGGCCCGGGCGGATACTCGCTTAGCGCCAGCATCCGCAAGGCTGCTCCTGCGATCAAGATGAGCACAGCGAGCGGCAGAAACAATTTGTACACCGGCTGCCCCGACCGACCTTTCGTCCAGCAAGCGGGCTAAGTGTACGGCCGCCGATTCGAGCCGGCAAGAGTAAAAAAAGATGGGGCTGGTCTGCCCCATCTCGTCAATTGAAATTGAGATGAAATTGAGAAGCGCGATCGCTTTTACTTCTTCGCAGCCTTGACTGTGATCGTGCGCGGCACTTCATCTTCCGTCTTGGGCAGCGTCAAAGTGAGCACGCCATCGGCATACTGCGCATCGGCCTTCTCGATATCGATATTCTGCGGCAAGCGCAGACGCCGGCTGTAGTGACCAAAACGACGCTCCTGAATGAGGAAGCGCTTGTTCTCGTCCTTCGTCTCTGATTCGCGGCGCGTCTCTGCCTCGATCAGCAGATAGTCGCCCTCCTTGCGCACTTTGATGTCTTCGAGGTTTACACCGGGCAGATCGGTCGTGATGGTATAGCTGTGATCGTCTTCGGCCACATCGAGCGCCAGCGCGTTGGTTGTGCGCGGGAAGTCTTCCACGAACGGACGCCAATCTTCAAACAAACGATCGATCATACTTTGCATGGTCGCCATTTCACGGAGTGGGTTCCAACGTGTAATCCCGTTGCTCATGATGCTCCTCCTGCATTTCGATTCGCCTTACTTGCCGATAAGGCTACTAAACATTCTATGCAGGCACGTCAGAATGACATAAGAGCAGCATCAGAATTACGACAAATCCCGATCATGCAGCCGGCGGTTATAGCGCGACCAAAATCGTTCGGTTGGGCGGAACAAATCCGCATCTTCATGATCGGCAGGCGCAAGGCTGAGCAGCACCCGCTCAGTGCCATCTTGCAAAAAGTAAACGAAATACGCTCCATCGATGCGCATGGGCATGTGCGGGGCAAGCCGGTGCTTGAAGCGGATCTGTTGGTCATCCTTATCGTAAAAAACCGGGGCACGCCACCACGGGCTAAGCGGCACATCGGCATAGAGCTGCTCAAAATGCACAGGCAGGCGTGCATAGCGGCGCGCACGCATGATCACGGGCACAAAAATCACCATGACTAGTGCAGGCAGGATCAGCCACAGCCCGCGCGTCCCCAATACCAATAGACGAGGCCCAAAGACGACGAGCGCCGCGCCCAACAGCAGCAGGATCCAAAGCAGCGGACGAACCGTCATGCTCAACCACTGGCTCACCGTCAACTTCCCCTCTCGATTGGCAAGCAGGCGCTCGCGCATCTCGGGGGTGATCACATCACGCTTACGTTTTTCCTTTTCCATGGCGCCACCAACCACTACTCTCTCTTTTGACTGTAATGATAAAACCAATTGATGAGAAACCCCACTTTTGGCAGGGTTCACGACTCGCGCAGCGCAGCTGGCGCAGTGGAAGGAGTGGCAGCCCTCGCCGGGCTGGGGATGCCGCGGGTCTGTAAAATGATGACGCTTGCAACGATCACGATGCCGCCTAACCACTGCACTGCGGCCATCATTTCCCCGAGGAAGATCAGCGCGAGAACCGAAGTCAGAAGCGGCTCGATCGTGCCGAAGACCGCAGCGCGCGCTGCGCCCAAACGCTGCAATCCGTTGAACAGCGCAAAGATAGGCATCACCGTGCTGACGCTCGCCAGCAGCAGCAAATTCACCCATGCGCCCGGCGTCGGCGGAAGCGCGATGCCAACGGCAAAGCCAACAACCAGCAGCGCCAGCAGCGCGCCCGTGCCAGCATATGCGCTCGCCCGGATCAGATTCGTCTGGCCTCGCAGCAGCCGGCTGGAAAAGACGAAATAGAAAGCGACCAGCGCGGCATTCAGCAGCGCCAGCAGCACGCCGGGCAGGTTGTCGCCGCTCAATCCCTCACTGAAATCGGGGGCGGTGAGCGCCACGCCGAACAGCGTCAGCGCGAGCGCAAACCAGCCCCAGCCGGACAGCCGCTCGCCCAAAAAGAGCGAGATGATGGCCACCATAGCCGGATAGGTGTAGAAGATGACCACATAGGTGCCGGCCGGAAGGCGTTGAAGCCCGAAAAATGCCGTGAGCGCAGCCCCGGCTAAGAACAAGCCCATTGCCATCAGGCGCCAGCTCGGCAGACGCGGGGCAAAGCCCGCCGTGCGATGCAGGCTCGTTAGCAGCCAAAACAGCGGCGTAGCGAGGATGAACCGCCACACAGCAATATCGATCGGCGTCACCCCATCGTTGAGCAAATGCCGCGTAAAGACAGGCAAAAAGGAATAGCCGAGCACCGAAATGAGAACGAACGCCAGGCCAATGCGATCACTTCGAGAAAACATAGTCACTTCGATCGTAGTCCACCGAATGCCAAATCCAAATCGTAATTGTAATTCGCCCAGCACAGACGATACAGGCCATAGAGACCATCGAACAAAAAAGAGGGGCGGTGCAATGCAAACCCCTCTTCTTGGCAACCCAACTCGTGAGGCTTACGGCAGCAGCGAAGCGACCAAGACGACGCTGTCAGTCAGCCCGGTAACAAGGATAGGCACGACGCCGATCAGGATCGTGCCAGCGAACGATAGATAAGTCGCCCACTGCACATACGAAGTTGCCCCTGGTGCCGGGTCCCCTTCTCCATCGACCAAGTACATATTGACGATGACGCGCACATAGTAGAAAGCGCTCACCACACTTGTGATGACCCCGAGGATGGCCAGCGGCGCCAGCCCGGCTTGCAGCGTCACGTCAAAGACGAACCACTTGCCGACAAAGCCAGCCGTGAGCGGAATACCCGTTAGGCTAAGCATGAAGACTGCCATCATAAAGGCCATCAGCGGCTGCGTCTTCGCCAAGCCGATAAAATCGCGGATTTCGGTGCCGCTGCCATCGTCTTTCTCGACTGCGATAGCCACAGCGAAAGCGCCAATATTCGTGAACATATAGGCGAACAGGTAAAGCAGCGCCGCCTGCGCCGCCCGGTCGCCCAGCCCGGCAGTCGCCGCGGCCGCAGCCGCCATCAAGATGTAGCCAGCATGCGCGATGGAAGAATAGGCCAGCATGCGCTTCATGTTGGTCTGCGAGATGGCGACGTAGTTACCAACGATCAGCGTAGCTGCCGCCAGCAAGGCGACGATCGTCTGCCAAGTCGCGGCAGTTTCGCTTTCGACAATCACCAAGGCGGGCAGCGCGACGATGAGCAGGCGCAGCAGACCAGCAAAACCGCCCGCTTTCGCAGCGACGCTCATAAATGCGGTGACGGGGGTTGGCGAGCCTTCGTAGACATCGGGCGTCCACATGTGGAACGGTACGGCCGCGACTTTGAAGCCCAGGCCGACGAGCAGCAGCGCCGTGCCGCCGAGCAGGAACAGCAGCGGCCCCGTCGGCCCGGCGCTGATCGTTTCGACCGCGGCGAAAATCGCCGGCAGGTTGGTCGTGCCGGTTGCCCCATAGATCAAGGCCAAACCGAAGACGAAGAAGGCGCTTGAGAAAGCTCCGAGGATGAAATATTTCAGGCCCGCCTCTTCAGATTTAAGCTCTGGCGCGCGCGCCGCCGCAAGGACGTAAAGCGGAATGCTGAGCAGTTCCAAAGAGACGAAAATTGCGACGAGATCGTTAGAACCGGCCATGAACATCATGCCGCTCACGGTGAAGAGCATCAATGTGTAGTATTCACCGCGCTCAATACCAGCTCGCTTGACGTAATCAATGCTGAGCAGAATACTGAGGAACCCCGTGATCAGGATGATGATGTTCATGAAGCCAGTGAACTGGTCGGCAATGTAAACGCCGAGAAACGCCTCGCTGGAACTGTTGTAGACCAACAGGTTAGCGACGAAGGCAAAGACCAAACCACCGGCAGACAGCCACGCAGTAATCTCCTTGCGATCGCTGGGCACGCGCAGGTCGATCAGCAGCATGATACAAGCCCATGCCGCCACACTGATGGCGGGCAGCGCTACGCCGAGATTGAGGACTTCTAAGGTTGGAACTTCTAGCTGTAGCATCAGATTATCCTACGGCAGGGCTTGCACGACCGTCGTCACATAAGGCCCCATCTGGGCGACCAGCTCGCCAACACTCGCATCCATCGGCTGGAAGAAAATGAACGGTTGAATGCCGATCAAGATCACCAACACTGCAATCGGCACCAATGCGGTAAGTTCCTGCCAATGCAGCGGCGGCAGGTTGCGGTTTTCTTCCTTATCCAGCTCGCCCATAAAGATCTTCTGGAACATGTACAGCATGTACACCGCTGCCAGAATGATGCCCAACGTCGCGAACAGCGCGAAAAAGAACCCGAGCACTTCGCTGCCCAATGTGCCTAGGAGGATGGTGAATTCGCCGACGAAGCCGTTCAGGCCGGGCAGGCCCATGCTGCTCATCACGATCAGCAGGCTCAGGCCGCCAAACAGCGGCATGGCTTTCCAAATGCCGCCGTAAGCGGCCAGCTCTTTGGTGTGCCGCCGTTCATAAAGCATACCGACGAGCAAGAACAACCCGCCCGTGCTAATGCCGTGGTTCACCATCTGCAAGATGCTGCCCTGGATGCCCTGCGAATTGAGCGCGAAGATGCCCAGCACCACGAACCCCATGTGGCTGACCGACGAGTAGGCGACCAGCTTCTTCATGTCCTTCTGCGCATAGCTGACCCACGCGCCGTAAATGATGCCGATCACAGCCAACACGCCGATGATCGGCCCCCAAGCGATGCTCGCCTCAGGGAACAGCGGCAGCAAAAAGCGGATCATGCCATAGGTTCCCATCTTCAGCAGGACGCCAGCCAGGATGACCGAACCAGCGGTGGGCGCCTGCACGTGCGCGTCTGGCAGCCATGAATGCAGCGGCCAGATCGGCACTTTGATGGCGAAAGCGATGAAGAAGCCGAGGAACAGGAACGACTGCGTGCTGAACAGGCCATCGAACGGGAAGCTCAGCGCACCGCTCTGAATTTGCGCGATGATCTCTGGCACGATGAACGTCCCTGCCTGCCCGCCAATGTACAGGATCGCCAGCAGCATGAGCACGGAGCCAGCCATCGTATAGAGGAAAAACTTCACGGCGGCGTAAACGCGCTTTTCTGCCCCCCAAATGCCGATCAGGAAATACATCGGCACCAACGTGACTTCCCAGAACACGTAGAAGACGATCAGGTCGTGAACGACGAACACGCCGATCATCGCCCACTGAAGGAGCAGCATGAACACGTAATAAAGTTTTTGCCGGCCGCGCTCTTCCAGCACGCCAGTGCGGAACGAGGCGATGATCGCAATTGGCGTGATGAAATTCGTCAGCAAAATGAGCAGCAGGCTGATCCCGTCGACGCCGACGTAGTAACTGATGCCCAGAGCGGGCAGCCAGTCCCAACGCTGCACCATCTGCAGGTCGGGGTTGCTGGGATCGAAAGCGGCCCACATCACCAGTGAGAAGACAAATGTGATCAAACTGGTGCCCAGCGCCACATACCTGATGTTCTGCAGCTGCGTATGCTCGCGCAGGAACAACAGTATCGTCAGCCCGACCATGGGCAGAAACAGCACCACGGTCACGAGCGAAAGCCCGGTGTTTTCCATAATCTCTCCGCTCCCAGATCAGCCGCGCTGCAGCAGCGGCAGCAGTAACACGATAACCACGAAGACCACGCCCAGCAGCAGCGTGATCGCATAGACCCGCACATAGCCGACCTGCTGACCGCGCATCCAGTCAGCGATGCCAGAAGTGAGCCGGCCGATACCATTCACGATGCCGTCAATGATGCCGAGATCGACCGGATTGGCCAACCATCGTGCAACCGCATTAAAGCCTTTATAGATGACGGTGTCGTGAAAGTAGTCATGCAAAAATGCCCAATCGACCGTATCGGCGAGGAATACTGCCGTGCGCTCGAAGGGCTTGACGATAAACCGATCGTAGGTTTCATCCCAATACATGCGCACATGAGAGAACAACCATATGCGGCCGACACTTGGGCTCAGCTGGAGCGGGTCTCGACCGCGAACGACCGGCGAACGGCGGCCGTAGATGTTGCTCGCAAGGCCAATGGCGAACAGCGCCAAGGCCATAACGCCGATCGCCAGCAGCGGTTGGAACTCGCCAGCATGCGCGTGCAGCACAGAGTACTCGAGCCAATCAGTAAACTGGTGCGCGCCGAAAATATTATCGAGGCCGAGTACGTTTGAAGGCGTATTGATAAAGCCAACAAACACGCTCAGGAATGCCAGAATAACGAGCGGGATCGTCATCGTGGGGGGGCTTTCGTGCGCGTGTTTAGCGGCTTCCGTGCGCGCGCGGCCGAAGAAGATCAGCGAGACCTGCCGCCACATGTAGAACGCCGTGAACCCGGCCGTGAGCATCAACAGGCCGAGCGCGATATAGCCGCCGATCTGGTTTCCAATGAAGCCAGCTATCCACGAATCGGCCAAAATTTCGTCTTTCGACCAGAAGCCGGCGAAAGGAAAGATGCCGATCAAGGCCAGCGTGCCGGCTAAATACGTCCAGTAGGTGATCGGCATCTTGTGGCGCAGACCACCCATGTTGCGCA
>DAOTYT010000183.1:0-3050 GCA_034434615.1 Anaerolineae bacterium | reverse complement strand
AATTGCCGCTGACATCGCGCATGACTTCCAGTTCATATTCTTTCCAGCCGAGCACGCTCATCTCGACCAGCACCTCGCCGACCGGGCTGAGTTTGATGCCGCGCTCGACGATCAATCGCAAATCAGCCTCATCACGTGCGACGCCGCCCCCAGAACCACCGAGCGTAAAGGAAGGCCGGATCAGTACGGGATACCCCCCGATCTCATCGACGATACGCAGCGCATCTTCTACCGAGGAAGCGATCTCGCTGGCCGGGCAGTTCAGCCCAATGGCTGTCATAGCGTCTTTGAACAATTGGCGATCCTCGGCCAGCTCGATACTGTTAAACGAGGCCCCGATCAGTTCGACCCCATGCCGGGCCAGCGTTCCGTTTTCGGCCAGCGCTTTGGCCAGGTTAAGCGCCGTTTGGCCGCCGACCGTTGGCAGCAGCGCATCCGGCTTTTCGTGGGCAATAATCTGCTCACAAATCTCAGGGGTCAGCGGCTCTACATAGGTCGCATCTGCAAATTCAGGGTCGGTCATAATGGTGGCTGGGTTGGAATTGACCAGCACGATGCGGTAGCCCTGCGCGCGCAGAACCTTGCACGCTTGAACGCCGCTGTAATCAAATTCACAGCCCTGGCCGATCACGATCGGCCCTGAACCGATGATCATGATGCAGTGAATATCGGTGCGTTTGGGCATGGTCGCCTCCTCAGCGCGCTGCTTCCGCCTGCCCGCGCACGCGGTCGACGAACTCATCAAAGAGATAGAGCGAATCGTGCGGGCCGGGTGATGCTTCTGGATGGTACTGCACGCTGAAGGCGCCCAAACCCTGATGGCGCAGGCCTTCAATAGTGCCATCATTCAGATTAATGTGCGTAACCTCTGCCCCGCCCAGATCGCTATCTGGCGTGACCGCAAAGCCGTGATTGTGGGCGCTGATCTCGATAACGCCGGTCAGCAAGTTTTTGACCGGCTGATTCCCACCCCGATGGCCAAAGCGCATCTTTTCCGTCTTGCCGCCCAGGGCCAATGCCAGGATTTGATGCCCGAGACAAATACCGAAAATTGGCACCTTGCCCAGCAGCTGCCGGGTGTTCTCGATCATGTAGGTAACGGCCGCCGGGTCGCCCGGCCCATTGCTCAGGAAAACGCCAGCAGGGTTCATCGCCAGCACCTCTTCGGCCGTGGTCATCGCAGGCACGACAGTCACGCGCAAACCACGGTCAGTCATCATGCGCAGGATATTGCGCTTGATTCCTGTATCATAAGCGACGATCAGGGGGCCGTGCGGATCATAACGATGGTTCTGATACCAGGCCGGGTCGCTGCTTTCCGTCCAATGATACGGTTCGGCGCAGGTCACTTCATCAACCAGATTAGCGCCAGACATATCGGGAGCTGAACGAGCCAGCGCAATCAGCGCCTCGGGATCGGCCGCAGCATCGCCATGCGCGATCGCGGCGCGCATCACGCCCTGATTGCGGATATGACGCACCAGCGCACGAGTGGCAACTTGTTCAAGACCGATCACATTTTGTTCGCGCAGATAGCCGTCGAGATCGCGCTGGCTGCGCCAGTTGCTCACGACCGGGCTTAAAGCGCGGACGACGAACCCCGCCACCCAAACGCGATCAGACTCCACATCCTGCGGGTTGATGCCCGTGTTGCCCACATGCGGAACGGTCATGGTGACAATTTGGCGATGGTAAGAAGGGTCGGTCAGAATTTCCTGATAGCCTGTCATCGAGGTGTTAAAGACCAGTTCACCAGTTTGCACGCCTTCGGCGCCAAACCCGTTTCCCGGAAAAAGCTGACCATCCTCCAGCGCGAGCAGTCCCTGCATCAAACGAATCACTTTCTACTACAATCCATACTCGGTTTAGCTGCGATAATGCCCGTTGATCGAAACGTAATCGTGGCTCAAATCGCACGTCCACAGGGTAGCGCTGCCATCGCCGATCCCGCAATCCAGATGGACGGTGATCGACGGCGCAGCCATGATCGCGGTGGCAGCTGCTTCGCTGTAATTCGTCGGCATTCCATGCTCAAACAAAAGCAGTTCTGCCAGCGCGTCTTCTCCCTGAGCGATCCACAGCCGAAGCGCGGCAGGGTCGACGGGAACGCCAGACCGCCCCACTGCGGCAATGATACGCCCCCAGTTGGCATCGCCGCCGTAAAATGCAGTCTTCACCAACGGCGATGTCGCGATCGCACTGCCGATCTGCCGTGCGGCGGCAGCATCTGGAGCGCCGCCAATCTTCAACGTGATGAATTTCGTCACCCCTTCTCCATCACGGACGATCGACTGCGCGAGCTGGCGCGCAACCGCCGTAAGCGCTTCGATGAAACAGCACTCAGCTTCTGCATCATCGATAACTACACGGCTGGCGCCGTTGGCCAGCAGCAGCACGGTGTCATTAGTGCTCATGTCGCCATCGACAATGATTCGGTTGAACGTCTCTTCGCAGGCACAGACCAGGGCATGCTGCGCCTGGCCCGGCGTGAGCGCAGCATCAGTGACGATCACAGCGAGCATGGTCGCCATGTTTGGCGCGATCATCCCCGCCCCTTTAGCGATGCCGGCGATCGTATAGCTGCCCAGGGACGCTGAGAGGCACGTCGAAGCCAGCTTCGGCCGCGTATCGGTCGTCATGATAGCGCGCGCGGCCGCATCCCAGTCGTGTCCCAGCTCCTCGGCTGCTCGGTCGATCCCGGCGGCGATCTTATCGACTGGCAGGTGTGTGCCGATCACGCCAGTTGACAAAACGAGCACATCCTCGTCCTGTACATGCAGTGCTCGGGCGGTGTGTCGCGCCATTGCGTGAGCATCGGCGAGCCCGCGCTCACCGGTGCAGGCATTTGCGCAGCGCGTGTTGATGGCCACGGCGCGAATCCCATTCGGATTACGCGCCAGCCGTTCGGCATCAAGCAGCACCGGCGCGGCTTTAACTCGATTGGTCGTGAAGACGCCGGCAGCAGCACATGGCCGGTCGCTGACCACCAGCGCCAGATCGAGCGCGCCGTTTTCCTTCAATCCGGCGGCCACACTGGCGACCCGAAAGCC
>DAOTYT010000182.1:0-8298 GCA_034434615.1 Anaerolineae bacterium | reverse complement strand
GCGACCTCATGTTGTGCATCATCGGCAAACGACCGGCGTCTTCGCGCGCCGGCCAAGCTACGACTATACCACGAACCTTCGAGCCGCAGGTATGGAGATCTGCCAGAGGTTGTCCAATCGACACCAATGTCTGGCAGATGCCATGCAGCCTGCCCCCACACCACGTATAATAAAGGCGCAATCGGTTCAAAGCTCAGGAGACTAACTGCAATGGAAATTGCGCCTGGCATTCATCGCATCAAATGCACGTTCGAGCCGAATCGCGTCGCGTTTGTGCACTTGTTGATCGGTTCTGAAGCTGCGCTGTTGGTCGATACCTGCTGCGCGCATAACCCAGAAGCGGAGATTCTTCCCTACATGCGCAGCATTAGCTTTGATCCGAAACGATTGACCTACATTTTGATCTCGCACTCTGATCTCGACCACCAAGGCGGCAACCAGCCGATGAAGGCAGCCGCACCGCAGGCGCTGTTGATGTGCCATAATCTCGACCGGCCCTGGATCGAGAGCACAGAAGCCCTGATCGAGAAGCGTTACAATCAGTTCGCGGCCGATCACGGCATTGTGATGAGCGAAGATGCCAAACAAAGCACGCGCGAGCAAACCCTGAGCGCCCCGCTCGACCTCACGCTCGAAGGCGGGGAATGCTTTCGCCTTAGCCCAGGTTGGTATGTCGAAGCGCTGCACACCCCTGGGCACACATGGGGGCACTTAGCTGTCTTCGACCCGCGCAGCCGAACGCTTATTGCCGGAGAGGCCGCCCTCTCTACCGCGATCCTCGATCTGGATTGGAAGCCCGCGCTGCCGCCAACCTACTGCTACGTCGAGACCTACCTCAATACCATCGATCGGTTGAGCCGGATGAATATTGACCTCTATGCCCCCTCGCACTGGCCTGTGCAGCATGGCAGCGAGATCGGCAGCTTTTTGCGCGAGAGCCGCAGTTACTGCCTGCATGTCGAGGCAAAACTGCTTGAACTCGCACAGGCCGGGCCATTCACCCTGCAGGGCGCGATCGAGCGCTACGGAAGCGAGCTGGGCGCGTGGCCAGAGAGCGGCGCCGGGGCGCTCAGTTTTCCATTCTTGGCTAACCTGAACTTTCTGGTACAGCGGGGCAAACTGGCGACGAGCCGGGGCACCGATGGTGTGCTGCGCTACAGCCTGCCTGTTTAATCGTTTAATTGCGATGACCAGCCCAGCGCGAGGGGAAGCACGATCGTGGAGATAAAATGGTACGGGCATGCCAGTTTTCGGATCACAGCGGACGATGGCACATCGATCATCACCGATCCGTATACCCCCGAAACGGCAGGTTACGCGCCTATCGATGAGACCGCCGACATCGTCGTGATCTCCTCTGGCAACGACAGTTTTCACTGCCGCGCCGATTTGATCCCGGGCATGCCTAAAGTCGTCAATGCGCTGGAGCTGGCACAGGCCGGCGGCGAGCAGGTCGTCGCCGGCATCTCGGTTCGCGCCATACAGGCGATGGAAGCGCTCGATCATCGCTATCACGATCCCGAACAGAACGCACTCTATCGTTTAACCGTTGACGGCCTGCATATCGGCCATATGGGCGATGTCGGCAACCCACTGAATGCTGAGCAGATGGCCTTTTTCGCCGGCCTCGACGTGCTGCTGGCGCTGGCGGGCGGGCACCCGACCATCGCTCTGCCGGACCTTTACGCCCTCATCGAACAAACCCGGCCCCGGCTCGTCATTCCGATGCATTTTCGCACCCTGCGCTGGAAGCCGCGCAACACGTTCTGGATCGAGTCTTTCCTCAGCTTGTTCGACGATGAACAGATCGATTTTGCCTGCGATACCAACGTCATCCTTGACCGCGCGGCGCTGCCGGCAAGCACGCGCATACTCGTCCTCGCCCATGCCCGCTGACGCCTGAGCTTCTGCGCTGCAACTATCTTCTAAACACTATTCGCCCACAAACGGCAGCGTTAGCGCTTTAGCATTTTATCAAGCACTCTTAATGCTTTGATCACAGCTTTGCTGAAAACAGATCACAGTTTCTTACACAATTTTAGCACATCTGTGCTATACTTAACAACGAGCGTTAATGAAGCATGGATAAGGTGCGTCACGATGAAGCCGCGTGAGATCAAGAAGCTGCAAGCGCGTAGTAAGGGGCTGCGCGCACGGCTGATCGCGCCAAACACAGTGGTGGTGAGCAGCCGCTCTAACCCATACGCACAGCACATCGTCACTCTCGAAAGCCGACCCGGCAGTGCGATCAAAGCGCGCTGCACCTGCCCGTGGTCGCAGCATGGCGGGCACGGCTGTTCGCATGTGATGGCAGCGCTCAACTATTTGGCCGCGCGCCGCCGCCGCACGATCAGCTATTGGCCCACTTTAAGTGAGGCTAAACGACAAAAACATCGCATCCTGCGCCTTGAGGGCATCCCTGGCAGCGGTGACGACATTTTCATCACCAGCCGTCCCGCCTAGCTTCAACGAAAGGCGGTGAGCGAAGCGGCTCGCCGTGTGAACCCTCGTCACTCCCCAGCGAGGAGCTTTTCGCGCTGTTTCTGCTCGCGCATGCGCAGCTCGTTATTGAGCGTTCGTTTACGCGCCCGCAAGCTAAGCGGCGTCACTTCTAACAGCTCATCATCAGCGATGAATTCCAGATAGTCATCGAGCGTCATCCGGCGGATCGCCTTCATTCGCTCATCATCCGCATAATTCTTGGTGCGGACTGCCGTTAAATGCTTGGTTTTGCACAGGTTGACGGCCAAATCCTCCGGCCGAATATGTTCGCCCACCACCATGCCTTCGTAGATCTCGGTGCCTGGTTCGATGAAAAACGTCCCGCGCTGCTGTACGCCGATCATCGCATAGGGGGTGGCCACGCCGGTTTCCCATGCGATGAGGCTGCCAAACTGCCGGCCAGGAATTGCACCGCTGAACGGATGGTAGCCATAAAAGATGGCATGGATTTGGCCCATGCCGCTGGTCGCCGTCAAAAACTGAGAACGAAACCCGAGCAGACCACGCGTGGGCACCAAATAGCGCAGGAAGGTCGTGCCCGCGTCAGTGCGAATATCGACCATTTGGCCGCGCCGCGCGCCCAACAGTTCGACCACCGTGCCGGTCAGCCCATCGGCCACTTCGATATAGACTTCCTCCACCGGCTCAAGCAGCTCGTTCGTCTCTGGGTCGCGCTGCATGATGACCTCAGGTTTGCTCACTTCGAACTCATAGCCTTCACGGCGCATCGTTTCGATCAGAATGCCGAGGTGCAGTTCGCCGCGACCGCTGACGATAAAACGCTCGGGCGAGTCGCCGTCGGCCACGCGCAGCGCCAAATTGCTGCGCGTTTCGTTGTACAAACGCTCGCGCAGCTTGCGCGACGTTCCCCAGCCCGTCTTCCCTTCGCGCCCAGCGAACGGTGAGGTGTTAACCCCGAACGTCATGCGCACGGTCGGTTCTTCCACGCTGATCGGCGGCAGGATGCGGGGATTGGTTGGATCGGTGATCGTATCGCTTATGCCCAAATCATCCAGCCCGCCGAAGGCAAGGATGTCTCCGGCTCGAACTTCTTCCACTTCCTGCTTGGATAGATTGTGAAACGTGAACAGATACTCAATACGCCCATTCACGCGGTCTCCGGCCGGTGAGACGCGCAGGACAGGCATGCCGCGTCGCAGAACTCCAGACTGCAGCCGACCAATCCCGATCTGGCCCTTATAATTATCGTACTCCAGCGTCGTCACGAGCAGGCTCGCTGGCGCGGCATCGTCGATCGACGGCGGGGGAATTTGCGCCACGATCGTTTCGAACAAGGGCCTCAGATCATCGGCCAGCGCACGAGGATCTCGACCAGCCCGCCCTTCCAGACCGATCGTGTAGACGACCGGAAATTCGGCTTGCTCATCACTCGCCCCCAGTTCAATGAACAGATCGAAGGTCTCGTTCAGCGCCTCTTCGGGCCGCGCAT
Source organism: Anaerolineae bacterium (assembly GCA_034434615.1). Lineage (GTDB taxonomy): Bacteria > Chloroflexota > Anaerolineae > Aggregatilineales > Phototrophicaceae > Flexifilum. Next base: position 4,346 of record DAOTYT010000182.1, on the reverse strand, counting down.
TAGGACGATCGATCTTGTTGATGACGACGATCACGCGCAGGCCGAGCGCCAGCGCCTTGCGCAGCACAAAACGGGTTTGCGGCATCGGCCCTTCGGCAGCATCAACCAGCAGGAGCGCACCGTCGACCATATTCAGCACGCGCTCAACTTCGCCGCCAAAATCGGCGTGACCGGGCGTATCGACGATGTTGATCTTGACGCCTTCCCAAACGACAGCGGTGTTTTTAGCGAGAATGGTGATGCCGCGCTCTCGTTCAAGCGCGTTTGAGTCAAGGATGCGCTCGCCGGCCGCGGCAGCGTTGCGAAAGACTTTCGTCTGTTTAAGCATGCCATCAACCAGCGTCGTCTTGCCATGATCGACATGCGCAATGATCGCGATATTGCGAATATCCGCCCGTGTTTGCGTCACAATGTCCTCTACCTACTTACTCATGACGCACGCATTGTATCAGGCAAATATTAAGGCTTACAGGGAAAATACCCAGCGGCCAGCGAGGGTGCGACCGAGATCATAATACCCCTGAACGATAAAAACAGCCTTGCACAGATGCCGTTGACGGGCCAGTGCAATCAGGCACTTAGCTGCTTGCGACCACTAATGGTTTAAGCGTTCCCTCAATGGCGCTGCGGCTTCGTTCCAGCCATGGGGGCAGCATGAGCGCAGCGCCGAGCGTCTCCAACGGTTCATCGACAGCAAACCCAGGGCCGAGCGTCGCCAGTTCAACAATATGCCCATCTGGGTCGGTCGTGTAGATGCTCTTAAAATAAACACGGTCGCGCACCGGCGAGACGGCATAGCCGGCGGCCATCAAGCGATCGCGCCACGCGAGCTGAACGTCCTCATTTTCCACACTCAGGGCGAAATGATGTGTTTGACCGGCGCCCATGCGTGCAGGCGCAGTCGTGCGCGGATCTCGCTCAAAATAGGTGATAACCGTCCCCGGCGCAACCTCACCGACGCCCCAGTACCAATGCGCCGAAGAAGGATCATCGAAGTTGACCGTCATCTTCAACCGGCGCATGCCGAGCAGATCGCCATAAAAAGCATGCGTGCGCTCGATATTTGCGCCGATAGCGGTGATATGATGCATGCCATGCGCAAGCGCCATTTCTGGCGTGATGGTCGCAACAGGCTCGGGCCACATTTCACGGGCGATGCGATCCTCATCGCGGTTGGCTTGGATCATCTCAGCGGGAGGTTCACGGTAAGTCTCACCGAGATGCGCGGGTTCTTCGTCGACCGTCCAGCCGGGGCCGCGCGTTGCGATCTCAATGTTCACACCATCCGGGTCTTTAAAATAGATTGATCGAAAATAATGCCGGTCATATGGTCCCGCAACGGAGAGTCCCAGGTCAACGAGCCGACGTTTCCATTTCAGGAGGCTGTCGTTGTTGGCCACAGTCAACGCGTAGTGATGCGTGCCGCCAATGCCGGGCCGTCCACGCGGCGCCTGCGGCCACTCAAAATAAGTGATCGCGGAGCCGGGCGATCCTTGTGCATCGCCAAAGTACAAATGATAGGCGCTTGGGTCGTCGAAATTGACCGTGCGCTTGATAAAGCGCAGCCCGAGCACCTGTGTGTAAAAGTTCACCGTGCGCTGCGCATCGCTGCACACCAGCGTGATATGATGCAGCCCAAGGATCGTCATAATAGGTCTCCTTCACGCTACCCGGTTACATTTCTGCCAGCGCTGCCATCATACCACGCACGAACCCAAGCTCATCCTCATTAACGGTGTGGCCCATGCCAGGGTAGAGGCGCAGGGTCACCTCCCCTTCGAGCTGATGCAGCATTTCGGCCGTGTGAAGCACGCGCGCTTTAGGAATATGCATGTCAACATCGCTGCAGCCGAGGAAGACCGGCGTGCCGGCCAGCGACCCCGGATAATTGCGCGGCGTGCCCTCTGGCCCAATCAGACCACCGCTGAGGCCCACGATCCCGCCATAACGCCGAGCATTGCGAGCGCCATACTCAAGCGCTAAACAAGCGCCCTGAGAAAACCCGAGCAGCATGATCCGTTCGGCAGGAAGCCCAGCCGCATTCAACAGTTCGATGGTCTCTGTGATGACGCGCAGCGCGGAGCTGAGGTGCGGCTCGTTCAGCTCCAGCGGCTGCAAGAAGCTGTAGGGATACCACGTTCTGCCGGCTGCTTGCGGCGCCACGTAAGCGAAATCTGCACGGTCGAATTCATTCGCCAGCAGCAAAATATCTTCAGCGCTGGCGCCGCGCCCATGCAGCATGATCATCGCGGCTTTGGCGTCGCGCAAAGGAGCACCTGCCCTTAAAACTCGCTGGCCAGCATGCGGATGTGGGCTTGTGGCCATGCTAAGCCGCCATTACCTGCGTTCCAGCGTAGAACGCTGAGCGCCGGCCGGCGGCATCTCTCGAAGCTGCCGATCGAGCAGATCGCTCAAATCGCGCAGCGGCCCGCGCAGCAGCGCGCCGAGCACGACCGGCGCCGACATGACGCGATCGGCGGGCACCTGCCGGGTAAGCAGCATGCCGATTTGCTCCTGACATACTCTATCCTGCAAGATCCAGCGGGCGATGGTGCGACCGGCTGTGCCATTGAGCCATTCCGGCGAACTGCTGTACAAGCTCGCGCGCACGCGCTCCAGCGTCGAACGGTACATCGGGAAAGTCTCAGCCCGAGCTGCGGCATCGTACCATGCCAGCGCCTGCGCCCAACTTCGATCGCCGGCGCGCCAATCCGCGATCGCCTGCGCCAGCAGTTTGGCCGTGTAAACGGCATCATAGATCCCCTGCCCGTCGATCGGATCCTTCTGATGATAGGCATCGCCGACCAACGCCCAGCCAGGGCCGCCGGAGCTGCGATACAAGTTGCCGACTTTTCGCATCCCGCGCACCTCGGTGACGCGCTCGGCCCGCTGCAAGCGCGACCACAACGCCGTGTTCCGGCGCAGCAAGTCCAGGTAATACGGTTCGATTTTGCCCGCCGGGGGGTCGAGCAGATCGGCGCGTCCCTCGATGGCGACAGCGTGAGTGTCATCGGCGCTGTCCATCACCAAATATCCGCAGCCATCCCCTTCGCCATAGGCGACAGCGGCCGGGCCGTCCGCATCGAGGGGAGCAACTCCGCGCCAATAAGCATAATAGAGCGTCGTCGGATGGTCTTCATGGGCATCGCGTTCTTCAGCGCCGGCTTTGCGGGCCACCGTGCTAAAGCGGCCATCAGCGCCGATCACCAACTCGGCCCCGATCGATTTACGTTCGCCTTCATGCTGGATCAGCGCGCCCACGACCGCGCCATCATGCCACAGCAGGTCAATCAACGAGGCGCCATCCCAAGCGGTAACACCCGGCTGACGGGCGGCGTGAGCCCACAGCGCACCATCGAACCGGGCGCGGTCAATCGCATAAGCATAGTCGCGGCCGTGCACTTCAGGAATGCGCAAAACGGCATTCATGCCCTGCCCCACATTGACCATGCGGCGGATTGGCGGCGTGTTGCGCGCATAGTCAGCCTCATCGGCGCCGATCTCATCGAGCAGCGCCATCGTTGAAGCGTAGATAATGGGGCACGAAGCGCCGGGTGGGCTGGGCATACGCGCTCGTTCAATGAGCAGGATACGCAGCCCCATCTGCCCCAGGCGCGCCGCTAACGTAGCGCCTGCCGCCCGGCCCCCAACGATGATCACATCAAATTCCAGCATTCCAGTCGTCATCATGCATCCTCGTAAACTCTCTCAACTATTATTACGCAAGCAGCCGGGCTGGCGCTATCTTATTCACCCGTTTCTCACCCGGCAAGACGACCACCGAAAAACGACGTGCGGGTATGGTATGATACAGGTCAAACGAAGATGGATTGCGGAATTAATGATGCGCAAACATGGACTTGTCATTGGCCTGATCTGCTGGCTGTGCTTGATCGCGGCGCCGCTTGCCGCGGATGCTCCAGAGGGCGCGCTCTGGTGGAATGAGCGCGTCTTCTATCAAGTTTTCGTGCGCAGCTTCCTCGACAGCGACGGTGACGGCATCGGCGATTTACGCGGCTTGATCGATCAGCTCGATTATCTGAACGATGGCGACCCTACGACGGGAACCGATCTCGGCGTTACCGGCCTTTGGTTGATGCCGATCATGCCAGCGGCCAGCTACCACGGCTACGACGTTACCGACTTCTATGACGTCGCGCCAGAGTATGGAACTCTCGACGATATGCGAGAATTGATCGCGCAGGCCCGTGCGCGCGGCATAGCGGTGATCCTCGATCTACCAATCAACCACACCTCGACTCAGCATCCATGGTTCATCGCTAGCGCGGCTGGAGACCCGGCTTATGCCGACTGGTATCTATGGGCCGACGAAGACCCAGGCTACC
>DAOTYT010000181.1:0-5933 GCA_034434615.1 Anaerolineae bacterium | reverse complement strand
GAAGGCGGCCCCAACACGTGTCGTTTCACTAATCTTTGGGTGTGGGAGTGGGATTGACGCCCAATCAGCGAAAGGGGCTTCCGTTGAGACACGTCGAAGAAGCGATCTTGAAGACCGTCCTTTACGCTGATATTTTCAGTTTCGCCCTCACTTTTGACGAACTGCATCATTTTTTGATCGCCGAGACGCCAGTCAGCCGTTTCGAACTCGAATGCACGCTCGCGGGCTCCGCTTTCCTGCGTAATTACATCGAATGCCAACCCCCTTATCTTGTCCGCGCTGGCCGCACCGACCTGATCGAGGTTCGCCGTCAGCGTGAAGATGCGACTGACCGGCTGTGGCCGCAGGCGCTGCGCTATGGGCGCTGGCTGTCGCGGCTGCCGTTCGTTCGCATGGTCGCGCTGACCGGAGCGGTGGCCATGCGCAACGCAGCCCACGAACGTGACGATATCGACTATGTGCTGGTGACTCATGTGGGCCGAGTGTGGCTGGCCCGCGCATTTGCCATCTTACTCGTGCGGGCGGCGCGCTGGCGCGGCATCGCCCTATGCCCCAATTATGTGATGGCCGAAAGCGCACTGGAACAAAAGCGGCGCGATCTCTACATTGCCCACGAAGTAGCGCAGATGGTGCCGCTATACGGCCTTGAGCTGTACGAACTGCTGCGCGTTCACAACGGGTGGGTGTTCAACTTCATGCCACATGCCTACGGCAGCTATCATCAGGCGGACGAATGCGCACTCGGCGCGCCGTGGAAGCAGATCAAAAAAAGCCTCGAATGGCTGTTGGGAGGCCGGCTTGGCGCGGCCTTCGAGCGTTGGGAATATGCGCGCAAGCGTCGCAGGTTCGCCCACGAGATGGAAGCGCGCCAGCGCGCCGGCCCGCATGCCGCGCATATCGACGAGGAACAGGTCAAAGGTCACTTTGATGATCACGGCCACCCTATCCTTCGCGCGTATTTTGAACGTTTGCGCCAATGCCAGCTCGATGCATTATCGATGGCGGGCGATTAACCGCACACAGGCAGCAAAAAAGCGAGAGGGGATGAACCCCTCTCGCTTTTCACTGCAATGTATGGGCGACGCGCTACTGGGCGCCCATCACCGCGCCAAGCGCATCGCAGGCCGGGCAAGACTCATTGGGGCGGAACATAGCATAGCCGCCAGCCGGGTCTGCCCCCCAGAATGGAAAGTCAACATTCCAAACGATCAACAAGCGCACCCGCCCGCTCTGGGCAGCCGCCGCAACCGCGCCCGCCAGCCACGACGCCTGTTGAGCGACGGTCGTATTCTGCGCCCAACTGAACGCAGGCGGCAGCGGCGCGTCGAATCCTTCCGGAGACAGGTAGCCCAGCTCCGTGAAGCAGACCGGACGACCGCCGAATGGCGCATAGCCACGGTTCAGCATTGAACCAAAGAAGTAGGTCGGGTAGTTGCCGCGCGGGTCGTTGCCGGTTTGGTTCGGCGGAACAATCCCCTCGTTATAGTGCAGCCCAACGCAGTCCATATAATTGGCAGCGCCAGCTGCGGCCATCTGCTGCATGAAGACATCGTCGTTGCAGCCCCCTTCAGCGCAGCCAGCCGCGCCAAAGAACCCAGTCGGTGCCGGCGCGCCACTGATGACCATGGTGTTCGGGTTAGCGGCTTTGATCGCGTTATAGGCTGCGGCCAGCAGGCGCGTATAGTTGGCCCCGTTGATCTGGCCAGCCGGCCATTCCCGGTCGATGTTCGGCTCGTTCCAGACCTCAATGGCATCGGCACCGAGAGCGGCCACACCGCCAACAAACTGGGCATAGCCCGCGATGTAGCTGTCAAAATCGCCCATCTGGTTGGGAATGCCAACGATGCCGAGCAGGATCTTGAAGCCGTTGGCATGCGCTGCCTGAATCGCGCCAGCCGTGATGCCGGGGTCTGCTCCAGGCACATACTGGATTTGCTTTTTCACCCAGTTCATGCCCGCGCGCCGCATCAGGTTGATCGTATTGGCGTTGAAGTCCAGAACATGACCGCCGAGTTCAAAGCCGCCGACCGCGCCGGCGCCAACAACCGGCGGCGCAGCCGGAGCGGCGGCCGCCCCGCCAATATCCTCGGTCACTTCATCACAGGCGACAATGATAGTCGAGTCGAAGCTGGAGCGTGCCTCGTAGCGGCGGCCATCCAGGGCGACGATCAGAAAACGCCAGCCCCAGTACTGCTGGCGCGGCTGCTGGCCTTCCGGCAGGCGAAGGCAGCTGTCGATGCCGTTGACAAATTCGGTTTCAGCGAACGTCCAGCGCTGCACAAGCGAGAGATCGGTGCTGAATTTCTCTTCGAGGGCGGCACGGCTGGCATCGAAAGCGCGCCGCAGCGGGTCTGGCGCAGGCTCCTGCGCTTGCACGGACGCCATGCCCAGCGAGGTCAACAACAGCGCCAGCACCGCAAAGGCCACCAGGCTAAGCCAGCGGCGGGGCTGGGCGGTGCGCGGCTCGAGACGAGGGGAAATCTGCATCGGATTGACACCTCTACACTGCAAGTCACGATCAAAGTGGCCAGTGCTGCCGGCCAGCGTGACAATGTACCGCAAGAAGTGCAAATTTTCCATGCTCACTTATCCAGCGTAGGGAAACCGCCGGAAAAACGCCTAGCATCTTTTCGGCATTTGCCTAACTGCCAACAGCAGGATCAACGCAGCGCAGCAGCGGTTTCTGCGCGCAGAAAAGCCAGCCGCTCAAGCATCGCGCCGTCGCCGCCGCGCGCGCTCAGCATTTCGCCGACGGCATCCATCATCTCGAGCAGCTGCTCGCCATATTGAGCCGCTTCCTCGGCGATCAACATGCGCGCTTCATCGTCTGAGGTTGTATTAAGCAGCGCGTTGATGAACTTCAGCTCCGGACCCATGTTGTCCTGCAGCGCGTCGATGACCCGTTCATACATGTCCTTGAGTTTGGCCGAAAGCTGAAGATTGCCCTGACGCTCGGCTTCTTGAATGTTTGCCGCCAGCACGGCCATGAACGTATCGTCGAGCAGCGGCAGGTTTTCGCGGATGACGGCATCGGGGTCTGGCGATGAGGCGATGGTTTGCAGCAGGCGAGCCGCTTCTTGCAGCGCGGCCTGCGCCTGCTGATCGACGAGCGCCGTCAGTTGAAGCAGGCGCTCGCGCAGCGCTTCGAGCTGGTCGCGTTCGGCGGCCGGGGCCTGGCCGATCGCCAGTGTAAGCTGCTGGAAGAATTCGTAGTCGAACACGGGCCGCACTAGCCCCACCAGCGCTTGCAGGCGGGCGCTGTCATCGCTGTAGGCCCGCGCGAGATCAAGAAAGGCGACCCGATCGGCAGTTTCGCCGAGCGCGTTGACCGCCTCAGCCACTTCACGCACGATCGCTTCTTGTTCGCGGTTCGCCTGCGCGAGCTGGGCGCCGAAGCTCGAATGTTCGAGCAAGGCTTCTTGCAGCATGCGCATGCGCTGAGCGATGTCGCTGCGCCCCTCGGCGGCCATCCTCTGCGTCATGACGGCCAGCGTCTGAAAGAGCTGCGCATCGATCGAAGCGTCGTGATCGCGAATAGCGTTTGCCAGCGCCTCATAGTCGGAACTGAGCAGGGTTTCGAGCAGGCGCACGCGCGCTTTTTGAGCCTCCAGCATCTCGGGCGTGACGCCATCGGCTTGCAGAATGCTGTCGATCATCCCCTGCATCGTCAGCATCTGGCGCGGCTGGAAGAGATAGCCTTTTCTAGCTTCGTTGGGCAGCCGCGCGGTGAGTTCGCGCATGAGTTCGCCAATTGCGCGCTCCTGCGCATCTTTAGACAAGCCGAGTTCCATCGGCACATAAGTGAGCAGCAGCTCTTTGCTCGCGTCGTGATATAAGATCGGCGCAGAGAGCATCACCACTTCTCCACAGCTTGGGCAGCGCGTCGAATTGACCTGCCCGGTCAGCAGGCGCGCCTTAGCCTGTGGGTCCAAGCTCGGGTCAATAATCGTCTCTAGAATCGCGCTGATCGGCTGGCGACAGCTCGGGCAGGACACAGTCATTTGTCTTGGCATGGGATCTCCGTTAATCCACCGGTATGGTAAAAGTAAAAGTCGAACCTTGACCGGGCTGGCTGGCCACGCTCAGCTTGCCACCATGCGCCTCGACGATCGCCTTGGCCAAATACAACCCCAGCCCGGTTCCCTGCGTGCGCCGGCTCAGCGCGCCGTCGACGCGGTAGAAGCGCTCGAAGATACGCTCCTGCTCGCTCTCCGTCAAGCCCACCCCCTGATCGCGCACATAAACGGCGGCCTGTCCCTCTACGATCGAGCCGCCCACGGTGATTTGGCCGCCATCTGGCGAATACTTGATCGCATTGCTGATCAGGTTGTCGAGCACCTGCCTCAACCGAACCTCATCGCCAGAGACGGGCGGAAAGTCCGGAGGAAAATCGAGGACAAAGGTGTGCTGCTGCGTCTGCGTGCTGAAGCGCTCAACCGCGCGCGCCGCCAGCAGGTCGAGGCGAACATCATCGAAGTTGAGACGTATCGCACGTTCGGCTTGCAGCTTGCTGGCCGTGAGCAGATCCTCGATCAGGGCTGTCAGCCGGTCGGCTTCCTCCTCGATCACTGCGGAATACTCGCGCACGATTTCATCATCCCAATGGACATCATCGCGGCGGAGCGTGGCCGCATGGCCCTTGATCAGCGCGACTGGCGTCTTTAATTCGTGCGAAATGGTAGAGATAAACGTATTCTGCATCTCCTGCGCCTGCCGGAAGTTGGTGATATCGCGCACATTAGCGATGATGGTCGTCAATTCGCCGTGCGCATTGAACAGCGGTGCATAGCGAATGCCGATGCTGATGGTCTTGCCATCGAGGCGCAAAAGGTCGCCTTCGACATACAGCGTCTCGACCGGGGCATCATCGCCCAGGTCCTGAGCGGGCGCTTGCGGCCAGCCATGCGCCATGGCCTGCGGCAGGTCGTTGAATTCAAGCCGGTGCCAAGTGAAGACCTCTTCCAACTCGCGGCCAACCGCGTCTTCGGCGCGCCAGCCGGTCATCTTTTCTAACGCTCGGTTAAAGCTGTGGATGATGAGATCGCCGTCGAGGATCATCACCCCATCGGCGCTGTGCTGCACGATCGCTGCGAGCCGCTTGCGTTCTTGATCGATCCGCTCATACAGCTGCGCGTTGTGCACTGCGATAGCCGCCTGATCAGCAAAGCTTTGCAGCACCTGCAGATCGTCAGGCGTCGCGCTGCCGCGGAAGCTGCGAAAGACGACCAGCAGCCCGCGCGTCTCGTCGCCGATGACCAGCGGCAGCGCAAAAGACTGCACCAGCCGTTCATCGAGCATCATGGCCAACTCTGCCAGCCGGGCGTTGAGCAGTTCAGGATCGCGCTGAGCGCTGGCCGTGACGATGATCTCGGTGAGCCGCGCGTTAAGCTCTGGAATATCTGCCGAATTTACGCCCAGCGCCGCGCGCAAACGATAGGTTCCATTGGCATCGCGCAGCGCGATCAGGCCAACCCGACCACTGAGCATAACGATGGAAGCATTGAGCACGCGGCGCAGCACTTCGCTCAGGTCAAGTTGAGCGGTGATGGCGCGCGAGATCTCCAACAAGAAATCGCGCTGGCGCACACGGAAGTCCAGTAGGGCGAGCATTTTCGTAGTTTAACTGGCCTCTATTAGAATCGCGTCGGAGTGCCCACCCAACGCACGGATGCTCAGCTATCTTGCAGCTTCTCTTTGACGGTGCTTATGCTTTCGACGCCCCCATGCGTGATCACCAGCGCCGCCGCGCCGACTAAGCTGACGTTTTCGCCCAAGCCCGCGGGCACGATGCGCAGTTCCGTCCAATAAGAGCGGTCGATAGCACACGCTTCGATCGTCGCACGCATCGGCGCGAACAACAGCTCCCCAAGCTGGCTGACGCCGCCGCCAAAGATCAGGATCTCTGGATTGAAAATATGCAGCAGGCTGGTCAT
>DAOTYT010000180.1:0-3739 GCA_034434615.1 Anaerolineae bacterium | reverse complement strand
TGGCGGTATGGCACCGACCAAGTACGCCTCTGCACCTGCGATCTGCGCGACTGCCCGCAGCAGCGTCGCCTGATGTTTGATCGGCATCAGCCGGGCGACGTGGACGACGCGCCGCTCGATAGGGGAAATGGCTTCGTTGGGCGCGAAGAAATCCGTATCGATTCCATGGCCGAGCACGCGCAGTTTGGGCGTGGGGATCGGGAAGCTGTCGGCCGCAGCGGTGACGACGCGCCGGCAGGCAGGCAGCGCGGCGCGCAGCGACCAGCCCGCGCTGCGGTGCGTGTACCACAGGGTGATCGGGATGCGAGCGGCTGCCAGCAGTGGCGCGCCCATTGCGACGAACAGCGGCATCATGTGGGCGAAGCAGGCGCTGTAGCGGCCGGCATGCAGCAGCGCAGCCAAACGTCTGTAAAAGACGGCGGCGCGCGCTGGCTCGCTCAACCCGCACTCTTTGCCGATGGAATGGACGGTCACATTCGTTGGCACGACGACCCGCCCCGCGCGCATCGTTAGCACGTCGATCCGCTCGAAATGCGCTGCCAGCCGCGCGATCCACGTCAACCCAAAGCTGAGCAGGGGATCGTCCGCATCTACAGCGAGATTGAACAGCAGCAGGTTCACTGGCGCATCCCCAGTTCGATCGCCCGCCGCCACAGGCCGACCCAGCGCTCAGCATATGTGGCTGCATCATAGCGCTCAAACGCCATGCGCTGGGCAGCCGCGCCGAATGCGCGCGCGCGGGCTGGGTCGTTCAGCAGCTCGACGATGCGCCCCGCCAGCGCCGCTGGATCGCCGTCGGGCGTCAGGTAGCCGTTGACGCCGTGTTCGATGATCTCGTTCGGGCCAACAACATCCATGGCGACCAGCGGCAGCCCGGCAGCGGCCGCCTCGTACATAACGCGCGGGCCGCCTTCGTAGGCAGAAGTGTGGGCATAGATGTGGGCCAGCGCATAGTAGAGGGGCAGCTCGGCATGGGCGACGGGGCCGCGTATCAGCACCTGCTCGGCGATGCCGAGCGCCGCCGCCAGCGCAGGCAGATCCTCGCGCGCGCGACGCGCATCGCCGAGCAGCAGCAGGCGCGCGTCGGGCCGCTGCTCCGCGACATGACGGAAGGCCTCAAGCAGCAGCGGGACGCGCTTGACGGGACCAGGATAGCCGACCCACAACACGACCGGCTGTTCGGGCAGCAGGCCGAGCTGGGCGCGCAGGCCTGCCAGCTGCTCCGCATCTGGGGGGAGCGCGAAGCTGCGCGCGGCGGTCGCCAGCGGCAGCGCGACGGCGCGCTCTGGCGGGCAGCCAAGCGCGATAGCGCTCTGCCGCTCGCGCTCGTTGACTGTGCGCACCATATCGGCGCGCTTGAGCACATATTTCGCCAGCCGCAGCAGCACCCGGTTGCGACGCGGGTTCTCGGCCAGCCAGGCCGGGTTCTCGAAGATCACGCTGTGATTTTGCACCAGCAGCGGAACGCGCAGCCGCCGGCGCAGCCAAGCGCCAGCCAGCCCCGTCAGACACATGTCCTGCGTCGTGATGAGATCGATCGACCCTCCGACACGGCGGGCATAAGCCAACCCAAGGCGCAGCGCATCGAACGGGAACGTCGCCTGCCGCCGGCTGTTGGTCGGGATGATGGTCAGCCCGTCTGGCTCGCTGGCGACCGCAGCGCGCCCTTCGCTGCGGGCGATCGTCTGCGTGATGATGGTGAGCACCCCAGCGCGGCGCGCATACTCGCGATGCCGGGCACGCGCCTCGCCATCAGGCTGGTTAATCAGGGCAGGGTCGAAACTGATCATCAAGATGTGCATAAGCGCAGATTGTACAAGATCGTGTTGATCATGGGCAGAGGTGATGTGCTGCGCCATACTGTGTACATCCCATGGGGCTCGGCGTATAATGGCGCGCATGATGATGAAGGACACAGTGCCGAACATGGTATCGATGACCAACCTGCCGCGCGCTGAACGTCTGCGACGGCTTTCCCCTCTGCTGATGATACTGCTGATTGCGCTGGTGGTGCGCCTCGGCGTGCTGCTTGTCTTCAACGACATCTTCGCCTTCGAGCGCACCGGCGCGGTTCATGGCTCGATCGCTTACGATCTGTATGCGCAGAACCTGCTGGCGACCGGCATCTATGGCAAGACCGAACCCGGCGTGCCCGATACTCACCTGCCGCCGCTCTACAGCTATGCGCTGGCAGCCGCCTATGGCCTGCTTGGCCGAAACCATCTCGCGCTGGCGGCTCTTAACGTCGTGCTTGATTTGGTCGCGATCGCGGCGCTGTATGGCATTTGCGCACGCCTGTTCGCCTTCACGAACGGCAAAGCGGTCGCCGTGCTGGCGAGCTTGTTTTATGCGCTCTATCCTTATCTCCTTTTTCACAACCTCACCCTGATCGATACGCCGCTGTTCATGGCGCTGTTGTACCTGTTTTTGTATTTGATCGTCGTGCTGCGCGGGCAGCCGCTTGACCAAGGAGGTTGGAAACTCGCGGCAGCCAGCGGCCTCGTCCTCGGCCTGCTGCTGCTCACGCGGCCGAATGCCGGCATCATCGCGCTGGTGGCCGCGCTTTGGTTTGCGATCAATCTGCGGCTGGCCAGCGCGATCGGGCGTCTCATCCCTGTCGCGCTGGTCTCAGTCGCCGTGCTCACCCCGTGGATCATCCGCAATTACGGCGTGCATGGCGTGTTCGTCCCCGTCGCCTCCAACAGCGGCGAGAACTTCTATCAAGGCAACAGTATCTACACGATCCCGTACCTGCGCGCTGGCTATGACGTGCAGTGGATGCCCTCGCCCGAATACGAATTTGAGGATCCTTTCGGCCCGCAGGCGACGGCGATTCGTTTCGGATGGGGGCTGGACTTCCTGCGCGAGAATCCGGAGGTCATCCCGGAACTGCTGTGGGTCAAGTTCCTCGTGCATTGGAGCATCGATGTCGCCCCGGCGCGCAACCCAACAGAGGGCGAAATCGCCCGCTTCGACCCGTTCAATGAGGTTGTCGCCGAACAGGCCGACGATGATTTACTCCTGAGTGGGCTACCGCCTGGCGATGCCGTCGGCGTCTACTCCAGCAGCCTGTTCGACCAAGTAGGCCGGACGGTGCATCGCTTCTATTATGGCGGCCTCTTCTTCCTCGCGCTGCTCGGCGCTGCCTTAACGCTGCCTCACTGGCGGGCAATGTCGCTGCTGTGGCTGGTGCAAATCGCGATGACGATCGCCTATGTGCTCTTTCACCCCGCCACGCGCTACCGCGCCCCAACCGATCCCTTGCTGTTCGCTTTTTCTGCTGCTGCGCTGTTGCTCATGTGGCAATGGGGAGCGGCACGCGCCAGCGGCAAACGCCCCATGGCGAACACGCCGGCCGCGGAACGCTCTTAAACAGCGCTTAACCTTAAAGTGTGAGCAAAGTTAAACCCTTCATGAGGCTTTTTGCAGCTTGCTGTAAAACACGGTAAACTATAAAGAATGGGATTACCATATAAATCGAGACTGGAGAGGATAAAATGTCCGTTAAGACGAAGGCGCGCAATACTCTAAAACCTAACATCGGGCTTAGCGACAAAAGTCGTGAAGCATCGATCGAAATTTTGAACGGCCGGCTTGCCGATTCTGTGATGCTTTATACCAAGCTGCGCAAGTATCATTGGAACGTCACCGGCATCCACTTCGAATCGCTGCACGAACTGTTCCAAGACCAGTACGAGCAAATCGAAGAGGCGATCGATGAGATCGCTGAGCGCGTTCG
>DAOTYT010000179.1:0-9254 GCA_034434615.1 Anaerolineae bacterium | reverse complement strand
TCGCCGCCCCCTAAACACAGCGCCGCAAGGCCGCGCTTTAGCCCGCGAGCGCGCAGCCCGTGCACCAGTGTGACCAGCACCCGCGCGCCGCTGGCCCCGAGCGGATGGCCAAGCGCGATGGCGCCGCCGTAAACATTGAGCTTTTCTTCAGGCAGAGCGTGGCCCTCGCGCGCCAATCCCTTGAGATCTGCCAGCACCTGTGCGGCAAATGCCTCGTTGATCTCAAACAGATCGACGTCATCCATCGTCCAGCCGGCCCGTTCGAGAGCGATTGGGATCGCTTTGACGGGGGCATAGAAGATCCACGATGGCTCGACGGCTGCCTGGCCATAACTCACGATGCGTGCCTGCGGCGTATAGCCCGCTCGCTCGGCATATTCGCGGCTGGCGATGACCAGGGCGGCCGCCCCATCGTTCATGCCCGGCGCATTGCCGGCCGTCACTCGGCCGTCCTGCTGGAAGGCAGGCGGCAGTTTGGCCAGCGCCTCCAGCGAGGTATCAGGACGGATCGGCTCATCTCGATCGAGGCGCAGCTCGCCTTTGCGATCGGCGATCGTCACAGGGGCGATCTCGGTCTTAAAGTGACCGGCCTCGGTTGCTGCATGCGCATTCTGATGACTGCGGAGGGCGAATGCATCCATCGCCTCGCGAGAGATAGCGAACTGTTCGGCGATGAACTCGGCAGCGCTGCCCATGCCCCAATCGCAGATCGAGCACCACAGGCCATCAGTCACTAACGAGTCGCGAAGCTGAGTATGGCCATACTTGTGCCCGGCGCGATGCGTGTCATCCAGAAATGGAGCGCGGCTCATCGCCTCAGTCCCGCCTGCCAAAAACAGGTCGCCGTCGCCGGCCCGGATCATGCTGGAGGCGAGCATGACCGCCTTTAAGCCGCTGCCGCATACCTTATTGACCGCAACGCCGCTGACGTGTTCGGGAAGACCCGCGCCGAGGCTAATTTGGCGCGGTAAGGCTTGCCCGACGCCAGCGCTGACGACATTGCCGAAGATTACTTCCTCAATTGCTGCTGCGTCGATGCCGCTGCGCTCGACGGCGGCCCGTGCCGCGATCTGGCCGAGCTGGGCGGCGCTCAAAGACGACAGTGCGCCGAGAAAGCGGCCGGTCGGGGTGCGTGCCCCGCTCAGGATAACAGCATCTCGTGCATGTTTAGCTCGTGCCGGCATAGTGTGTCATTCTTTCTCTGCAAAGAGCTGCTGCCAAGCATTGCGCAGATCCCGATAGGTGTTATCGAGCGTATCTGGGATAACGCGGGTGCCGCCGATCACGCTCATAAAGTTGGCATCCCCGCTCCACCGTGGGACGATGTGGAGGTGAAAATGCTCAGCGATCCCCGCGCCTGCCGCTTGGCCAAGGTTGGCGCCGAGGTTAAACGCCGGTGGGTTATACAGATGGCGCAGCGCTGCCAGTGCGCGGTTGGTCATTCGCATCAAATCGAGCAGGGCTGCATCCTCGAGCAGTTCCAGCGAGCTGACATGGGCATAGGGGACGATCATGAGATGCCCGTTGTTATAGGGGTAACGGTTCATAATGGCGTACACATGCGTTGCTCGGGCAATGATAAGCGCCTCGTCATCGCTGAGTGTGCTCGCTGTGCAGAAGACGCAGCCATCCGCCGGGCGTTTTTCCCCACGGATGTATGCCATGCGCCAGGGTGTCCACAAGTGTTCCATTGATCGCGCGGCCTGTATCTTCGCACTGGCGTGAGTATAATACTTGGGTGAAAGAAAACAAAGAATGGCAGCGGTTGATGAACTTTGATGGCCGCCGCGAAGCGTTTCCGTCTTTTGCGGGCCGAGCGATGCAGTGGCACCAACAAGCGACCAGCACCAATGACCTCGGCATCGCATGGCTGCGCGACGAAATGAACCCTCCGCCTGATGGTGCGGTCATCGTTGCCGATGCGCAGACGCATGGTCGCGGCCGTTTTGGGCGCAGTTGGTATGCGCCGCCTGGTTCGGCGCTGCTGCTCACCTATCTGCTGCGGCCGGCTGTTAGCCATCTTTCTCGCGTCGGCATGTTAGGAGCGCTGGCCGTTTGTGAGGCATTGGAGGCGGTCGGCGCTCGTGATCTCACCATCAAATGGCCTAACGATGTGCAGCTTGGCGGGCGCAAAATCTGCGGCGTTTTACCTGAAGCATGCTGGCAGGCCGATCGTCTGCTGGGGGTCGCTCTTGGCATTGGCATCAACGTGCGCGTGAATTTCGCCGATCCTGCCCTTGCAGCCCGGGCTGTGAGCCTTGAACCTGCCCTGAAACGTTCCATCGATCGAGCTGAACTGCTGGCTGCGCTTTTAGAACGCCTGGATGATTGGCGTGTACGGCTGCAAGATTCGGTCTTGTTTTCCGCTTGGCGCGCGCGCCTCAACGTTTTAGGCCGTGTCGTGATGGTCAATGTGAGCGGTGCCGCACTGAGCGGGACGGCCGAAGCCGTCGATGAGACAGGCGCGCTCTTGCTCCGGTTGGAGGATGGTAAGCTCGAACGTGTGATCGCCGGCGATCTCAATTTTGTGTAACAAGGTTCTTATGGGTATTCGGCTGGACTGGGAGATCGAAACCGAACGCGAGCGGCTGAAGCCTGCGGGTGAAGACCCCGAGAGCATCCGCCAGCGGCGCCGCGTCGTGCTGCGTTTCTTTCTTTTCACATTGGTCATTGTGCTGCTCATCGGCGTTTTGATCGGTGCGCTGGCGCTGCGGCTGCGTCAGGTCGAATGGGAGATCGAGCAGCTTTTGCGCGGTACCGTCGCCGCCGAAGTCACAGCCCTGCGGCTGGGCGATCGCTCCGCTTTTCTCGCCTTGCAGCGCAGCGCCAGCGACGAATGGATGCAGCGGCAGGCGGCCGCTTTCGGCCGCTACCAGCAGGCGAAACAAACTCAGGACGTCAACTTGACTGGGCGCATCCTCGATCTGGTTATCGATGGCATGCGCGCGCGCGTTCAGGTCGAAGAGATCATCGATGGCGCGCCTTATGCCCGCACGTGGTTCTACTGGCGCTATGAGGACGGTTGGCGCCATGTGCCGCCCGATTTTACGTTTTGGGGTGGGGTTGAACGCCTTGAGGCGCAGCGCGCGTTCGTCGTCTACCGGGCTTACGATGAACCTGTCGCGCGGGCAGTGCTTGCGCGCATCGATGACTGGATGGCGCTGGGATGCGCGGCAACTGGCTGCCAGCCGCTGGCGGCGCTGACGATCGACATCGTGCCTGACGAGGCGCTCCCGATCGGTTGGTCATCGACCAATCCTGATGTGCTGCAGATCCCGTCGCCGTTTGCGCGCGTTGCTCGCACCGATATGCTGTTTGACACGGCGGCACAGCTCGAAGTCGCCAATTTGCTGGCCGAGCGGCTGGTGCACGACGCGCTTGACGGTCGGCAGCCGATCTACCCCGCCGATGCCTATTATCTGCGGCAGGCGGTCATTTCATGGCTGGTGGGGCGTTTCGTCGGGTTAGAGACAAACAGCTTCCTGATCGCCAGCCTGGCTGGGAATTATGGCGAACCCGCGGTGCGCCGCCTGCTTTCCCTCATGCAGCCCGACTCAAGCATGGCGATCTTGACAGAGGTTGCCGGTGTGTCCTCGCTCGATCAGACCGGCCTCGACTGGCGCGATCTGCTCACTTGGCGGCTCGCCTTGGAACACGATGCGCTGGCCAGCCGCGATCAAAATGCGTTTTTTGCGCTTTATGCCATCGATGATGAGGCGATCGCTCGCTTGGCTGGGGCGCGCTTCGCGGCGGGCGCGCAGCACCAGGCGCCGGTCGTCGTCTCGGTGCTGCTGGATCAAACGGGTGATGAGCCAATTTTGCGGACGCTGGCGCAATCAGGGCAAAACCCGGCTCAGCCGATCGATTTTCGATTAAGCGGCGGGGTTTGGAAGCGAAGCACGTGAAGTATTAATATGAATGCCTGAATTAAAGGTACAATTGATGACATGATGAAGGGAATGAGCGCGACCCCGCGTCCTCAGTTCGAACGATCAAGAGGGATGCCGCCATGTTAGATGATCTGCGTAAAAGCACCGATTCAGGCTATGATGAGTTCGATATTGAAGATGACGAGGCCTTTGCCTTCGTCGAAGACTCGCGGCCAGAGCGTAACTTCCTCGGCATGACGGCTGTCGAGCGTATGTTCCTGTCAATCTTCTTCTTCATGAATGTACTCGTGATTGGCCTCGCCCTGCTGATCGCGACAGGTCGGCTGGTTTTTTGATTTTTATTTTTGACGGCGCCGTTTCCATTTGTATCTATTGCATATAGTAACATGTGACGTTACGCAATTCGGCATTTTTCAGCCCTCACCCTTAATCCCTCGCCCTCAGGGAGAGGGACTTCGAAACCCTTAGTTGTTCTGCCCCCTTCGCCCTCAGGGAGAAGGGGGCGGGGGATGAGGGCAACTGCGCAACATCACTTAGGGGGTGAAACGGCGCCGTCCTCCCAGGTTCCTATTCTCCAGCCGGGTTTAAGACGAGGCGGTTGGTCGCGGCCTGTTCGACCGCTGCGCGCGTGAACAGCAGCGGGTGATAATCGACGGCGGCCCACAGCGCGATCAAATCGTCATAGTGGGGGCTAAACGGATGGCCACTTTGGCCGGTGGTATGTATCGCCAGGCCGCCATCCTCCTCGCTGAAGTTGACGATCAGGCGCATCGAAGGCAGCGAGCGCACGGTAAAATCGCCCGAATTAATGTTCCAACCCGTCGCGTTGACGATCTCGTTGCCGCCGCCCGTTTCCACCGGCCCGCGGTTGACCATTTCCTCGATCAAGCCAATACCGCTCAGCCCGAGTGGATTGCTGACGAACGTCGCTGTATGCAGGGCGCCCCATCGCCATGCCTCACGATCTGCACCCAGTTCGGATGATGCTTCTTGATACGCCTCGCTCAGCGAGCGCAGCAAAATGTCATCGCGCGTCTCTACGATATCGGGTGTGCGCGCGTCGTCCCACCAACGATTCTCCGGATCGGCCATCAGCCGCACTGCGGGCCACAACTGCTGCGAACTGGCACGGATATCTTCTGGCAGTTGATCATTGAACAAATTATCGAGCAGGCGCCGGCTAAAGTAAGCGTAGAAGGCCGCCTGCGGGCTGCTTGCGTCGAAGCGGAAATCCCAATCGTCGACCAGCCAATCGCGCGCGGCGCGCAGCTCAGCGTCCTCAATCTCAAGGTCGCTCAAATAGGCGGCAGCTTCAAAGGCGTTGATATCAAACGTATCGGCCTGCATAGTGCGCATGTCATCTCGTGTTAGGCCCGTTTGACCGCGCAGCATGTCGTTGATGCGTTCACCGCGGTAGCCGTAAGACCAGTGATAACCGAGTTGATAGTTGGCGTCCTCGCCCAGCGCTTCGGCTAACTGCTCATAGAACGCCTCCGGCACGATGGCCTGATTGGCGGTGACGATGTAGCCGCGCTCTGGGTTATAGATGCGCGGCAGAAGGTCGAAGGGGATATAGCCGCGCCATTCATAGGCCGAAGTGGTCCCGTCGACTGGCAGCGCGCTGTCATGGTCGGCAGCGCGAATTGGAAACCGCCCCGGCAGTTGGTAGCCGATATTGCCGCGCACATCGGCATAGACGAAGTTCTGCGCCGGCACATCCCAGTATTGCAGGGCATCGCGGAATTCCTCCCAATCGCGCGCGCGGTTCAGCCGTACAACGGCACGGAACAAGGTGAGCGGCTCAAGCGCTGTCCAGCGCAGTGCCAGCGGGTCATCATTGTTGAAGCCGAGCAGCGCGCCAGTTTCGGGATCGCGCTGATTGTCGTTGATGATCGGCCCAAGGTGCGTCTCGCGCACTTGGAACGTGAGCGGCTCGCTGCCATCGCCAAAGCGGATCGTCTGTTCGCGCACGGTCATATCGCGCCACTCGCCGTCCCACAAGTATTGCAGCGCATTTTCGGGATTAACGGTGATGCGATACAGATCCTGCACATCGGCCCCGGCATTAGTGACGCCCCATGCGATGTCCGCATTGCGACCGACGATGACGGCGGGCGATGCCGGGAAGGTGAAGCCGACCACGTCATACGGGCAGTCCTCGGTCTTTGGCAGGCAGTGCAGGCCGATTTCGTACCAGATCGACGGCATGCCGATCCCAAGGTGCGGGTCATTGGCGAGCAGCGGCAGCCCGCCCTCCGTTATGGCCGGCCCAACGACCCAATTATTGCTGCCGATGCCGATGCCGCCGCCGATCAGCGGGCTGGCTGCCGCATGATAACCGCCCGCCATCACGCGCGAGACCGCCTGCCCGGTCGGCAGCGCAGTGATCGGCGTGCCGAGGCTTTCTTCCGTCAGCGGCAGGTCCTCTAGCTGTACAACGGTGGGTTTGGTCTCAAACGGGAATGGCGGCGCATAGTCGTAGGCCATGTCTGGGCCGAGCGCATCGATGATCGCCTGCAGCGTTAGCTCGTAGTCGTAGGAATCCGTCAAATTCCACGCCATGACGATGCCCCAGTTCAGCGTGTCGACGGGAGACCACGGCTCAAGTTCAATGCTGACGCCGGTTAGTCCCAACAGCCGGTATTCCAGCGCCAGCAGTTCTTGCGGTCGGCTGTTAATATAAGCGTTCACGCCATCGGCGAAGGCTTGCAGCACGGATAGTTCTTCTTCGTCGCCGCTGGCGAAAGTGCGTTCCGCGGCGTCGCGCCAGCCAACGGTGCGAATGAAGATATCGGTGCCCATCGCCGCTTCGTTGCGTCCAGTCAGCTCTTGGATAGCGCCGCGGCCGATGTGGCGGCTGAACTCCATCTGCCACCAGCGGTCCTGCGCGTGCACGTACCCCTGCGCGAAGAACAGATCATACGGATTGCTGGCATAAATATGCGGGATGCCGTAAGAGTCGCGCAGTACTTCTACCTGAGCGTTAAGCCCCGGAACTTCGAGCGAACCTCGAATCTGCGGGAGCGGCCCCTGCGAGGCATAGTGATAAAGCAGCAGTGCGCCAGCGGTAGTGACAACCACCACCAGCACCAGCACGACGAGGATGGTCAAAAAGAGTTTCATTTAATGTCTCCATAAACAAATAAGAGTTACAAAGGTCTATTACGATGGTTTTACCGCACCTGTTGAAGAACGGCAAGCGAAATCAAGGTCGATCGCTGAGCGCTTCGAGCAGCGCCGTCAGCTCGGCATGGCGGCGCGCAGCGGCTTGCGCAAACTCGCCTTCCGGAGCGAGTGTTAGATAGCGCTCAAGATCGGCGGCGGCGGCGCGGCGCGCTTCAAGCCCCTCTGGCACGCTGGCGTAGAGCAAAGCGCGATAATAATACGCCTCAGGCAAATCGGGCGCCAGCGCGATGGCTCGATCGTAATCTGCCAGTGCGCGATCCCACTCATAGATGAGCATGATGCGCTGGCCGCGTTCAAGATATAGAAGCGGGTCGTTCGGCTGCAGCCGCAGCGCCTCATCGATAGCGTCGATCGCCTCGTCGTAACGATGATGAGCGGCACGGTCGCGCGATATGGCGATCAAAGCATCAACGCGCTGCGCGCTGTAAGTGGTGCTGCCGGCGGCCACAGAAAGCACAGCGATAATGCCGAAAACCAGGCTAAGAAGGATACGACGATGCGGAACGCTGTAGTTAGTTCGCCTCAAATTGCGCTGCTTCATACAAGTTATTAGTACTTTTATTACAGAATCGACCTCAACTGGCATTCTAACAAGTATTAAGGTATAATCATAGGGTGATTGAGACGCCAAGCAACTCACCAAAGATGAACGTTCTTGCGCAAAGGCGGAGCCGCTGACCGCGAAGCACGTCACGCACCTCGGTCGTCGGCATTCGATCTCAGTGACAACGGCAAACGGCAGTGAAAGGAGCAAGACGCTGCAAGCCGCCTAAGTGCCTGGTGCTGATCGGCCTGTATGAACACGTTCAGGCAGCAGGCATCGCTTCAGACGGCGCGCAGCGCCCGGCCTATGGACTTCATCGGTCATATCCGTCCGGTCAACATCAATGAGGAAATGCGCGGAAGCTATCTCGATTACGCCATGAGCGTGATCGTTGCGCGCGCCCTGCCCGATGCCCGCGATGGCCTCAAGCCCGTGCACCGGCGCATCCTCTATGCGATGTACGACATGGGCATTCGCGCTAACGCCCAATACAAAAAAAGCGCTCGCATCGTCGGAGAGGTGCTTGGCAAGTACCATCCTCATGGTGACAGCGCGGTTTATGACGCCATGGCGCGCATGGCGCAGGAATTTTCGCTGCGCTACCCGCTGGTCGATGGGCAGGGCAACTTCGGCAGCGTCGATGGTGACAGCCCGGCTGCGATGCGCTATACCGAAGCAAGGCTGGCGCGCATCGCCGAAGAAATGCTCGTCGATATCGACATGGATACGGTCGATTTCGTCGATAACTATGACGGCACGCAGCAAGAACCTGCTGTGATGCCAGCTCGCCTGCCGAACATGCTGCTGAACGGCGCCAGCGGCATCGCCGTCGGTATGGCGACCAGCATTCCGCCACACAATCTGCGCGAGCTGGCCGGCGCCATTTCCTACGTCATCGATCATATCGACCAGTTCGATGAGATTAACGTCGAAGATTTGATGGCGTTCATCAAAGGGCCAGATTTCCCGACCGGCGCCATTATCGTCGCCAACGACGAGCTGCGCGAGGCCTACGCGCTGGGGCGCGGTCGGGTCGTCGTGCGCGCGAAGGCTTCTATCGAGGAAAGCCGCGGCGATCGTTATCGCATCGTCATCACTGAAATACCTTACCAAATTAGCAAAACGTCCATCATCGAGCGTATCGTCTCGCTGGTGCGCGAGGAACGGCTGACCGCCATTGCTGACCTGCGCGATGAGAGCGACCGGCAGGGGATGCGCCTCGTCGTTGAGCTGAAGCAGGGGGCGCAGCCGCGCAAAGTCCTTAACCAACTCTATAAATATACGCAGCTTCAGAGCACGTTCGGCATTCAGATGCTGGCGCTCGTCAATGGCGAACCGCGCACGCTTAGCCTGAAACGCATGCTTCAAATTTACATCGAGCATCGCTATGAGGTGATCGAGCGTCGTTCGCGCTTTGAACTGGGCAAACGCCGGGCACGGGCGCACATTCTTGAAGGACTGCTCAAAGCGCTCTCCAGCCTTGATGCGATCATTCAGACGATTCGAGCATCGGAAGATGCCGATACGGCCCGCGAACGGTTGATGACGCGTTTTGACCTGACCGAGGCGCAGGCCAATGCCATCCTTGAAATGCAGCTTCGCCGGCTGGCCGCGCTGGAGCAGCAGAAGCTGCA
>DAOTYT010000178.1:0-2668 GCA_034434615.1 Anaerolineae bacterium | reverse complement strand
CAGAGCATCGGTCTGGTCGGCCAGCGCGTCGTCGATGCGGCGGTGCTCGTCCATCAGAGTTCACTCCGCTCCATTTGGTCGCGCATGGCCTGAATGGCGCGCCGGTAAAGTGATTTGACCGCTTCAAGCGATTGGCCACGCTGCTGTGCAATCTCAGCAAAGGTTAGGCCATCAGCAAGACGCATCAAAATGATCTCCTGATAATGTTCGGCGATGCTGGCGAGCGCGTTTCGTATCAACAGCCGCTGGTCGGCACGCTCTTGGTGCGTCATTGAAGACAGATCGACCATCGTTTCATCGGGCATTTCTATAGTGACTGGGTTGCCCTTCCTGCCACGATGGCGGTAATAATCTGCGATCTGCCGGTTGACGATCGTATACAACCATGTGCTGAAGCGCGATCGCTGCTCGTAGTTTTCGAGCGAACGGACGACAGCGATGAAAATCTCTTGCGTAACGTCCTCAACATCGTGCTCTGGCACCTTACTTTTGACGCGGTTGTAAACATGGCGCAGGTAGCGTTCGTACAACCTGAAAAAGGCATCGCGATCGCCCAACTGCGCTTTTTTTGCCAGATGCTCATCGCTGGCATCAGGAGTCATCGACCATTCCTTAACAGTGAGTCGTCATCAGCACACAGTTTGTGCCGCGTTACATTCTGGAGGTGCCTAACCGGCGATCCCGTACTTTAAAGCTCACTGCGCATTTGTTCAGCAATTTGCGTTAGACGTTCCATTTGCGCGCGGAGGTTTTGCTCTTCAGGGAACAAACTCAGCACTTGCGCATAAAGATCAATGGCGTCATCCAAATCTTGGCGCGCTTCGGCTGCTTCGGCCGCCTTCCTCACCACTTCGAGCGCCTGCTCCGTTAGACCACAGCGGTGAAAATGATACGCCAGCATGTAGCACTGCGCATTCGATGTAGGCTGATGCTGCCAGTAATCCGCGGCGGCTTGATGCAGTTTAAGCCGTTGGGCACGCGCCAAAGTTTCATAAACCACGCTTTGCGTTAAGCCGTGTGCGAATTCAAAATGCTCTCCATCGGAGGTTTTCCACACACGCGCTTGGACGAGCTCATCAATCGCGGGCTGAAGCAAGGCGAGATCGTCGTAGTCGTTAACAGCAGCCAGCGCCGCCGCAGTGAACTCAGTTCCAAATACCGCCGCTGATCGAACGAGCGATTGTGCCAACCCGCTCATGCGATCGATGCGGCTGATGACGAGCTTGCGAATATTTTCGGGAAGCGTTTCGAGATCGGCCTCCTCTCGCAGTTCGGCGTAGTCCCCGCTAATCACGATGTAATCACGCGCGAGCAGCAAGTGCAGCAGCGACTCGATAAACAACGGCCGGCCGCTGGTGCGCTGCCACAACAGCTCGCCAAGCCGCGGCCCAATTTCGGCAACATGCAGCACTGCCATAGCGACTAAATGCGTTTCATCGCGATTGAGATCGGGGACGATAAATCTCTGCACAGCGAGATCGATCGCCTCCTGAGGTTCAAACGTCACAAGGATGACCAGTTTGGCCTGTTTAAGCTCAGCGATAAGGTACCGCAGGAAATCGATGGCCTGCACATTCTCCTGCCGCAAATCATCGATAATGAGTACCGTCGGCTTTTCAGCCGTGTAAGCCAGCAGAAAACGTTTGATCGCTTCGCGCAGGTCAGTGCGCTGTCTTGCCGTCTTCCACAGGGCAGACTCGTCACCCTCATCGGCAGGCGACGCTTCGACCCAGCGACGCATCACCCCGAACATGCCGGAGGAACGTTGTTCTTCGGGGGTCATCTGCGAGAACTTGGCGAATAAATCGGCCAAATGCTGAGACTGCGCTTGCGCCTTATCGATGCGCTCGCGCGCCGGAAGACCGAGCAGTTCGCTTAATGCCATTTCCAGTTCGGCAATGCCGAGCGGCGCCAGCGCCCCTGCTAATCGCTCACGACTCTCCAGCGGGGATGCCGCGGGCGTAATCCCAACCAACTGCGCGATCAGGGATGCCCATGTCGTCGCTGCCGCATTGATAGAATAACGCGCCGCCCAGGCCACCTGAAAAGCAGCGGCCTGCGCAGCACTGGCGAACTGTTGGGCGATGCGCGTTTTACCAGTGCCGGAATCGCCAACGAGGGCCAAAGCGCACGGCCGCCCATTTCGCGCTTGAGCGAGACCGTAGCTCAGCGTCAGCAAGAACATATCATGGCCGACAAACGGTGTCTCGCTGCCGGTTTGGGCAGCGAGAGCCGGCTCGGCCACAGCTTCAACCCGATATACCTGAACGGGTTTTCGCTTGCCTTTTAGCGACAGCGCGGGAAGCGCCTCAATGTGGTAAGACGCCTTCAACCGTTCGCGTACTCGTTCGCTAATCAACACCTGTCCGAATTCCGCCCTTGACATCAGCCGAGCAGCCAAATTTACATCATCACCCATCACGGTGAACTCACGGCGCTGTTTCCAGCCCACTTCGCCAGCATAAGTTTCGCCCTGCGTGATGCCGATGCGCAAACTCACAAACGTTTCGCGATGCAGCTCGGCGGGCAGCTCTTCGCGCAAGCGCTCGTTGAACTTCCACACCTGGCTCAACATCTCCAGAGCGGCCCCTACTGCACGATCAGGATCGTCGGTGTGCGCAATCGGCGCACCATAGGTGATCAGCAGCTTAATGCCCAGCGCGAAAGG
>DAOTYT010000177.1:0-3403 GCA_034434615.1 Anaerolineae bacterium | reverse complement strand
CGGGCAGGTGGGTCACCGTCGCGATCAGGCTGCACCATGCCTCAGAGCGTGTGCCGCCTCCCGTCAACATCAGATCGGGCGGGGGCTGCCCCAGCAGCGTTTCCAAGGCATGGCGATAAGCGAAAGCGACCCCTTCCAACACGGCGCGCGCCAGATTAGCGCGGCGATGCCCGGCGTTCAAACCGATAAACGCCCCGCGCGCCAGCGGGTCGTTGATCGGGGAGCGCTCGCCGTTGAGATAAGGTAAATAGATCAAATCGCTCGCCGGCGCAGCGAGCGCCTCGGCGATCAGCGCTTCGTGCGGCGCGTCATCGAAAAGATGGCGCAGCCAGTCAAGGTTGCCACCTGCTGTCAGTAACGGCGCGACGCCGATGTAGCGATCGCGGGCTGGATGGGCCAGTGTAAATACACCAGCTTCGGCCGGTGGCCGAGCTTTCGTCGAATAGGCGACCCAGCCGCTGGTACCAATATAGGCATAGGCACGGCCAACCAACCCGCTGCCCGCGCCCAGCGTGGTCGCGCCGGCATCGCCCGGGCCAAGATGAACGGGCAGACCCGCACGCAGCCCAAGCTGCTGCGCCGCTTCGGAGGACAGCTCACCGACCATCGCCCCGCCGTCGACCAGTTTGGGCAAAAGCCGCGCAACACCGTAGAGATCAAGAGCGGCAAACAGCGCTTCGTCAAGCGGGCTGCGCTCCTCAAGCCGCATCAGTTCAGTGGTCGAAGCGGTCGTCGTGTCGGTCACAGCGGCGCCGGCCCAGCGCAGCGCAAGATAATCCGCCGCGCCGTAGAGCAGATGCACCGCTCGCTCGAGGCTGTCCGGCTCATGGGCTTGCAGCCAGAGCAGTTTCGCCAGCAGCCCGCTTGGCCCCATCGCATTGCCTGTGATGACGGCCAGCCTGTCGCCGCCGATGCGCGTTTCAACGCGGGCCGCCTCATCGCGAGCGCGGGTATCGCTGTAGAGGATGACGGGGCGCACCGGCTCTCCCGATGCGGCCACCAAGATCGCGTTCTGCATCTGCCCAGTCAGCGCGATCGCTTCGGCCTCCGCTGGTCGCAGCTCGCGGACTGCCGCCTCCGCTGCCACGAGCCAATCTTGGGCTGACTGCTCAACGATGCCGCCAGCGGCGGTGCGCGTCGGGTAGTCGCGGCTGGCCGAGCGCACAACGCGGCCATCTGCATCGAGCAGCGCAGCTTTGACCCCCGTCGTCCCCACATCAAGGGCCAGCCAGTGCGCGATCATTGGCCAGCCACCTGCGGGTAGACGGTCGCCGCCTTGAGCGTGCGGATATAATCAACCAGCGCGGCTTCTCCCGTCGTCAAATGCTCAATGATCTTCGTGCCGACAACCACCATATCGGCACCGAGTGCCGCCAGCGCCGCTACATCTTCAGCGCGCTGCACGCCGATGCCGACTGCGATCGGGATGTGCGGCTTAATCGCGCGGATGCGCGCCATCGCCTGCTGCAAAACGACGCGCAGCTCGCCTTTGAGATCGGCATGCTGGCCCGTGCGCCCGGCTGCCGCTTTCAAATAAACGATATCGCCGCGTTCAACAGCCAGCCGCAGCGTTTCATCGTCTGCCCGCGCATCGCACAGGGTGAAAACTGCTAGATTGAGCGCCCGCGCCACGCGGATCACATCATCGATCTCAAACGGCGCGAGATCGGGCGCCAGCATGCCATGAACGTCGTTGGCGACGCACAAGCGCAGGAAGCCATCCAGCTCACGGCCGACATCGGCGTAGGTCATCACGAAGCGCGGCTGGCGCAGATCGCGCAGACCGCCGATCAGCGCCAGCGCCGTCTCGGCGCCCAACCCACGCACCTCGGTGACGACGTCGTGCGCGCTCGCGATCACCGGGCCATCAAGCGACGGCTCGTGCGCAGGAATGCCGAACTCGATGACGTCGAGTTCGCGCGCGGCCCGCGTCATGCGGAAGAAATCCTCAGGTGTTGGATAGCCGACCAAAAAATAGCCGCACAACGCCATGCGCCCGGCGGCTTTGATCTCAGCTAACGTGGTCAGCAGCAAGTTCGTCGTGGGCATTAGACATTTCGCCGGGTGATGCTGCTCAGCGTGACGGCCAAGACGATGATCGCGCCGGTCAAGATCTGCTGGATATAACTATCGACCTGCATCTGCGTGAGGCCATTCGCCAGCACACCGAGGATGAGCACGCCGACCAGCGTCCCTAACACATGCGGCTCGCCCTCCTCACTCATCGTCATGCCGAGGAAGACCGCAGCGATCGCGTTGAGCATTAAGCCGTCGCCCTGCGTGGGGTTGGCTGAAGCCAGCCGGCTAACGAGCATTAACCCGGCAGTCGCCGCACCAATACCCGTAATCATAAAAGCGACCAGTCGCAGCCGGCGCACGCGCACGCCGGCGAGCCGGGCCGCTTCGCGGTTGCCGCCGATCGCATACAGCCGGCGGCCAAACGTCGTCTGCTCCATGAGCACCCAGATCAGCGCCAATACGAGCAGCGCCAGCAGCGTTAAGTTGGGAATAGTCACAGACTGCCCACCGATCTCGCCGAGCGGGATGCCGCCGCGGGCGAAATCGCTGAACGCGCTCGGTATGGCGCGGCCGAAGATCGTCGTGCCGCTGCTGATGTAAAAGGCGACCCCGCTGAACAGCGTGAGCATGCCGAGGGTGGCCACGAACGGTGAGATGCCGACATAAGAAACCAGCAGGCCATTGACCAACCCGCCAAGCAGACCAACGCCCAACGCAGCGGCCACACCAACCCACACCGCCTGCCCATCGCGAAACAGCAGCGCCGCCACGATGCCAGCGAGGCTGGCCATCGCGCCAACACTCAAGTCGAAATCACCCAACGACATGACCACCGTCATGGTAAAAGCAACGACGCCGAGGATGCTGACCTGCTGCGTGATATTGAGCCAGTTCCGGACGGTCATGAACGTCTCTGGCCGCTGCGACCAGAACACGCCGACGACGAGCAGAAAGCCGATCAACGTGCCGAAGCGACGCAGGATGCGCCCAGCGTTTGCCCGGCCAGCCGCGCGAGGGGTGCGAGCGTGAAGGGGCACTGCTCGGTCAGCCATGCACCAAGTCTCCATAACACAACGTCAGCAAATCGGCTTCGCTCAGTCCGGCGGTCAGCGTGATCGTCACCAAACGGCCGCCGCTGATGATCAAGGCACGGTCGCACATCCCCAACAGCTCCGGCAGATCGGAAGAAACCATAATGATGCTCGTCCCAGCAGCGCTGATCTGCCGGATGAGCGAATAAATATCGTGTTTGGCGCCTACGTCGATGCCGCGCGTCGGCTCATCAAGCAGCAGCACGCGCGGCGGTTGGGCCAGCGCCCGCGCGAAGACGACTTTCTGCTGATTGCCGCCGCTCAGCTCGCGCACTGTTTGTTGAGGGCCACGG
>DAOTYT010000176.1:0-11991 GCA_034434615.1 Anaerolineae bacterium | reverse complement strand
TTGAAATACTTCGCCCCGGGATGGTGGACGACGATCGCTGCAGTGCTCTGCTCTGGCACCCATTGATAGGCCGCAGTCAGCGACATGCCCAGCTCGCTGGCAGCGTTGGGCAGCAGACGGAGCACCTGTTCGTGATCTTGGAGATCTGGGCAGGCGGGATAACCCCAGCTGTAGCGTTTGCCCTGCCCGGGCGGGATCTCAAGCGCCCGGTTGATGACCATACGATTGACGTAGTTGGCGGTCGCCTCGGCAGCCTGCACGGCCAGCCCATGGAAGAAATAGGCCTCGCTGTAGTTATCGGCATTTTGCAGGCGGTCGAAATGTTCGGTCGCCACCTGCCCCACGGTGACGATTTGCAAAGCGACGGTATCGACCAAGCCGCTCTCGGCTGGCGCGAAGTAATCGCTGATGCACAAATGCTCGCCGAATGGCTGTCGTGGAAACGTGAAGCGGGCAATCTCAATACGTTCCGGCCCTGCCCCGCCGGCGCTGTTCTTACCCTGCGCGAGCGCCGCTTGGAATGGCTCGGGGTCGTACAGGATGAGGTCATCACCGTCGCTGTTGGCTGGGAAGAAGCCGTAGACGGCCTGCGGCTGCAACGTGCGCTCACGCAGGGCAGCTTTGCTCATGCGCGCAAGCCGCGCCTCGAACTCGGCCTCGAGCTGCGCCCATGCCTCGCCGTGCGTGTTGCCACCGCCCCAGCTCAGGCGGAACAGCTCCGGCTTATGCAGATATTTGAGTACGACCTCAAGCGGCATCGCTCGGATCGTGCGCGTCCCCCAAAACGGCGGCTCTGGGATGGCCGGCGCCAGCGGCACGGTTCGCCCTCCGCCAAGCCGGCGCTCGCGGCGGGTGGGGGGTTGTTTGTTCATTTCGGCATAGGCTTCCAGCTTCACCTGCTCGAGCAATGCCGCGCGCGCTTCAGGGTCGATCAGCCGGTCCATCACCGCCAGTCCCTCGAAGGCGTCCTTACAATAGAAGACGCCCGGCTCGTAAGGGCGCTCGCCATCTTCTAAAAAGAGGATGCGCCGCCCAAATTTGCGGTTGATGGCCGCTCCACCGATCAAGACGGGGAAGCTGAGGCCGCGCCGTGCCAGCTCGTTCACGACCAGCGGCATCTGCTTCGAGGTGCTGACGAGCAAGGCGCTCAACCCGATCGCATCCGCCTGATGCTCCTGCGCCTTCTCGATGATCACGTTAGCGGGCACCTGCTTGCCCAGATCGTAGACGGTGTAGCCGTTGTTGCTGAGGATCGTCTTGACCAAATTCTTGCCGATATCGTGCACATCGCCATAGACCGTCGCCAGCACGACGACCCCTTTCGAGACGCCCTCGAGCCTGTCCATGAATCGTTCGAGATAGGCGACGGCTTTCTTCATCGCTTCGGCGCTTTGCAGCACAAAGGGCAGGATCAGCTCGCCAGAGCCGAATTTATCGCCCACCTCTTTCATCGCCGGCAGCAGCACATTGTTGAGCACGCCGACGGCATCCTGCCGCTTCAGGCAGTCGTCGATCAGGGCTTCGAGGCCTTCCTTCTTGCGATGCACGATCTGCCAGTGCAGCGCCTGTTCGGCCGTCATATCGGCCGTGGGGTCTTCCTGCTGCGCAGCCGCAAGGCGCACGTCGTTCTGTTCGAAATACTGGATGAAGCGCGGCAGCGCATCCGGGTCGCTATTGAAGATCAGATCATCGGCCAGCTTGCGCTGCTCTTCCGGGATCTCGGCGTAAGGCGTGATGTGCGCAGGGTTGACGATCGCCATATCGAGGCCGGCGTTGACGGCGTGGTAGAGGAAGACGCTGTTGAGCACGCCGCGCGCTGCCGGCGTCACCCCAAAACTCACGTTGCTGACGCCCAGCGCGGTGAGCACGCCCGGCAGATGCTGCTTGATCAGGCGGATCCCTTCGATCGTCTCGATCGCGTCGTTGCGCAGCTCTTCCTGCCCAGTAGTGAGCGGAAACGTGAGCGCGTCGAAGATCAGATCCTGCGGCGCGAGGTCATATTCATGAACGGCGATATCGTGAATGCGCCGAGCGATGGCCAGCTTGCGCTCGCGCGTGTGAGCCATGCCTTCCTCGTCGATCGTCATCGACAGCACGGCCGCCCCATATTTGCGGGCGATCGGCAGCACCTGGTCGATGCGTTCGCGGCCGTTCTCGAGGTTGTTGCCGTTGATGATGGCACGCCCAGGGTAGACCGACAGCGCGGCCTCAGCAACGGCCGGTTCCGTCACGTCGATGATCAGCGGCGCTTCGACGGCCATCGCCAATTTCTTGACCAGCGTTCGCATTTGCAGCGCCTCATCGGCGCGCTCAGTCAGCGCCACGCAGACATCAAGCATATGCGCGCCGCTCTCGATCTGCTGCACAGCGATCGGGATCACGCCGTCGTAATCTTCGTTGAGGATGAGCTGTTTGACCTTGCGGCTGCCCTGCGTATTGATGCGTTCGCCGATCATTGTCGGCCCCGGGTTGAAAGCCAGCGGAACCGCCCGCATATTGCTGGAGACCAGCGCCCGCGCTTCTGGCCGCCGTTCGACTGGCGCGCGGCGCGCGGCGCGTCCCGCCGCCAAATCGGCATGCGAATGCCCGTGCACGTGTTGGTAAAGCCGTTCGAGATGCTCTGGGCGCGTCCCGCAGCAGCCGCCGACCACGTTCACACCCCAGCGCGTGAACTCGGCCACCATCTGGCTGAACGGCTCCGGCTCCATCGGGTAGACCGCCTCGCCATCCACATTGATGGGCAGGCCAGCGTTCGGCAGCACACTGATCGGCAGGCGGCTGTTTTCGACCAGATAG
Source organism: Anaerolineae bacterium (assembly GCA_034434615.1). Classification (GTDB taxonomy): domain Bacteria; phylum Chloroflexota; class Anaerolineae; order Aggregatilineales; family Phototrophicaceae; genus Flexifilum. The sequence continues at coordinate 9,195 of DAOTYT010000176.1, read as the reverse complement.
CGAATCGGCTCGCGCATGTACTCCGGCCCGGTCGAACAGTTCAGGCCGAGCACATCGACCGGCAGCGCTTCGAGGGTGGCCAGGGCGCTGGCGATATCCGTCCCAAACAGCATCCGCCCACTGGTATCGAGCGTGATCTGCACCTGCAGCGGGATGCGGACGCCGGTCTCCTCAAAATAGCGGTTGATGCCGTAAACCGCCGCTTTCACCTCGAGGATGTCTTGGCTCGTCTCGATCAGCAGCAGGTCGGCCCCACCCTCCACCAAGCCGCGCGCTTGTACAGCGAAAACCTCGGCCAAAGCGTCAAAGGTGATGTCGCTCAGGTCGGGGTCGTCTCCGCTTGGCAGTTTGCCGGATGGCCCAATGCTGCCGGCGACGAAGCGCGGGATGCCAGTCTCGGCCTCGAAGCGATCGCAGACGCGGCGCGCCAGTGCCGCCGCCGCCCGGTTGATCTCGAGCGTCCGCTTGGCAAGGCCATATTCGGCCAGCGTGATCGGGTTACTGCGGAACGTGTTAGTCTCGACGACCTCGCTGCCGACGCTGAGGAACGAGGCATGGATCGCCTCGATCACGTCTGGCCGAGTGAGGCACAGGTAATCGTTGCAGCCGTTGTACTGCTCCCCGCCGAAGTCGTCGGCGGTCAGAGGATAGCCCTGGATGCTGGTGCCCATCGCGCCGTCGAAGCTCACGATGTGATCGGCCACGGCGTCGAGGTAGCGCCGGTTGGTAAACCGGCGCCGAGTGTATCGCTGTGTCATTTTGGCCTGCTGTGCTCCTCAGTCGCGCCTATGTTGGGACTTCCTCAGCATTGGCAGAACGATCCAAACCCTGACTGGCGCGCATTTCTTTCGCCTTCTTCTGCAAATCTTGAAAGAAATCGGTTTCTGTAATCTGTTTGACCTGCTGTTCTCGCTTGCTTTGGTCGATCTGAATCGTGAGCTGGCGAACTTCCTGCTTAAGCTGCTGCTCGCGGCTGTACACCTCGCGCGCCATCCTCTGAAAGACGTTCGCCGTGCGGCCAAGTTCATCAGAACGCTGGGCGATCTGGCTGACCGTGGCCAGTTCCGGGTCGTTGGGCGATAGGCTTTCATCGCTGATGCGCTGCGCCAGCCCGGCCAAGCGCTGCACTGGTATGACGACCGCCCGTTTCAACAGCGCGTTGATGGCGAAGACGACCACGGCGAAGATGACGCTGATGATGATCATGACCGCCGTGAGCGACAGCCGCGCGCTGGCGAAAACATCCTCGGCCGGCACATAGATGATCTGCGCGGCGATCACCTCGCCGAGCTGCCAACCGAACCCGCCGTCTGTCCCATAGCTGGCGATCAGGCTGGCGGGTGCATCGGCCGGGTTCCCATGGCAGTTCAGGCAGGTCGGGCTGGTGACGGACAGCGGACGGGCATTATAAAAAACGTGCTGGCCATCGCGTTCGGTGAAACCGGTGAGCTGGTCGAGCGCTGAGTTAGCGCGGAACTCGGCCACCAGCGCAGCCTCAAACGGGTCGGCCAGATCGCGCGGGTTGGTCGGGTTCAGGGTCGCCTCTTTGTAAAGGTACTGGCTGTAGTCGCCGCTGCGCCGCAGCCGCTCAAACACCTCGCGCGCCGAGTAGGCGGGCACCGTCTCCGGGATGAACTGCCATTCCGTCTCTAACCGCGGCGCCAACAGCGGGTTGATCTGCGTGCTGGTGTAATGGCGCACCGAGTTCATCGCTTCGAGGAGCACCAGCCCGCGGGCGCTCACCTCATCTTCAGCGCGCTGTTCCAAAACCCGAGACAGCACGAGAAAGCTCGTGATGATGCCGATGATGAAGACGATGACGATGATCGATGTGAATTTCGTCTCCAATGAGAGCTTTGTGCGCATGTCTGCCTCCCCGCGCTGCATTTTGTCAATTAAGATTGCTGGTCATCGCTCTCCTTATAATAAAGGTGATCGCGCATTTGCTCCCGAAAGAAACTGCGACCCTGAGCATGGCTTGGCTGCATGGTCTGCCACACAGACGCTGGTGCTGGTGCCTGAAAACGCATGCGCCCTTCCAGCAGGAGAAGGGCGCATGGGTGAAAGCAAGAGCGCATGCTCATCTCTCAGGCCTCGCCTGCCGGATTTGGCACCTTCCCGGCGCTCCGGGGGTTGCCGCGAGATCTCAGGGCCGTTCCCTCCCTCGCTCTGGATGAGTGTTTATGTCATTGTCGTGGCATGGTATCACAAACCCGCAAAGGTCGTCAAGAGGTTGGCGGCTGCGCGGCTTGGGCGCTATACTTGCCAGCAATTTCGATCGAAAGGAAAGGACAGCGTTATGTCCGTCTTGCTTTTGATCGTCTTTCCGACGCGCGGGCAGTTGGTCGAGGCGGTCAAATACATTCACAGCCACCCCGATTTAAAGGCGCGCCATTCGGCCGTGATCAGCAAAGCCGAAGATGGTGAGACGATGATCCTCGACGATGACATCAACCCGAACGAGGGTGCGATCACAGGGGGCACGCTCGGCTCACTGCTGGGCAGCTTGGGCGTTGCCAGTTTGGGCGCATTTTTGCTGCCGGGCATCGGCCCTATCATCGCTGTGGGCGCCGGCGCGCTGGTGGGTGGGTTAATCGGCGGTGTGACTGGCGGGGTAACCGCTTCGTTGATCGATATGGGGATTAACAACCAGGTGCTGGTCGATCTGGCGCGTCACCTTGAAAATGATCGGGTCGCATTCGTCCTTGAAGTGGATGGAACTGAGGAAGCGCTCCAGCAGCTTGAGGCAAATATCGCCCGCTACGAAGGCGCAGTGACGATCATCCGTCCCGAGGTTTGAACGGTGCGCGGCGGCCGCCTGCGCGCAAAATTGTCGTACAATAGAGTCAACCAATGCCCTCTGGCAGGGAGGCCGGCATGGCTGACGAGCTGATTGTGATCGTGTTCCCCTCGCGCAGCGTGCTCACCAAAGCCCTTGATCATCTGATGGAGACAGAAGTCGTCGCCATTGAACACGCGGCCATCGTCGCCAAAGCGCAGAGCGGCGAGATCGTCGTCCTGGACGACTCGGTCGGGCCTGATGAAGCGGGCATCGCCGGCGGCACGCTGGGCGCGGCGATGACGGCGCTGGGGCTGGCGCAGCTGGGCGCGCTGGCGCTGCCCGGCATCGGCGCCATCATCGCGTTGGGAGCGGGCGCGCTGGTCGGCGGATTGGTTGGTCACGTCACCGGCCGGTTTGCCGCTAACCTGCTCGATTTGGGCTTTCGGCGCGATCAGATCGATCTGCTTGCCGACCGGCTGGTCTCTGGCCACCCGGCGTTGGTGCTCGAAGTTAAAGATGCGCGCGCCGCGCTGCCGGTGCTGCGCGCCGAGCTGCAGCCTTACCGCGCCGAGCTGATCGAACGGCTGCGCCCGGCCAGCACCACCTAGCCGCTGCCGGCGGCCTTCTCGCTTACGGCTGCGCTGTGATGGCACGGCTTCAGCCAGGCGCCCATGCGCGTTATGAAAGGCGGTTCACGCTCGATGACGATCCCGGAAGTTGACCTGAAAAATCGACCGCAGCCGGCCGCAGCAGAACGCAATCCCGGCATCGCGCTGGATATGGATTGGGTACGCTCAGTGCGCGTCAACCGCAGCGCGGCCGAGCGGCGCACCGCGGCGCTGGCCGGCCGCCGAACGGTCAAGAAAGTATGGCAGGCGGCCTGGCTGCTGCGCGCCATCACTTGCATTGACCTGACCACGCTCTCCGGAGACGATACGCCGGGCAGTGTGCGCCGCCTGTGCGCTAAAGCGCGCCAGCCGGTGCGCCAAGATATGCTCGAGGCACTGGGCATGGACGAATACGGCCTCACGGTCGGCGCGGTCTGCGTTTACCACAACCGCGTGCCCGATGCGGTGCGCGCGCTGGAGGGGACGGCCATCCCGGTGGCCGCGGTCTCGACCGGGTTCCCGGCTGGCCTCAGCCCATTCAAGCTGCGCGTGGCCGAGATCTGCGAGTCGGTCGCCGCGGGGGCGCGCGAGATCGACATCGTCATCTCGCGCGAGCACGTGCTCACGGGCAATTGGGGCGCGCTCTATGACGAGCTGCGCGAGTTCCGCGCGGCCTGCGGCGATGCCCATATGAAAGCCATTCTGGCGACGGGCGAGCTGGGCACGCTGCGCAACGTCGGCATGGCGAGCCTGGTCGCAATGATGGCAGGGGCCGACTTTATCAAGACTTCGACCGGCAAAGAAGCCGTCAACGCGACGCTTGAGGTCGGCCTGGTCATGTGCCGGATGATCCGCGCCTATCAGGAGCGCACCGGCTATCAGGTCGGCTTCAAACCAGCTGGCGGCATTCGCAGCGCGAAGCAGGCGCTGGCGTGGCAGGTATTGATGAAGGAAGAATTGGGCGATGCTTGGCTGCGACCCGCGCTGTTCCGCTTTGGCGCCAGCAGCCTGCTGACCGACATCGAACGCCAGCTTTGGCATTTCATCAGCGGCCGCTACGCCTCCGACCGCTACATGCCGGCGGGGTGAGCAGCTTCTGAATTCGGAAGGATGGATCATGCGCGTCTCGGAGATCTTCGACACGATGGCTTACGGCCCCGCCCCCGAAGCGGCGAACGCGGCGCTGGCATGGCTGGACGAACACGGCCGCCGCTTCGATCTATTCATCAACAACCGCTGGTCGCCTCCGCACAGCGGCGCCTATTTTCCCAGCGCCAACCCCGCCACCGGCGAGGCGCTGGCGCAGATCGCCGACGGCAGCGCTGACGACATCGACGCTGCTGTGCGCGCAGCGCGAACTGCATTCGCTGGGTGGAGCGGCTTGGGGCCGCATGCGCGCGCACGCCATCTCTATGCCATCGCCCGCGCCGTGCAGAAACACGCCCGCCTGCTGGCCGTGCTGGAGTCGCTCGACAACGGCAAGCCGATCCGCGAATCGCGCGATATCGATGTGCCCCTGGTCGCCCGGCACTTTTACTACCATGCCGGCTGGGCGCAGCTGCTGGATCGCGAGTTGTCTGGGTTCGAACCGTTGGGCGTCATCGGGCAGATCATCCCGTGGAACTTCCCGCTGCTGATGCTGGCCTGGAAGATCGCCCCGGCGATCGCGCTCGGCAATACGGTCGTGCTCAAGCCAGCCCCCTACACCAGCTTAACGGCGCTGCTGTTCGCTGAAATCCTCGCCGAGGCGGGGCTGCCGCCGGGTGTGGTCAACATCGTCACCGGCGGCGATGCGACCGGCGCGGCGCTGGTCGAACACCCCGGCATCGACAAGATCGCCTTCACTGGCTCGACCGAAGTGGGGCGCATTATCCGCCGGTCGACGGCGGGCACGGGCAAGCGGCTGTCGTTGGAATTGGGCGGCAAGTCGCCGTTTCTGGTTTTCGACGATGCCGATCAGGATGCGGCGGTCGAAGGGCTGGTCGATGCGATCTGGTTCAATCAGGGGCAGGTGTGCTGCGCCGGCTCGCGCCTGCTGGTGCAGGAAAATATCGCTGAGCCGTTTCTGGACAAAGTGCGCCTGCGCATGGGCAAGCTGCGCATTGGCGACCCGCTGGACAAGGCGATCGACATCGGTGCGATCGTCGACCCGGTTCAGCGCGAGACGATCGACCGCTGGGTGGCGCGCGGCGTCGCCGAAGGCGCGCAGCTTTATCAGCCGGAATGCCCGCTGCCCGAACGCGGCTGCTGGTACCCGCCGACGCTGCTTTCCAATGTCAGCCCGGCTTCGGCCGTGGCGCAGGAGGAGATCTTTGGGCCGGTCGTCGTCGCGATGACCTTCCGCACGCCCAAAGAGGCGGTCGCGCTGGCCAATAATACCCGCTACGGGTTGGCCGCCAGCATCTGGAGCGAGAACATCAACCTCGCGCTCGATATCGCACATCAGGTCAAAGCCGGCACGGTGTGGATCAACTGCACCAACCTGTTCGATGCGGCATCGGGCTTCGGCGGCTACCGCGAGAGCGGCTTCGGCCGCGAAGGCGGCGCCGAAGGATTGTACGAGTATCTGCGGCCGCGTGGGGAAACTCACCTGCAGCCGGCGGTCGAACTGAGCAGCGGCAGCAGCTGGGGCGAAGCCGTGCCAGCCCGGCCGCTGCCGCTCGACGACGCGCGCCATGCCGAGGGCCAGCTGCCGCCCCTCGACCGGACGGCCAAGCTGTACATCGGCGGCGCGCAGAAGCGCCCCGATGGAAACTACACTCGCGCCGTGCTCGGGCCGGATGGCCGGTTAGTTGGGCAAGTGGGCGACGGCAATCGCAAAGACATCCGCGATGCGGTCGAGGCCGCCCACGCTGCTTCAGGCTGGGCGTACAAGAGCGGCCACCTGCGCGCGCAGATCCTGTACTACATGGCCGAAAATTTGAGCGTGCGCGCTGAGGAGTTTGCGGGGCGCATCGCCGCCATGACCGGCTGCCCCCCGCCAGCAGCACAGGCCGAGGTACAGGCCTCCATCGACCGGCTGTTCACTTACGCCGCCTACGCCGATAAGTATGGCGGCGCAGTGCAGGAGACGCCGCTGCGCGGGGTGACGCTGGCGCTGCACGAGCCGGTCGGGGTGATCGGCATCGTCTGCCCAGACGAAGCGCCGCTGCTGGCTCTCGTCTCGCTGATCGCGCCGGCCATCGCCCGGGGAAACACGGTCGTCGTCGTGCCCTCGGAGCGCTACCCGCTGTGCGCGACCGATTTCTATCAGGTGCTCGATACTTCAGACCTGCCGGCTGGCGTGGTCAACATCGTCACTGGCGCGCGCGCGCCGCTGGCCAAGACGTTGGCCGAACATGACGACGTCGATGCGCTGTGGTATTTCGCCGATGCCGAGGGCAGCGCGCACGTCGAGGCGCTCTCAGCGGGGAACCTCAAGCGGACGTGGGTCAGCCATGGTCGGCCGATCGACTGGCTCGACCTGGACAGCGGCGCCGCCCACGAGTTTCTGCGCCAGGCAACGCAGGTCAAGAACATCTGGGTTCCCGCGGGGGCGTAGCGATCGACGGGCCGCGCCCCCCGTTTGAGCCGCTGCGCCGGTTAGCGGACGGCGAGGTACAGCCGGGCCATCTGCTCTGGCAGCGGCCCAACCTCGAGCACGTTTCCAGTGAAGGACAGCGGCCGCTCCTCCAACGATTCAAAATCGATCAGCGCGCATCCATCCGGCGCCCCCGCCGGCAGCGGGATGGTCAGGCCGTCGATCGCTTCGAACGCGATAACGGCGGCCAGCCAGCCGTGAGCGCCCGCATCGATGCGCCACCATGCTGCCCGCGCGTCGACATGCCGCTCAGTCAGCGCGCCCACATCGAGCAGCGGCCGGGCGCGCAAGTAGATATCCTCTAAGAAATGATAGTGCGCGTTGAAATCCGCATCGCCGACCCAGGTCAAATTGCGCTCGGTGACATTGGCCATGAACAGCCCGTGAGAGAGGTCCTGGCTGCCGATCGCCTCGTACTTGGGGCGGCGCGCCGCGCCCGCGCCGAGGAAGCGCGAGACGAAGTGACGCAGCCGCATCTGCGCTGGCCCCGCCAGCTTGACGAGCGGCTCGCCGAGCAGCCCGGGCGCGCCGGAGTCGTGAGTATCGATGGCAAAAGCGATGCTGGCGCGCTGCGCCCGACGATCGTTGAATTCAGCCAACCGGTCGGCCAGCGCAAAGGCACGGGCGATCAGGTCGCTGTCCACTCGGCGCATCACATCGTCGCCGAGCAGCAGCTCAAAGCCGATCGCCGCGTACTGCTCCAGATCATCGCCCATACGTTCGGCCAGCGCCCCAACGTAGGGATACCATTCGCCGCGCGCTGCAGTGATACATGTTTTCAGCACTGCTGGCGACGGCCGATCGGACGTCGGCTGACCGTCTTCAGTGAGCGAATCGAAGACATGATCGACTGAGTCGAAGCGCACGAAATCGAAGCCGAAGCGATCGCGCCAATAGGGGAAGATGGCAGCATAGTAGTCGATCGCCGGCTGGTACGGGGTTGGCGGAGCCTTGGGGGCAGTGTTGGCAGGCAGGCCGGTCACGAATTTATATGGCGTGACGATGTGGAAGGCCGAGGCGTGCAGGTCGGCCCCATCCGCACTGCGGTAGGCGAAGCGCGCGTAATTATCCTCGAAGTTATAGCCATCGAACGCGGGCAGGCCGCTTCCCGCCCAGCTCTGCGCTGGGATCGTCCACAGGCCGCGCTCGATCAAGGTGCCGATCAGGCGGAAGTAGAGCGCGCGTTTGCGCTCGCGCGTCTCCAGCGGGTCGCCTTCGACCGCTTCGAGATCGGAAAGGTTCTCGGCGGCCAGCGCTTCGGCGACGATCGCGCGGATCTCATCGACGATCGTCGCTTGGTACGCTTCCTCGAGCATCGCCTCCTGCGTCAGCCCGTCGGCGAGTTCATTACGGTTGAACGGCGAGAGGCGCAGCCAGCGGAACAGCTCTGGCCGCATGATGACCGGGATGGCGAACTGCGTGACGTGCGGCTCTAAGTCAAAACCGACGGCCATGTTGAGCAGGTGCGCCGCCTCTACGAAAGCGCGCAGTTGATCCTCTGGCGACAGTGGTAGGCGCGGGTCAACGAGCTGGCGCGCCAGCGTGCGGGTGCTGCGGATGGCGTAAATGACGCCGAAGTCGTAATCGGTGAAGGGCGCCAGATGGATCGCGTTCACCCGCAGGCCGGGCAGCAGTTTGGCCGCATGCAGGAACGTGCCTGGCCCATCGCTGGTACCGGTCGCGCGCAGGTTAATAAAGCAAAAATCGGCCTCGCGCATCCAGCTCGAGTCAGCACGATCGACGACCGGGCCGCGCGTGCTGCGGCCGTGCCCGCGCGCCAGCGCGCGGTAGAAGTGCGTCAGCGCCCCGGCGGGCAGCCCAGCTAACGCGCGCGGGGTGCGCCTTAACGCGCCCCAAGCGAGGTACTCCGCCAGCAGCGCATCGCCGATGCGCGCCTCATCGGGCGGCGGGTCGGGCAGGTGATCCCAAAGCGTCATGGAAACGTCCTTGTCTAGTGGCGCGGGCGGTTAATCGAACAAGACGGTGCCGCGCATCTCCATCGGCTGGCTGAACAGCCATAACCCAGCCAGCATCATCAACAAAAAGAGCAGCGCCCACGGCAGCAGGCCGGCCATGGCGTCGCGCCGGTACAAGCGCAGCGCCGCCCGCTGAGCAAGATACAGACTGCCTCCAAATCCGGTCAATAAGGCGAGCGTTTGAATGAACCCGATGACGACGAGATCCTCGATGCCGGTCAAGGCCCAGTTCGGCGCTCCGAGCAAGGT
>DAOTYT010000175.1:0-3980 GCA_034434615.1 Anaerolineae bacterium | reverse complement strand
ACCGATGCCCGCGTAATTTGGTATCGCAGCGACCTGTTCGAACAGGCCGGCCTGCCAGCCGAGTGGCAGCCGACGAGCTGGGAAGAGCTGCTCGACGCTGCCCGCACGATCAAGGCTGCGCTGCCCGGCGTCACGCCGCTTCAGTTGAACGCAGGCACGGCGATGGGGGAAGCCAGCACCCTGCAGGGCTACATGATGGCGCTGCTCGGCGCTGGGCATCACATCTATGACTTTGATGAGGAGAAGTGGATCGTCAGCAGCCCGGCTATCTTGCGAACGCTGGAGCTGTACCAGACGATCTATCTCGATGAAGAGCTGGGCAGCGCGCGCTTCCAGCTCGTTCAGAACGGCCGCGACCTGTCGTTTGAAGCTTTCGCGAACGGCGAAGTGGCGATGCTGGTCGAGGGCGATTTCTTCTGGCGTGGGCCGCTGGCTCCCGGCACCGGCAATTTCGCGATGGAAAACCGCGACGAGGTCGTTAAATTCGCCTTGATGCCGGCCGTTGAACCCGGCGCGGGCTTCCGCGGCCAGGATTTCGTCACCATCAGCGGGGGCACGGGGTTCGTCATCAACCCGAATACCGCCCATCCTGAAGAGGCGTGGGCGCTGCTCAGCTACATGTTCAGCGTCGATGCCTTGCTGGAACTGCAGGCGCTGCAGCCGCGCATCCGTGCGCGCGTCGATGTGCCGGTCACCGGTGATGAGACGATGAGCCGCATAGCGACCGATGTGCTGCCGCTGACCACGATCCGCCCACAGCTCCCCGAATACAACCGTGTTTCTGAACAGGTTCAGATCATGACTGAGCGTGTCGTCTCGGGCGAAATGACCCCGGCCGAGGCAATGGCCGCTTACGATGAGGCTGTAACCGCGATCGTCGGCGAAGACAACGTCATTCGCATTCCGCTTGACTGAACTTTGAAAGCAGCCCAGTGATGCCCGACCTGTATCACTCAGGTCGGGCATCCTTTTTGAGGGGGTGTCGCTATGCAGCGAAGTTTGCTCAGCCGTCCTATCAGTCTGCTTTTTCTGCTGCCGGCGTTGGCATTCGTTTTGGTTTTCCTCATCTATCCGTTCTTTTCGATTTTTACGATGAGCTTCACCAATCAAACGCTGGTGGGGCCAACCGCGCAGAATCCCGAATTCGTCGGCCTCGATAACTATCGCGCTTTGTTCAACTTCGACCGCTGGATGCGCCGCGGCGAGATGGGCTGGAGCCTGCTGGTCACCGCACAGTTCGTGATCGGCTCAGCGCTGATCGGGCAGGCTGGGCTGGGCCTCGGTTTGGCGACGTTGTTCCACAACCGGCGCGGCATCACTCGCGAAGTCGTGTTCACGCTGGCGATCGCAGCGTGGATCATCCCTGATGTGGTGGTCGCGTTCGCGTGGTTCGCTTACCTGGATCCGAACGGGACGCTCAATCTAATGCTCAACGCGCTGGGTATCAGCGCGATCGACTGGCTGTTCGAGTATCCGCTGCTCAGCATCATCTTTTTCAACACGTGGCGCGGGACGGCTTTCTCGCTGCTGCTGTTTTCAAGCGCGCTGTCCTCGATCCCGCCCTCTTATCTCGAGACGGCCAACGTCATCGGCGCGAGCGGCTGGCAGAAGTTCCGCGATATCCTGCTGCCGCTGCTGACCAAATACATCATCACCGATCTCATCCTCATCACCTTGTGGACGTTCAACACCTTCACGCCGTTCCTGCTGACCGGCGGCGGCCCCAGCTTCCGCACTGACCTGATCTCGATCTTCACTTATCGCACGGGCCTGCGTTTCTTTGAGTTCGGCAAAGGCAGCGCGATCGCGATGGTCGTCATGACGATCAACCTGCTGCTGGCCGGGTTCTATCTCATGCTGGCGCGCTCAAGGCGGGTGACGACATGAGGCGTTTCAACCCCAGGCTGATCCTGATCATCGTCATCGTGCTGCTGGCGACGCTGTTCTTCGTCTCTCCGTTATTGTGGTTCATTTTCGCGCCATTCAACGAAAGGGCGACGCTGAGGCTGGCGATCCCGACTGAGCCCTCGCTGGCCAATTTTCAACTGGTGCTCGAGAACGATCTGGCGATGCGCGGCCTGCTCATCAACAGCCCGATCATCGGGGTTGGGACGATGCTCGGCGCGAGCTTGATCGCTGCGCTGGCCGCTTACGGCCTTTCGCGTGGCAATTTGCCCGGCCGGCAGATCTTCACCTACGTCCTGATCTTGTTCTCGTCGGTTGTGACGGGCACTGCCAGCATGGTGCCGATCTTCAAGCTGGTCTTTGACCTCGGCCTGATCAACACGCATCAGGGCGTGATCTTGGTGATGATCGGCGGGCTGCTGCCAGCGGCGATCTTCATCATGCAGGATTTCGTCGATGGCGTGCCGCGGTCGCTGGAGGAAGCTGCCATGGTCAGCGGCGCGCGATCGTGGCAGGTCTTTCGCGATGTCACGTTCCCGCTCATGTGCCCGGGGCTGATGGTGGTCGGCATCTGGGTGCTGGTCAATGCGTGGGGGGCCTTCCTGACGCCGTTCATCCTGATACGCGATCCCAACCTGCTGCCAGCCGCGGTGACATTCTACCGGTTCTATGATGAAGAAGGGTCGCCGCAGATCACGCTGGTGGCAGCCTATGCCGTGCTGTATACGCTGCCGGTGATCCTGCTGTACTTGCTCATCAACTGGCGCTACGGCTTCCGCTTCTTCGGCGGCCTCAAACAATAGTAGGGCGAGAAATGGCCTCAATTCAACTCAAGAAACTGCGAAAGAATTTTGGCGCCGTTGAGGCGGTGGCTGGCATCGATCTCGAAATTGCTGACCGGCAGTTCGTCGCGCTGCTCGGCCCCTCAGGGTGTGGCAAAACGACAACGCTCCGGATGATTTCCGGCCTTGAGCTGCCGACAGATGGCACGATCACAATTGACGATCGCGATGTGACCCGGCTGCCGCCGCGCGAGCGCGATGTGGCGATGGTCTTTCAAGATTACGCGCTTTACCCGCACATGACGATCCTCGATAACATTGGCTATCCGCTCAAAGTGCGTGGTGTGCCGCGCGCCGAGATCGAAAAGCGCGTCAAAGAAGTGGCTCACAATCTGCAAATCGGCGGCCTGCTCGAACGGCGTCCCGGCCAGCTTTCCGGCGGGCAGCAGCAGCGCGTCGCTGTGGCGCGCGCGGTCGTTCATCGCGCGCGGGTGTTCCTCTTTGACGAACCGCTCAGCAACCTCGATGCCAAACTGCGCCTCGAGGCGCGCGCGTTTCTCAAACATCTTCAGCAAGAGGTCGGCATCACATCGGTCTACGTCACCCACGACCAGTCCGAGGCGATGGCGCTGGCCGATCTGGTCGTGGTCATGCGCGAAGGCCGCATCATGCAGGCCGATCAGCCGCTCAGTGTCTACAACCGGCCGGCCAACACGTTCGTCGCCTCCTTCATCGGCAGCCCGCCGATGAACCTACTGCCCTGCACGCTTGAACCGGAGTCCCGACGGCTGCATATCCAGACCGGCAGCGAAGCGCAAACGCTCGTGCTGCCCGATTTAAGTCCTCCGCCTGGCCTCACCGCCACTGAAACGCTGACGCTCGGCATCCGCCCAGAGTATGTTGCGATCGAGACGGCGCCGGCCGCTGGCTCGGCCGATCTATTGACCGGCGAGCTGTACGTCATTCAACCGTTGGGCGGCGAGACCTTAGTGCTGGTCAAAATAGGCGAACACTTGGTGACGGCCCGCCTGTTCGGCGATCAGCTGCCCGATCTTCCGCACAGGCTCGGACTCCGGCTGCAAACCAAGCATCTATTCTTCTACGACAGCCGCGGGGATTTGATCGCATGAGCGCGCCGGTCGAGCTTCGGTTTGAAGGGCGGCTACGGCCTGAACAGACGTTCAGTATGGTGCTGCTGCCGTTCGAAGTTCCGGCGGGCACGGCGCGCATCGACGTGCATTATGCCTACAGCGACGCCATCGGCTCCGATCCGTTGTTGGCGGGCGGCAGCAC
>DAOTYT010000174.1:0-11999 GCA_034434615.1 Anaerolineae bacterium | reverse complement strand
GCTGGCAACCGCGCGCTGTACTTCAGCGGTCATCGCCATTAAGCGCCCTGATCACGGTATCCAGATCCTTGTCACCACGGCCCGACATATTGATCAGCATGATCGATGAGCGGGGCATAGCCGGCGCACGTTTGATCGCCTCTGCGACCGCATGAGCGCTCTCAAGAGCCGGTATGATCCCTTCCATACGACACAGCAACTGCAATGCTTCGAGCGCTTCATCATCGGTCGCGGTCGTGTAAAATGCGCGCTCCGTCTGGCGCAGATAGGCATGTTCAGGGCCGACGGAAGGGTAATCCAAACCGGCAGAAATGCTGTGCGTATTCATGATTTGGCCATCGCTATCCTGCATGACGAACGATCGTGTGCCGTGTAGGACGCCGGCCCGGCCAATCGCTGGATCGGAAAAGCGCGAAGCGTGTTCGCCGCTTTCAATGCCATGCCCACCCGCCTCGACGCCGATCAATTCAACGTCAGGATCGTTCAGGAACGCATGAAACAGGCCGATCGCATTGCTGCCCCCCCCAACACAAGCGATGCATACATCCGGCAGACGGCCGACCAGCTCCAGCATCTGCTGACGCGCTTCCATGCCGATCACGCTCTGGAAATCGCGCACCATCATCGGGTATGGATGCGGGCCGAGCGCCGATCCAAGCAGGTAAAACGTCGTCTTGACGTTCGTCACCCAATCGCGGATCGCATCATTGATGGCGTCCTTGAGCGTGCGGCTGCCGCTCTCAACCGAGATGACATTGGCGCCTAACAATTTCATGCGAAACACGTTCGGCTGCTGGCGGGCGATATCAACACTGCCCATGTAAACGTGACATTCCAAACCCAGCAGCGCAGCAGCGGTCGCACTCGCTACGCCATGCTGACCTGCCCCCGTCTCAGCGACGACGCGCTGCTTGCCCATACGCTTAGCGAGCAGCGCTTGCCCGAGGGCATTGTTAATCTTGTGAGCGCCGGTATGCGCCAGATCTTCGCGCTTGAGATAAATTTGAGCGCCGCCCAGCAGTTCGGACAAACGAGCGGCGTAGCTGATCGGGGTCGGTCGTCCGGTATAAGTGCGTTGAAGATAGGCCAGCCGCTCCTGAAAGGCGGGGTCAGCCATGGCGTCAGCATAGGCGGTTACCAATTCGTCGAGCGCCGGGATCAATGTCTCAGGCACAAACCGCCCGCCAAATTCACCATAGTAACCGCGCGCATCGGGGACGTTCGTCATTCCAATTTGGATGTAGGTCATCGTTTACCACTCCACCATCTTCACTGCCTGAATGAATGCCCGCATCTTCTCGTGATCCTTGATGCCCGGCTGTCCCTCAACTTCAACACCACTCGCTACATCGACGCCCCATGGCCGAACGGCAGTGAGGATAGCCTGGACATTATCTGGCCGCAGCCCGCCGGCCAACATCAGCCGCGGCGTTAAACCCTTCACCGCCAGCGCGATATCGACGCCTGCCTGCTCGCCTGTGCCGCCATACAACGCCGGATGGTGCGCGTCCAGCAGCAGGCTCGGGACCCGATCATCCGTTGGCGCATGCTGGTCGAAATACGCGGCGTCATCAACCGCTTCCTGCACGGTGCGCGGCCGGATTGCCTTATAACCGGTACCGTGCAGCTCGCGCAGCATTTCGCCAGACTCATCACCGCTCAATTGAACGAACTTCAAGCCAACCTGCTCCATCGTGATCGACATACGGCCGACGATCTCATTGACAAATACCCCGACCAAAACCGGGCACGCCGCCCCGAGTGCAGCCCGCATCCCGTCTGCCAGCCGCCGCGCTTCGACTGGATCGATGAACCGAGGACTAGATCGATAGAAGTTTAGGCCGATCAGATCGGCGCCGGCTTCGGCCGCGGCGAGGCCATCTTCCAAACGAGTGATGCCGCAAATCTTAATCTTGACCACGGCTGCCTCGCGATTGGCTGCTGAATGCGCGCACCGCGGCTGCGATATCGCCCGACGTGATCAACCCCTCACCGACGAGCACGGCATGAGCGCCGAACGACCCCATATAGGCCACATCGTTTGGCGAACGGATCGCGCTTTCGGCGACTAGGGTGATCTCAGGCGGCAGGCCCCGAGCGATGCGGGCGGTGGTCTCCAAATCCTCGGAAAATGTTCGCAGGTCGCGGTTATTCACCCCAATTAACGACGCCCCCAGTTTGAGCGCCCGCTCAAGCTCGGCCTCGCTGTGCACTTCAACGAGGGCTGCCATTTGCAAAGCGCCGATGAGCGCCAGCAAGTCACTGAGCTGCGCATCGGTGAGCGCGGCGACGATCAACAGCACCGCATCAGCGCCAGCAGCACGCGCCTCCAACACCTGCAGCGGGTCGATGATAAAATCCTTGCGCAGCACCGGCATATCAACAGCAGCGCGCACCGTGCACAGATGATCAAGGTGGCCTTGAAAAAACGGCTCGTCGGTCAATACCGAGATCGCGCTCGCGCCGTTTTTCGCATACAGCTCCCCCAACGCCAGCGGGTCAAAAGGTTCGATCAAGACTCCTTTGCTGGGCGACGCATGCTTTACTTCGGCGATCAGCGCGATGTTCGAACCAGCGCGCAGCGCGGCCGCAAAATCACGCGGGGCGCCGGCATCGGCCGCGGCGCGTTCGAGGCGGGTTTCAATGTTTGGCAGGCGCACGCGCAGCGCCGCCAGATCCTCCACTTTACGGGCAAGAATGCGGTCGAGCACCGTATCAGTTTTGACGAATTGAGAAGAGGCTGCCATCAGGCGACTGTCTCCCGCGCCAGCTGCTGACTATACGAAATGAGGGCTTCAAGCCGTTCCAGCGCAGCGCCGCGCGCAATGACCAGTTCGGCCTGCTGGATGCCCTCGCGAATATCCTCCGCCAACCCACCGGCGACCAAAGCCGCGCCCGCATTGAGCAGCACAACATCGCGTTTTGCATCGGTAATGGAGCCATCGAGCACGCCGCGCAAGATGGCCGCATTAGCTGCAGCATCGCCACCGATTAATTCCGAAATGCTGGCGCCGCGAAACCCGAGAGCGGCTGGATCGAGTTCGTAACTGGTCACCCTATTATTCTGAAACTGACTGATTCGGTTTGGGCCAGTGGTCGTTAATTCATCCAACCCGCCGTACCCGCTCACGACGAGGGCTGAGATCGCACCCAGCTCGCCGAGGACATGCGCGAGCAGATCGGTCAGATCGGCGGCGAAAACCCCCATCAACTGACGCCGCGCGCCAGCGGGATTGGTCAGCGGGCCGAGGATGTTGAAGATCGTGCGTACGGCCAGTTCGCGGCGCGGGCCGATCGCATAGCGCATGGCGGGATGCAGCCTGGCAGCAAAAAGAAACCCGATGCCCACCTCTTCAATACAGCGGCCGACCTGTTCGGGAGACAAGTCCAGATAAACGCCCAGTTCGGCCAGAACATCGGCGCTGCCGCATTTGCTGCTGGCAGCACGATTGCCATGTTTGGCGACTTTTAAACCAGCCCCAGCCGCGACGAAGGCCACCGTGGTGCTGATGTTGAAGGTGCCCGATCGATCGCCGCCGGTACCGCAGGTATCGAGCAGCTCGGCGCCATCAAAACGCGTAGGCACTCGCTGCGCATTGGCGCGCATGGCGCGGGCGCTGCCGGTGATCTCGTCGTGCGTCTCCCCTTTCATGCGCAGCGCCATCAGATAGGCGCCGATCTGAGCGTCAGTTGCCTGGCCAGTCATGATCTGATTCATCACCGCCTCGGCTTCTTCCTGCTGCAAGTGCCCGTAACGACTGAGGATATCGATCGCGCGTTGGATGTCCATACAGCGGCCTCCTGAACCTCAAACAACTGCCGGCACTTGAACTGAGAGAAAATTGCGCAAAATCCGCGGGCCGTAAGTCGTCAAAATGCTCTCCGGATGAAATTGAACGCCAAAGACCGGATGCTCTTTATGACGCAGCCCCATGATCTCGCCCTGCTCGGTGAAGGCCGTCACCAGCAGCGTCGAGGGCAGCGTATCTTCCTCAACAATAAGGCTGTGATATCGCGTTGCCTCGAAGGGGCTGGGAACCCCGGCGAAAAGACCATCCCCCTTATGATAAATCTGGCTGACTTTGCCATGCATCAGCCGATCATTCCGGCGGACGACACCTCCGTAGACCTGGCCGATGCACTGGTGCCCCAAACAAACGCCGAGGATCGGGGTGGTCGGCCCCAACTCGCGCAGCACCGCCTGGGAGATCCCGCTGTCATCGGGCGTGCCTGGTCCTGGAGAGATGACGATGTGCGACGGGTTCAGAGCGCGCACCGCGTCGAGCGAAATTTGGTCATTGCGACGCACTTCCAACTGAGCGCCCAACTCGCCGAGATACTGAACAAGGTTATAGGTAAAACTGTCGTAATTATCAATTACAAGGATCATCGCCTCTGCTCCAATTCCGGGAAGGTATAAGTTTCCAACCCTTCAAGATGCATCACATCATCAGCGGTCACCAGAGACCAACGATCCCCCTCTTCGCGACGTATGGTGGTGACCGAAGTGTTTTTTAAGTCGATGGACGAGGTTTCAAGATGTGGAATGAGCGACTCGAGCAGCGCTCGAATCGCAGTGGAGTGAGAGAGAATGCCGACGGTTTCGCCAGCGTTGGCGGCGATAATATCGTCGAAGGCATCGCGCATACGCGCGCGCACCTCACGGCGGCTTTCTGCTCCAGCAAGGTGGAAATCCTCGGGATCGTTGACAAAGGCTGCGTATTCGTCAGGATACCAAACGCGGATCTCCTCCAAAGTAAGCCCTTGTGCCTGGCCGATGTTGCGCTCGCGCAGGCGCGGATCAGGAATCGGCTCGAAACCGAGCTGCTCCGCGATGATCTGCGCTGTCTCCATCGCACGTTTGAGGTCGCTGGTGTATAAGGCACTCATGCCGATGTGCCGGACGAAGTGTGCCAGCGCCTGCGCCTGGCGCCGGCCATGCTCGTTTAGTGGCGCCGCGACCCACCCCTGCCAACGTCCCTGCCGGTTCCAATCTGTCTCGGCACACCGGATGAAAACCACCCGCTTTACCATCATTCCAACTCCTTCGCAGTTTAATTTACAGCAGGCCTGCTTCAGCGCGGCGCACCGCCTGCATCAATGCCTTCGCTTTGTTGAGCGTTTCTTCATATTCTCGTTCCGGCACACTGTCAGCGACGATACCTGCGCCCGCCTGCACATAGAGTTTGTCGCCCTGCATCAACGCGGCCCGGATAGTGATACAGGTATCCATCGATCCGTCGAAGCTGAAGTAGCCGACCGCGCCGCCGTAAGGCCCACGCCGAACCCCCTCTAATTCTTCGATGATTTCCATGGCCCGAACTTTCGGCGCGCCACTGAGCGTGCCGGCAGGAAAGGTCGCGCGCAGCAAATCGAACGCATTCATACCCGGCCGCAGCCGTCCTTCAACATTGCTGACGATATGCATAATCGACGAGTAACGCTCGATGTACATTAGGTCGGTCACTTTGACCGTGCCATAGTCGCAGACGCGTCCGAGATCATTACGTCCAAGATCGACGAGCATGATGTGTTCTGCTCGTTCTTTCGGATCAGCCAGCAGTTCTTCTTCCAAGCGTTTGTCTTCTTCGGCAGACGCTCCGCGCGGCCGCGACCCAGCGATCGGTCGTGTCATGGCGACTCCGTCTTCAAGCCGCACCATCATTTCCGGGGATGCCCCAATCAGTGTGAAGTCATCGCTGAAGCGTAAAAAGAACATGTACGGCGATGGGTTGGTAGCGCGCAGCGCACGGTAAATCGCCAGCGGCGAGGCGGTCGTGCGCCGGCTGAGGCGCTGCGAAAGGACAATCTGGAAAGCGTCACCAGCAGCGATGTGCTCCTTAGCGGCGCGCACCCGTCTCTCAAACTCCGCTTGAGAGACGTTCGACTCGACAGTGTCATCATTCACGCCGATCGGCTTCTCTTCCAGCAGCGGCAGAGGCCGCCGCAGCGCCTCGACGATCGCTTCGATTCGTCGGACCGCATCTTCGTATGCGGCGATCGGACTGCCCGTGTTATGGGCATTGGCGAGCACAATGAGCTGGTGCTTAGCATGATCAAAAATCACGATCGTATCGACGAGCATAAAGGCGACATCGGGCACATTCAAATCTTCGCGCGCGGTCGCCGGCAAACGTTCAAAATAGCGCACGACATCATATGAGAGCGCGCCAACAGCCCCTCCGACGAAACGCGGCAACCCCTCAATGGGCACAGGCCTGACGCGTCCAAATTCCTTTTCGACCACATGCAGTGGATCTTCACCTTCTTCCAGAGCTCGGACGGTCGTCAAACCGTGTAGCGTGCGGGTGACCATGCCATGTTGAACCGTGATGACTCCCTTAGGGTTGACGCCAAGAAACGAATAACGGCCAACCTTCTCTCCCCCCTCCACACTTTCGAGCAGAAAGGAAACCTTTCCCATTTGGGCGAGTTTAATGTGGACTGAAACTGGAGTTTCTAAATCGGCCAAGAGAGTCCGATAAACGGGTACCAGATCTCCCTTTTCAAACAACCGCAGCACATCATCCCGAGCCGGGAGCACAGCGGTTTGTGAAATTGCCAGGGCCATAGTGACCTCACTTAATTAACAAATAAAATAACCCCTTCGCCTCAAGGACGAGAAGGGGTTCCCGTGGTGCCACCTTGTTTATCACCACCCGGACGGGCGGCGATCACTCAACCCAATACAGGCAGGAGACTGCCGATATTGTGCGCGATGATAACGAGTGCGCTTTCCCGGCGAGAGCTACGCACATTGCGTCAATGCTTCACCCCCACAGCTCACTGGCCCATTCAACGTCAGCGGTGTACTGCCTTCACAGCAACCGGCAGCTCTCTGAACACCCCTTGCGACGCCTACTCTTCCAGATCAACGCCTACTTATCTTCAATTTATGCACTAGCGTAGCCAGAATTGCGCCGCCTGTCAAGCGATACGCGCGCCAACAGCAGGCTTACTTCCTGTCAATCGACGTGCAGCTGCACAGTGACGATACGACGCGGCTCAAGATCGACCCACAGGCGACCTTCGTCGACAGGGATCGCGGCGCCCGGCCTCTCGAGCAGATCGCAGCGCCGAGCGCTTCTGATCGCGATTAGACCAGAGGCGATCTCCGCTTTCTGCGGCCGATCGCTTAAATTCAACAGGCGAACAAGCAGGCCTCGTTCACCGTCGCCGACCGGTTTGAGGTGCAGCACCGCGACGGGCGGCTCGGGCAAACGCAGCAGCGTGCCGGTTTGGGGAAGGCCCGCGCCAGCGGCGCGAGGTTCGCCAAGATGCTGCAGAAGCGGCTCATGAAACAAGGCTTCTACGCCCCAGCGAAAAGCCATCGCCTCATCGAAACCGCCCGCATGTGGATGCAGCCGGTAGCGGGCATGGACCAATCCCGGCTGGTGCGCCCGAAAATTGGTCTCCCAATAATTTGATGTGACCCAACTCAGCAAAAGCGGACGCTTCAGCTCGAACGTCATTCGCGAGTCAACCGCATCCCCGCGCCGTGCTCCCCTGCCCCAGGGCCAGAAATGATGGCCGAGAACACAAGGCTAAAATGTCACAGCTACCACACTGAAGACATAGAGCGGTAGAGTTCTGATGGCTGAAACACAGCCTCGCGGAACATCCAACATGAGAATCCTCCGCCCACATGCTATAATTTCGAAACCGATTCGAACGCAAGTTCGACCAGACGAGGATCGCCGGTATGCCGAAGTTTGAGCTTGTTTCCGACTTTAAACCCACGGGCGACCAGCCCCAAGCGATTGAAAAGCTGGTTGAGGGCATTAATAACCAATTGACGCGGCAAACCCTGCTCGGCGCGACGGGCACAGGCAAAACATTCACCATCGCCCATGTGATCGAGCAAACGCAGCGGCCGACGCTGATCCTCGCGCACAACAAAACGCTGGCTGCACAGCTTTACGCCGAATTCAAAGAGTTCTTCCCGCGCAATGCGGTTGAGTATTACGTTAGCTATTACGATTACTATCAGCCGGAGTCCTACGTTCCGCGCTATGACCTGTTCATTGAGAAACAAACTGATATCAACGAGCAGATCGAGCGGCTTCGGATCGCGGCGAAAGCGGCGCTGCTGTCAAGACGGGATACGATCATCGTCGCCTCGGTGAGTTGTATTTACGGCACAGGCGATCCGGAAACTTGGGGAGCAGCGACGGCGAAGATCACGGTGGGCGAAGAGATTCGGCGCGAAACTTTGCTGCGCAAGCTGATTCGAATCCAATACACACGCGGTGACATGGATCTCGCGCCAGGCACATTTCGGGCGCGCGGCGATGTGCTTGAAATCTATCCGCCCTACGAGAACTCAGCATTTCGGGTGACGCTGTTCGGCGATGAAGTGGAACGCATTCTTGAATTTGACCCGCTCACCGGCGAACTGCTGAGCCAGCACGAAACGATCGTCATCTTTCCGGCTGCTCAATTCATGGCCGACCAAGACAAGCTGCAGAAAGCCCTTCAGGATATCGAACGCGAACTTGAGGAACAGGTTAGCTATTTCAAACGCGAGGGCAAACTGGTAGAGGCGCAGCGGCTGGAGCAGCGCACACATTACGATCTTGAGATGCTGCGCGAGATGGGCTTTACATCCGGCATCGAGAATTACTCGCGCCACCTCGATCAACGACCGGCGGGAAGCCCGCCGTGGACGCTGGTCGATTACTTTCCCAAAGATTACCTGCTGGTCATCGACGAAAGCCACATGACGATTCCACAGCTTCGCGGCATGTATAATGGCGACCGCTCGCGTAAAGAGGTCTTGGTCGAGTACGGTTTCCGCCTGCCGAGCGCGATGGACAACCGCCCACTGCGCTTTGACGAGTTTGAGGCACGCATGGGCCAGACAATTTTCACCAGCGCCACTCCTGGCCCCTATGAACAGCAAGTGTCTCAAGCGGTCGTTCAGCAGATCATTCGGCCCACGGGCATCCTCGACCCAGAAATCAGCGTTCGGCCCACTAAAGGGCAGATTGACGATCTCCTTCAAGAGATCGCAGCGCGCGTGCAGCGCGGCCAGCGCGCGCTCATCACCACGCTGACACAGCGCATGGCCGAGGAACTGGCAGGCTACATTAATGAGATTGGCATTCGCGCACATTACCTACATGCCGAGATCGACACGCTGGAACGGGTTGAGATCCTGCGCGACCTGCGTCTAGGTGTCTACGACGCCGTTGTCGGCATTAACCTGCTGCGCGAAGGGATTGACCTGCCAGAAGTTTCGCTCGTCGCGATTCTTGATGCCGATAAAGAAGGCTTTTTGCGCTCCGAAAGCGCGCTGATTCAGACGATCGGCCGCGCTGCGCGCCACGTTGAGGGGCAGGTCATCCTGTATGCGGATACGATCACCCCATCGATGGAACGCGCCATCGCTGAGACCGAGCGCCGGCGTGCGGTTCAACGAGCCTACAATGAGGCGCATGGCATCACGCCAACTTCAATCGTCAAACAGGTGCGCGATCTGACTGACCGCGTCAAGGGCCTCGTCACCGAAGAACAGAAACAGGCGGCCGAAGGGGATGTCACCATCGCGATGCTGCCTAAAGATGAGCTGCACCGCATGATCAAGGAGCTTGAGTCTGAAATGAAGCTGGCGGCAAAAGCCCTTGAATTCGAAAAAGCCGCTTTGCTGCGCGACCAGGTGCTGGAGCTGAGGCGCGTGATGGCCGACCGAGAGCCGGAGTTCGATTTGCTGGCCCGTTAGCTGGAAATAAAGATGCCCGCCAGTTTCGGCGGATTGACCGTTGACACTGGTTAACCGGCATGCTAACATGCAGTTATACGATGCGGGGTAGAGCAGTGGTAGCTCGTCGGGCTCATAACCCGGAGGCCGTAGGTTCGAATCCTACCCCCGCTACTTTTGATCAGGCGACGTAGCTCAGTGGTTAGAGCATGCGATTCATAACCGCAGGGTCATTGGTTCAAATCCAATCGTCGCCATGATGATTAAAAGCCCCTCAAATGGGGCTTTTTGTTTTCACTCCAGCTCGAGGCGAACGAGGTCGTCCCACGTTTCACGACGGCGGCTAACTCTCCATTCGGTTCCATTTTCGAGCACGATGATCTCCGGCGGTCGTGGGCGCGCATTGTAGTTGTTGGCCATCACCATGCCATAGGCGCCGCACGTTAAGACCGCCAGTACATCACCCGGCCGGACGGAAGGCAGCAAAATTTCTCCGGAGAGCATATCGGTCATCTCGCACACTGGTCCGGCGACGATCACCGAGTTAAATCCGGGCGCCTCAGCTGGCGCGATTGGAACGATTGCATGCCGAGCGCCGTAAAGCATCGGCCTCATCAGCTCTGTCATCCCCGCATCGACGATGAGGTAGCGCTTTGCGCCGCTTTCTTTCACGTAGAGCACGCGCGCCAGCAAAACGCCTGCATCAGCAGCGATCGCCCTGCCCGGCTCGACGATCACGGTATATCCTTCAAGCAGGGGGCGCAGCGCGGCAGCAAACTGCGCCGGGATCGGCAAGTCAGGTTCGCCGCCATAATCGACAGGTATCCCGCCCCCGATATCGAGCGTATGGATGAAAGGAAAGGCATCAGCCAAGCTGCGCGCGGCCTTCACCGCTCGCGCTGTCGCCTCAACATCATGAAGCTGGCTGCCGATATGGACATGAATGCCAGCGATATCAAGATGGGCCAGCCCCGACCGTCGCTGAAGGAGGGCGATGGCGGCTTCTGTGCTCAAGCCGAACTTAGAGCTGCCATGCCCGGTTGCGATCGATGGGTGTGTTGCAGCGGAAACATCAGGGTTCAGTCGAAGCGCAACGCGGGCCGTCGTCCCCATCTCACAGGCCATGGCATCGATGCACTGCGCTTCCGCCTCGTTTTCAACGTTGATCCAGCCCACGCCGCATTCCAGCGCGAAGTGCAGTTCCATCTCCGTCTTGCCCACCCCCGCAAAAACGATCGATTTGGGGTCAGCGCCTGCGCGCAGCGCCCGGTCGATCTCACCGCCGCTGACCGCATCAATGCCAGCGCCAGCGGCGATCAACGTTCGCAGCACATCAAGATTGGCATTCGCCTTTGCACTGTAATGGACGCGAGCATTCAAGGGCGCAAACGCTTCTTGAATGCGCCTGTAGTTATGAAGCAGCCGTTTCTGGCTGTAGATATAAACCGGAGTGCCAACCGAGCGCGCGATCGCATCGAGCGGCACTTCATCGCAGAAAAGCCTGCCATCAACGCTGCGAAAGGTGCTGTTATAGGGCACGTGCTGATCCCAATGCACATGCGTCAACCTTGAATCCTCGGGCAAACTATCCGCTGTCATAAAGGCCTTCGTATGTTATCATTTCTATTAAGATATAGAGGCACGAGTATAACACCACAGTTGGCGTATGCCCATCGAGGATAGGGTCTTGGTCATCGACACGATGCTGAACAAAGATGCAAAATTAGCCGTTCAATACGAGGCAATTCGCCGCCGCGAATATGAGCTGATCACCCAGCTTCTCGAGCTGCTGCCGCGCATCGAAGGCATGAGCGACGAACGGGTCGCTCAAGTTCGCGATGCGCTCTTTCACGCCGATAATCCGTTCTTGATGGTGTTCATCGGTCCCTTCAGTTCCGGGAAATCGAGCCTGATCAATGCGCTGATCGGCGCTCCCGACCTGCTGCCGGTTGGCCCGGTGCCAACGACCGACCGGATCAGCGTGCTGCGCTATGGCGAGGAATTTAGCCGCGCGCGCACGGGCGAAGTGGATACCGTGTTCTACCCATCGCCCCTGCTGCGGAAGATCAGTTTCGTCGATACGCCGGGGCTGGAATCGGTGCTGACGACTCACGAAGAACAAACCCGCCGCTTTTTGCACCGCAGCGATGCAGTGCTGCTCGTCATGCTGGCGACGCAGGCCATGAGCGCGCGCAATATTGACTATCTGCGCACCCTCAAGGAGTACGATAAACGCGTCATCCTCATTTTGAATCAAATCGACCTGTTGTCGCCAGAAGACGCAGAAACCGTGCGCGCC
>DAOTYT010000173.1:0-4898 GCA_034434615.1 Anaerolineae bacterium | reverse complement strand
GCGATAGCAGCAGCGCCAGACCAACCAAATGCACCATCCCCTCTCGCTCGGGCGCGATGGGACGGCCGCGCACCAATTCAATCAGAACGAAGACGATTCGCCCTCCATCGAGCGCTGGTATGGGCAGCAGGTTCGTGAAACCAAGGGCGAGGCTGATCAAAGCCATGAACTCGAGCATGATCGAAGGCCGCTCTTGCTGAATGCTCTCTTGCAAAAAGACGCCACCCGCTTGACTAATCCCGAGTGGCCCAGTCAGGCGCAACGACTCGGGCGCAGCTGTTCCGCGAATGATCTCGCCTGGAATGCTAAAAATCGTCCTGAACACATCGACGATGCGCTCCACGGCATACCGGGCAGCGACCGGAATCGACTGCGGCACCAGTGTTTGCTGAGGAATACCTTCGGCAAATGCCAGCCCAAGCGCTGGAGCCAGTGCAGCATTTCCGATTGAGATTCCCATTGCTCCCTGCCCCTGCGGCGGGTTCGCTCGTGGAACCAAGATCACCTCGACGATGCTGCCTTCGCGCCAGATCGTCAGGGTGACGGGCTGCTCTAGATGCGCCTGTGTGGCTGCCTGAAGCGTTTCGTAACTGTCGATTGGCTCGCCGTTGAAAGCGATGACCATATCGCCCTGCCTTAAGCCAGCCGCTTCAGCCGGGCTGTCTGGAGCTATACCACGAATTAAGGGATGAGGGACCACCGCGGTATCGCTAGGCGCGGCGTTCACAGGCGCAGGCACCGCGAGCGTGAGGATCTCTTGACTAGGGAAACGACGGACGGTCAGTTCAACTGGCTGCTGCGCGATCTGCAGCGCTTCAATAAAAGCAGCTGCTGTCGGTAGCGGCTCACCGTTGATCGCTTCGATCATATCGCCCGATTGTAAACCGGCAGCCGCCAGAACCGAGTTCGTCTCAACGTGGACGATACTGGCCCGCCCCCCAGTGATCTGCGGGAGACCGATCAGCGCGATGAGCATGAACAACAAAAATGCCATCACGAAGTTAGCGACTGCGCCCATCGACAAGAAAATCATGCGCGCGATGGGCGAAACCTCATTCACGGTTTTGGGGTTGGTGATGCCGCGAGCAATCGCTTCGTCGCGATCGGTCGTTGTATTTTCGCTGCCGGTTTGGCGCACGATGTCTTCACCTAATGGCCGTACGAACCCGCCCAGCGGCAGCCAGTTAAGCGTATAATCTGTGCCTTTGTAGCGAAAGAGTTTCATGGCGCGCGGAGGAAAGCCGATGCCGAACTCCAAGATCGTGATACCAACGCCCTTGGCGGCCAGGAAATGGCCCAGTTCGTGGACGAGCACCGCCGGTATCAGCACCAAGATGAAGGCGATGATCGCAGACAGAGCATCGTTTCCTAACAGAAAATCAAACATGCGGGGCAAACCTTTACCAAACTACTGCCGTGGATGAAGCAAACGAGCGATCATGTCTAACTCATAATTATACGCTTAATGGCGAACGAATGCGCCTTTGTTCACGGAATGCTCACCACGTGCGCTTTATTGCCCGGCCGAGCGGAGAAAATTTCGATCACCTGAGGGATTGCGCGCAAACGCTCAGCGATCACGGATGCATCCTCAGCAAGGCAGATGCAGTGGACGTTCGGCCCGGCATCAAGCGTGTAGCAAACACGCAGGCCTTCTGCGCGCCACTGGCGCACCAAATTCATGATCGTTAACGATGCTGGCTGCCAGTAAAACAGCGGCGGGTCGCTGGTCATCATGACAGCGTGCATCAAATTGCTATCGAGTTCGACGATTTGCGCGAAGCGTGGGAAGTCTCGAGCGGCAATCGCTTCTTTACAAAGGTTTAACCGCCGGTCGGCCCCCGCTACCCTTGCAGCCTGCAGATCGCTGGTGACCGCAGATCGGTGACCGGCGGTCGATCCAACGGGTTTGTGCTCGCGGCTCACCACAGCGATGACGTCAACCAAATCCCAATAATCGGGCGGGAAGATGCTTTCCGCATAAGACTCCTCGTGGCTCGTGCCGGCATGCCACTCGACGAAGCCTGCCGGAATCGATCGCGAAGCAGAGCCGGAGCCGAGGCGCGCCAGCATTGTCAATTCGCGCTCATCGAGCGCGGCGCCAGCGGCTGCCACCCCTGCGACTGTTAGCGCTGCAAACGCAGCAGCAGAGGAAGCAATGCCGGCGCCCGTCGGGAAATTGTTATGCGACTCGACATGGGCACGCGCATCAAGCGAGAGCCGACGTCGCAAAACATCGAGATGCGCACTCACACGCCGCAGTGGTTCGCCTGTTTGCTGCTGGCCATTGAGGACGAACGTATCGTCTGCCGTTGACTGCCACGTCACCGCAGTCTGGGCGAACAAACCCTCCAACGTCATGCTAAGGGATGAATTGGCGGGCAAACGCAGTTCATCGTCGCGATTGCCCCAATACTTGATAAAAGCAATGTTGGCGTTTGCGCGGGCGAGCGCACTATGCAGCCCATGAGACATCGTGGCACTCTTCGGGATTGTCATGGCCAAGCGGCGAATTATATAATGCGGATAGTGAAGCTGTCATCACGGCACCCTAACTGGAGAACAGCTTGCAATCGTTGATTGGGCTTGTTCGGACGATGCGTCCGAAACAATGGACCAAGAACGGCATTATCTATGCCGGCATCGTCTTTGATGGACAGCTTTTTGTCCTCGATTCTTTCGTCCGGGTTACGATAAGTTTTATCTTATTATGCCTAATTTCAAGCTCAATTTACATCGTTAATGATCTGGTTGATATAGAAAGCGACCGGCAGCATCCTGTCAAACGCAGTCGCGCGCTGCCGTCAGGCCAGCTTCCCGTCCCACTTGCGATAGCAGCGGCGTTTGTGCTGCCCGTCGTGGTGATCGGCACTGCCCTCACTTACAGCCGGGGGTTTGCCATCATCCTAGTCGGCTATCTCATTCTGCAGCTTCTTTACAGTTTTCGCCTCAAACACATTGTGCTCGTCGACGTGATGGCGGTCACAGCTGGGTTCGTGCTGCGGGTGGCCGCTGGCGTGGTGGTCGTTCATGTGGCGCGCTTTTCACCGTGGTTGTACGCCTGCACGGCGCTGCTTGCTTTATTTTTGGCCGTTGCTAAACGCCGGCAGGAACTGCTTCAGCTTGCTGAGGAAGCCGGCACGATTCGCGTCACATTCAAACAATATAACTTGCCCCTGCTCGACGAGATGCTCCGTATCGTCATGACGGGCACGATCATTGCCTACATGTTATATGCCATCGAAGAACCCTCTGTTTTACTGGCGGGCACTAACCTATCGCTGCTCACTGTGCCGTTTGTGCTTTACGGGGTTTTTCGCTATCTCTACTTAATGCATGTCAAAGGTGAGGGCAGCGCCCCAGACGAAGTTCTGCTGCGCGATCGCCCCTTGCAATTGGCGATCCTCTTATGGGGTCTCACGTTTGTAGCCATCATTTATCTTCCCAATCTTCAGGCATGATCACGGCAAGCGCCCCGGCTAAATCGATCTTGCTCGGCGAACACGCCGTTGTTTACGGCCAACCTGCACTGGCCGTGCCGCTCACATCGCTGCGTGCGCGGGCGACCGCAGCAGCGAACCCGACAAACATCTCTGGCCTTCGGATTATGGGCAGCGGAACCGACGAAGTGCTACCACTAGAGATTGATGCTGAGATGGTCGATAACGCGCTCGCTTTGACGGCGCGCCTTGTTCTGAAGCATCTCGGCGTGGTGACACCACCTAATATTACGATTGCGCTGCAATCTGACATCCCTGTCGCCAGCGGGCTGGGCAGCGGCGCTGCGGTTTCTACAGCGCTCGCGCGTGTTTTATGTGCCGCTGTCAATCGCACAATTGATAATGAGGCGCTTAATGCCATTATTTACGAAGTCGAAAAAGTCTACCACGGCACGCCAAGCGGCATCGATAATACGGTGATCGTTTTCGAGCACCCTGTCTATTTCGTGCGCGGCGTTCCTCCGCAGCGCTTCGCCTTGCATCGCGCTATGACGCTGCTGATCGGTGATACGGGCCTCCGGGCATCGACGCGCGTCGCGATCGATGATGTGCGCGCGCTCTATATGAAAGATCCGAAACGTATCGGCGAGATTTTCTGCGCGATCGGCGCTTTGGTCGAACGAGGGCGAGCCGCACTCGCCACTGGCGATTTGGCTCAGCTAGGCGAACTGATGGATGCCAATCACATGCTGTTACGCGAACTGCAAGTTTCTTGCCCCGAGCTTGACCGGCTGATTGAGGCAGCGCGATCTGCCGGCGCGCTGGGCGCCAAGCTCTCTGGCGGTGGTCGTGGTGGCAACATGATCGCTCTGGTTGAACATGAGGCCGTCGAGCCAGTCCGCTCTGCACTGCTCGCGGCGGGCGCAGCGCGCGTGCTCGCAGTGCGGTTGGGAGGCGCTTCCGATGGTGACTTTCGTTAAGCTTGGCGGGTCGCTGATCACAGAGAAGCGAACTCCGAATACGTTTCGCGCCGATGCAGCCGCACGGGCCGCACAAGAGCTGAGCAGTGCATTAGCCGAGCATCCGAATCTGAAGCTGCTCATCGGCCACGGCAGCGGTTCTTTTGGGCATGTCGCCGCGAAGAAATACGGTACTATTCATGGCGTCCGCTCGCGCGAGCAGTGGCATGGTTTCGCTGAGGTAGCAGCAGCAGCGGCCGAGCTCAACGAGTTAATGGCTAAAACACTGCGGGCGCAGGGGCTGCCCATCTTGCGCTTCCAGCCGTCGGCTTCGGCGCGCTGCCGCGATGGCGAATTGATCGTGATGGCTGTGGAACCGATCCGAGCCGCGCTCGACAACGGCCTGCTCCCCTTAGTGTATGGCGATGTCGCCCTCGACGAGGTGCGCGGCGGAACGATTATCTCGACGGAGACGATCTTCTTTTACCTTGCGCGGCAT
>DAOTYT010000172.1:0-7409 GCA_034434615.1 Anaerolineae bacterium | reverse complement strand
TGCCGCCGGCCAGCGCCACCTTCTCGGCGTAGGTTTCCAGCGTGCTGCGGAAACTCCAACTGTGATGCGGGTTATCGAACGGCCCGCGGAACTGGGCATTCGGGTTGTTGGGGATGTTGTCCCAGCGATAGTTGGGGCTGACGTTAATGCCGTTATGATGCACGCCGATACAGTCTGTATAGTTGAGCATGCCGGCTTCGATCATCTGATCCATGTAGACAAAATCGTCCCACGCACGCACGCCATCGCTCAGGCCCGTGGGCGAGAGCGCGCCGCTGACGACAATGATGCCATCATCGATGGCGCGGATGGCTGCATAGGTGCGGCGCAGCAGCTCAACGTAATCGGCCGCGTTCAGCCCGCGCACCGAGGTCCACTCGCGGTCGAGGTTTTGTTCATTCCATACCTCTACTGCGTGAATCATATCCGGATAGCGACGCAGCAGCGCGCCGACGAAGTCGACGTAGCGCTGATAATCGGCCGGCGGGCCGTGCCGCGTCAAGTCAACGCCCGGCTCGCGCGCCCAGTCTGGCGCAGTGACGACCGAGACCAGTACGTGCAGATTCTGGTCACGGGCGGCGGGCAAAAAGGTATCGGTGTAGAACCAGTCGTAGTTACCTGGCTCCGGCTCCATATTTTCCCAGCGCACCTGCATCTTCACCCAGTTAACGCCGAGCTGGTTGGCGGCCACATTCATCCACTCGTCCATCCGGTCATAACTGACCTGCACCTGCACGCCCAATTCGAAGCGGTCGACATCGATCGGACGCGGGGTCGGCGTCATGGGCGGCGCCTGCGCTTCGGCCTGCGTTTCCGGTTCCGGCGTCGGGGTCTCGGCCGGTTCCACCGCAGCGGCGGGCGCTTCGTCCGGCGTCGCCGTGGCCGTCGGCAATGGCGTGGCCGTCTGCTGCGTACCGGTGGGGATGGCGACATTGCGCAGCCCGGTCGTGCCGGCTTCTCCTACCAGCGAGCCATAGCTCAGGTAAATGGCGATGAACGTGGCTGAAGCCATGATGAAGGTGATGCCCGCCCAGATGAGGACAAAGCCGCGTACCTGTCTGCGAAAGCGGTTTTTGGGCGTGTTCGCCATACGTTCCTCCTATGCGCCAGCTAGCGCGCCCCAGCGAGCGCATCGCAGGCTGGGCAGCCGCCGCCAGGGCGGATCATCGCATAACCAGCCATGGGGTCGGCCCCATAATGGGTGAAATCGACATTCCAGACGATCATCAGGCGCACGCGGCCGCTTTGCGAAGCGAGCGCTGCCGCCTCGGCCAGCCAGGCCGCCTGCTGCGCGACCGTCACATTTTGCGCCCACGAGAAGAACGGCGGCAGCGGCGGGTAGCCCTCTGGCGAGAGGTAGCCCAGCTCGGTAAAGCAGATCGGCCGCTGCCCGCCCACGATGTTCCAGTAGGTATTCAGCAGCGTATTGAAGTAGCGCGTGTAATAGTTATCGCGCGGGTCACCGCTCACCTGGCTGGGGCTGACGATGCCCTCATTATAATGCGCGCCTACGCAGTCCATGTAATTCAGGCCGCCCGCGGCGACCAATTCCGCCAGCCAGCGATCATCATTCATGACGCGGCCGGGGAAAGCAGCCTCGGCGCCGGTCGGCGCTGGCGCGCCGCTGATGACCATCACGCTGCTGTTCGCGCCTTTGATCGCCTGATAGGCGAGGCGCAGCATATCGGCGTAGTAGGTGCCGCTGATCTGCCCCTGCGGCCATTCGCGGTCAAGGTTCGGCTCGTTCCACACCTCGATCGCATCGGGGCCAAGCGCAGCCACCCCACCCAGGAAGGATGCAAATTCTTGCAGATAAGCCTGGCCGCCTTCAGCCAGCTCGGCCGGGTTGCCGACGATGCCAAGCAGAATGCGGAAGCCGCGGCTGTGCGCCTCGGCAATTGGGCCGGCGGCGATGCTGGGGCTGGCCCCGCGGCCGTAGGGAAGCTGAATTTTCATCCAGTTCATGCCAGCGCGGCGCATTTGCTCGGCGGCCCCAGTGCCCGTGCCAGTGACATGGCCGCCGTATTCAAAATTGCCAACGACGATGCTGCCAGCGCCAGGCCGCACGGCAGCGGCCGGTGGCGGCGGGGGCGCGGCCGCTGCCTGCTGCGCCGCGGCGGCTGCTTCAAGGTTAGGCGTCGACGTCGGTTCTGGGAGCGGCGTCGGCGTCGGCGTCGGCTGAGGGGTGGGGGTGCGTGTGGGCGCGAACATCGCCACAGCGGCGCCGCCGCGCAGCGCTGTCATCCTTCCGTCGCCGGTGTCACGCTCGATCACGGCCACGTTGATGGCGTAATTGCCATCTGGCGCCTCGATGGTGGCGATCAAGCCTTCGTTCAAGCCGGTGATCACTTCGTCGATCACGCCGTCCGCGCCCTCGATCGTCCAGCGCAGGGCGAGCTCGCGCGGCTCCAACGCCGCTGGCAGCCCGATCTTATAGCTGAGGATGACCTCCAGAACGCCATCGGCGATGCCCGGCACGAGCAGATCCTCAAAGGCCACGCCGCCCACGGCGAAGGGCAGCCCGCTGTCCATACGATAACGCACGGCATCGGGCAGCCCTAACCACATGCGCGCCGCCGGGTCGCCCTGTTCGGTCAAATAATCAATATAAGGCTGGCCGGTAGTCGGGTCGCGGCCAACCTCGGCTGCGAACCCATCGAGGCGCGCCTCAAAGGCCGTGCCGGGGAAGATCGTCCCGGCCTCGGTCATGTCGGCATCGATGCGCACATCACCCAGCGCCGACAGCGCCTGCGCGTAGCCGATCGGCGTTTGGACGCCGCCCACCTCGCGCACCGACAGCGCCGAAAGGCCGAGCAGGAGCTTGTCGCGGCTCACCTCACCGACGGCCCAGCGCAGCAGCGCCTCGACCGGTCGGTCGGCGCCGGGCGCAAAAGCGCGTGGGTCGCCGGGCAGGTTAACCTGCATCAAATCGACGATCTGGCCAAGCGCGCGCCAGTCATAGGCTCCGGTGTCCCACTGGGCGGCCGTCGGATCGGTGGGCGCCTGCGGCGCTGGGACGACCACGCCGAGCAGCAGGTTGGTCCCGGCCAGATGGCGGCGCACTTCGCGCATGAACGCGGTGAAATCGTCGCGCAGCGCCGCAGGTAGATCGCGGTAATCGATCAATACGCCGTCATAACCGGCCGAGGCGAAAGCCGCCACCTGCGCAGCATGTTCGGTGCGTAGCGCGCGGTTCGACAGCAAGGCCTCGATCGTCTCCGGATCGGTCGCCCGTGGGTCGCTGTAATTGCGGATCGACGGGACGACCAGATAACTGGAGCGGAGATCAAAGCCCGGGGCAAGGCTGCCCGTCAGGCTGCCGGTGAGCGTCGGCTGTAAGCCGGCCGGCGCCACGATGGTGGCCGTTTGCGCGACCGGCTCCGTCAGCATTTGCGTCACGTCAACGGCAACCAGCACGCGCGGCTGATCGGGCGGGGCCGCCTGAAAGAGCGCGACGCGCTGCGGCAGCGCCTCGACCTCGGCGATGAGCTGGCCGCCGCTGTAGCGCGCTGGCAGGAAGCGCCAGCCGATCTGTTCGTCCCAGCCGAACAGATCGAGCAGATCGGGATCGAGGGCCGCCGGCACATCGACGGCGATGGCGATCTCGGCCGGCGCGCCGCCGCGCGTCATCACGGTATAAACCGGGCTTTGCAGGACGCGGTTGGGCGGCGTCTGCGCCAGCGACGCCGGCACGCCCGTCCCGCTGAGGAAGGCGTTCATCGGCATCGACTCGATAGCGACGGCAAAATTCGTCCCGAAGTCGGGGCCGTACACGGCGATCGTCAGCCCGTCGTCGGCTGTCGCGTTGTCGTCGGCAGAGAGCTGCACGTACTGTGGGCCGAGCAGCCGATCAACAACGCTGAACGGGGGCAGCAGCAGCGCAACGGCCACCAGCACACCCGCGACGATCAGCGTGAGCAGGCCGACCACCCAACAGCCGCAGCCGCCTCCCCTGCGCTGGGCGCGCATTGGCGGGGAATAGTCCTCATAGGCGTCTCGCTCGGGCGAGGCTGCGTCAATACGCTGGGAGTCATCCTGACGAATGTTATCGGTCATGCCGTGTCCTTGCACCCTTCACTTTACAAATTGGAAAACGGCCTCCGCACCCTCCGCCGCTGGCCACACCCCGAGGGCAGGCACTACAGCGAACCTGCGAGCGCGGCAGGCCCGTTTTCATCATTTAAAACTCAATTAGCGCGCTGCCAGCAAATCGCAAGCCGGGCAAGCGCCTCCAGGTCGAATGATGGCATACCCTGCCTGTGGGTCATCGCCATAATTTGTGAAATCGATATTCCAGATGATGGCGATGCGCACCCGGCCGCCCTGCTGCGCCAGCGCGATCGCCTGGGCGACCCACTGGGCCTGCTGCTGGGCGGTGACGTTGGATGCCCACAAGAACGCCGGCGGCAGCGGGCCATAGCCCTCCGGCGACAAATAGCCCAACTCGGTGAAGCAGAGCGGTCGCGCGCCGCCAAAGGCATTGTGATACACATTGATCATCGAGCGGAAGTAGCGCGTATAGTGGGTGCTGTTGCCGCGCGGGTCGCCGCTGGTGGCCGTCGGCGGCAAGATGCCCTCGTTGTAATGGATGCCGATGCAGTCCATGTAGTTGGCAGCCCCGGCAGCGGCCATACCCTGCACGTAAAAGTTATCATCGCAGCCATGGCCGAAGCAGCCCCCGAAGAAGCCGGTCGGCGCTGGCGCCCCGCTGATGACGACTGTGTTCGGGTTCGCAGCTTTGATCGCGTTGTAAGAGCGGCGCAGCAGCTCGGTGTAATCGCGCGGGCTGATGCGGCCGCTCGGCCACTCGCGATCGATGTTCATCTCGTTCCACACTTCGATTGCATCGGCGCCGAGCGCTGCTACCCCGCCGACGAAGGCGGCATAGGCATCGAAGTAGCCTTCATTGTAAACCTGGGTTGGCTCGCCCACGATGCCAAGCATGATGCGAAAACCGCGCGCATGGGCATCGTTGATCCAGCCGGCGAGCTGGGCCGGATCTTGGCCCGGCAGGAAACGCCATTGGCGTTTAACCCACGTCATGCCAGCGCGGCGCATTTGCTCGGCCGCGTAGGGGCTGAAATCGGCGACATGCCCGCCGTAAGAGAAGCCGCGCAGCGCGCTGCCGGAAGGCGGGCGCGGCACGGGAACAGCCGGCGGCGCTTCGGCCGGCGCGTCAGGCGCTGCCGGCGGAACAGCCTCCGCAGGCGCAGGCTGAACGCCCCCCGCGGGCGCTGGCAGCGTGAACGGCGCTTCGACCCAGATGCTGGGCAGCGCATCGAGCGCCCCGGCCGGCGCGGCCAGCGCGCCATACGTCACCCAGCCGATCTCGCCGCTGGGGATGATGCCGCGCGCCCAGCCACCAGCCGGAGCGCGCCCGTCAAGCCGGATCGGCGTGCCAGCCGGCGCTACCGTAATGACGCGCCACTCGGTGCCCGGGCCGCTCCTCAAATTCGCATTGGTGGTGATGGTGGTGTCGAGGCCGCCGCCTTGCAGAGCGGGCCCAGCGTGGATGGTTGCGGAAAACAGTCCAAACGCTACAATGAGCGTTGCAAGTAGGGGAATTGTCAGGCGTCGCATACCTTCTCTCTATAGCTACAAACTAAAAATACCATATTATCACGGAGGAATGAGGAATTGTCAGGCGTCGCATACCTTCTCTCTATAGCTACCCTTCACGATCGCATACGGCAGCTTCCCCGATGGTCACGCGCCGTCTTTGGTCTATCTCGCCCCCCGGACGGGCGGCATTGTAGCAGAACGGCGCTGGTTTGGCAACCATTGGCGCCGCGCAATGCTTAAACGCGAGGACAGCAAAGGGATATGGCAGACTCGATCTTGCTTGAACAGCGGCCAGATGGCGCCGCGATCGTGACGTTCAACCGGCCGGCGGTGCACAACGCCTTGGACCGCGCCGCGATGCGCGCTTTTGCCCATGTCGTGGCAGAGCTGGCCGCTGAGCTGCGCGATCCGGCCAGCCCGATGCGCGCGGTCATCCTCACCGGCGCGGGGACGAAAGCTTTTTGCAGCGGGGGCGATCTCGCCGACCTCGCCACCCAACGAGCGGCCGACGAGGCCGCCGCCATGATCCGGCTGATGGGCGATGCGCTGCTGGCGCTGGAGCGGCTGCCAGTGCCGGTCATCGCCGCCATCAACGGCCATGCCTTAGGCGGCGGCAGCGAGATCGCGCTCGCCTGCGACCTGCGCGTGCTCGACGAGACGGCGCGCCTCGGCCTGCTGCAAACCCGGCGCGGCTTGATCACCGGCTGGGGGGGCGGCCAGCGGCTGCTGCGCCTGCTGGGTTACCCGCGCGCGCTTGATGCGCTGCTGAGCGCCCGCGTTTTCACCGCGCCTGAGGCGCTGGCTGCCGGGCTGGCCAACCGCGTCGTCCCGGCGGGCGAGGCGCTGGCCGGCGCGCTGGCGCTGGTCGAAACGATCGCAGCGCTCGACCCGGCGGTCGTCCGTGCTGTCAAAGCAGCGCTGCGCGCCGGGCTGCTGCTGCCGTTCGAAGCGGCGATCGAAGCTGAACGGGCGCTGTTTCCGCCATTGTGGGTGGGCGATACCCATGTACAATCGCTGGAAACGTTCATCAAAGGCCAGCGCCAACCATGAGCCGCGCTTTTTACGCGACGATCGCCCGCTACTACGATTCGGAACATCATGATAAAGATGAAGACCTGCCGCTGTATCTGGAGCTGGCGGCCGCGGCCGGCCGCGAGCGCCCCGCGCTGATCCTCGGCAGTGGCACTGGCCGGCTCGCCCTTGAGCTGGCCGCAGCCGGGCTGGCTGTGCATGGCGTTGAGATCGAGCCGGCCATGCTCGAGCGCGCACAGCGCAAACTGGCAGCGCGGCCCGACTTGGCGGAGCGCGTCACGTTTCATGCAGGCGATGCGCTCACGCTCGAGCTGCCGGCGGGCTGCGGCCTTGTGCTCATTCCGTACAACACCTTGATGCACTTTCTGACGCTCGACGATCAGCGGGCGCTGCTGCGCAGGGCGCGCGCCGCCCTCGCACCGGGCGGCCTGCTCGTCATTGATCTGCCGAACGCTGGCGAGGCCTTCGCCGCGCAGGACACCGAAGCGCTGATCCTGGAGCGGACATTTCTCGATCAGGAGACCGGGCGACAAGTGATGCAGCAGTCGGTCAGCCGGCTCGATCGGGCGGCGCAGAAAATGTTTGTGACATGGATCTACGATGCGATTGGCGCGGATGGCATGGTCGAGCGGACTGTGGCGCCAGTCGTCATTCATTATTATTTCTACAGCGAACTGCGCCTGCTGCTCGAACTGTGCGGCCTCCGTATCACCGCGGTCTACGGCGATTTTGACCGCACGCCGTTTGAAGACGGTTCCCCTCGCCTGATCGTCATCGCAGCAGCAGCAGATTGAGAGAGAGCAGTTCCCTATGAA
>DAOTYT010000171.1:0-28622 GCA_034434615.1 Anaerolineae bacterium | reverse complement strand
CGCAGGAAGCGCAGCTCGTCATCGCCGAGCAGGCGCAGGTCTGCATCCTCGTCGCTCACGCCGCGCGCCGCTGCCTCGCGGAAGATGCCAGCGCAGCGCACATGCGCATATTGAATGTAGTAGACTGGGTTCTCGTTCGACTGCTTCACAGCCAAGTCGAGATCAAAATTAAGATGTGTATCGCTGCTGCGCGCCAGCAGCACATAGCGTACCGCGTCCGGGCTGGTCTGGTCGATCAGGTCGTCGAGCGTTTCAAAATCGCCGCGCCGCGAACTCATGCGCACCACCTCGCCGCCGCGCATGAGCGCGACGAGCTGGACGATAATCACGCGGATCTTGTCGGCATCTAAACCCAGCGCCTTGATGCCGTGTTTGACGACCTGGTGTTGGGTGTAGTGATCGGCGCCCAACACGTTGACGCATAAATCGAAGCCGCGCTCGAGTTTGTTGACGTGATAAGCGATGTCTGGCAGGGTGTAGGTTGGCTCGCCGCTGCTTTTGACCATGACGCGATCTTTGCTGTCGCCGAAGCGCGAGCTGCGAAACCAGACCGCCTCGCCTTTGCCATTGTCATCGGCCGTTTCGTCCACCTCTTCGGTCTCCGGGCGGGCTGCGCGGTAGATGTAGCCGCGCTCTTCCAGCGCCTTCAGCACCTCCCAGATCGCGCCGCTGTCATACAGGCTGTTCTCGTTGAAATAAACGTCGTGATGAATATCGATCCGCGCGAGCGTCGCCCGGATCATCTCGAACATCTTCTGCTCGGCGTAGGCTTTGAACGGCTGCCAGTCGGCATCGGCCCATGCGTCGCCTTGCTCAGCGGCGAGCTGGCGCGCAAATTCGGCCAGATATTCGCCTTGATAGAAGGTTTCGCGCTCCGCGTCGGTCAGCGTCACCGGCCGGCCCAGCGCCTCGAGATAGCGGATGCGCAGGCTGTTGCCCAAATTGCGCATCTGCGCGCCGGCGTTATTGAAATAATACTCGCGCTCAACCGCGTAGCCAGCAGCTTCGAGGAGCCGCGCCATCGTATCGCCGACGATCGCGCCGCGGCTGCGGCCGATGTGCAGCGGCGCCGTCGGGTTCGCGCTGACAAACTCGACCTGTGCTCGTTTGCCTGCGCCGATGGTGAGCGCGCCAAACGCATCGCCTTCCCTGAGGATCGTCTCAACCTGAAGTTTGAGCCAGTCTTTATCGAGGTGAAAATTCAGGTAACCCGGGTGCACAACATCGAGTGACCCAATGAAGGCCGGTTTCTGCAGATGGTGGGCGATCTGCGTCGCGATGTGAAACGGGTTCATCTTGGCGGGTTTGGCCAGCGCCATCACAGCAGCGTAGTAGTCACCCTGATCGGCGCGTTTTGACGGGCGCACATCGACCGATGGAACTTCAAAGGGGGGTAGGTCGCCAGCCGATTGGGCTGCGTGAATGGCCACCTCGATCAGGCGTGCCAGCTCATTGGGAAGCGGGGTCAACGATGGGTCTCCTCATGATAGATAATAGTGCAGAGGGTGGCTGCGCGAAATACGCGCATTGTAGTGAGCCGCAGCCGGATGCGCAAGATGCCCTGCGCATGGTCTACTGAAACCACCGCGCCAGTTCCAGAATGCCCTCGCTGCCGACCGCGATCGCGGCGCCGCAGTTGGCGCAGCACCACGATCCAATCTCCGGTTGGAAATCGCTGCGGCTGCAGCGCGGGCAGCACAGGATCTCGCTCAACGGCCGTGCCAGCCGTGGGCTGCTGGAACCGGCCTTGCGCCCCCATACGCGATCATAATCGACCTGCCAGGGATCGATCTCGACCGCCTCGATGCCGAAAGCCCCCAGCTTTTCGGCCAGCAGCGCGCCGGGCATCGTTTTGCCTGGCATCCAGCGGGTGCCGATGCGATTGGTCATGAGCAGGAGGCCGCCAGGACGCAGCACGCGCGCCATTTCAGCCAGCGCGCGGCTGGGCCGCGTCATGAATTCCAGCGCCTCGAGGCAGGTCACGACATCGAACGCGTCATCGCAGAAGGGCAGGGCTTCAGCCGGGCACCACAGCAGCGCGACCCGGTCGTCCGCGATTTTGGCTGCCGCCTCGGCCAACATGCCCCGGCTCAGGTCGATGGCGATAACCCGCCCCTGGAAGTGCGCATGATTGAGCAGCGCCAGTGGCAGGCGGCCGGTGCCAGATGCCACATCCAGCACCAGGGGCGACCGCACCGGCGCGATGCGCTCCATGATCGGTCGGGCCAGGAACAGGTGATCATAGTCGCTGCGGAAGCCCTTAATGTCATCGTAGCGTCCTGCATAGAGATCGTACAGCCAAATGACCATGCGCCGGCCGAGGTATACACCCTCCGTCTCGATCAGCAGCCACCAGCCTAACCCGACCAACAAGACTGCCCCGGCGGCGATCAGCAGCAGCGCCGGCCACTCGCTCATGCCAGCAGCCCGCGTTCGCGCAGCCATGGAGCGCAGCGCGCGACGCCCTCTTCCAATTCAACCTGGGGCTGCCAGCCGAGCAAGCGGCGCGCTTTGTCGATCTTGTAGATCGAGCGCCGGCGTGCGAGATCAACA
Source organism: Anaerolineae bacterium (assembly GCA_034434615.1). GTDB lineage: Bacteria > Chloroflexota > Anaerolineae > Aggregatilineales > Phototrophicaceae > Flexifilum. Next base: position 26,069 of record DAOTYT010000171.1, on the reverse strand, counting down.
ATATCGGGTAAGTCGCGGCCGATGCTTCGAGGTGGTGAAAAGAGCAGCGCCAACCCCGCCAGCAGATAGGCCAGTTCGACCGGCAGCGCCAGCCAGTCATCGTGGCCGGCCAGCCGTGAATAGGCGCCGAGCAGTTGACGCCACGTCGGGGCTGGGTCGGTCGCAGCATTGAACGCCTCGCCGCTGGCCGCGGGGTGCAGCGCCAGCGTCAGCGTCAGGTCGATCACGTCATCGATGAAAACAGCAGGCACGACGATGTTTCCATCTCCGAAGAATGGAGTCGGTCGCAGCCGCGCCAGCCGAAACAACTTGCCCGTCCACATCGACGATCCTGGTCCATAGATCATGCCCGGCCGAATGATGCTGTAAGCGAGGCCAGTTCGCTGCGCAATCTCGATCAGAGCGCGCTCAGCGGCCACTTTGGTCCGGCCGTAGGACGCCGCGCCCGGCGCGAGTGGGCGCTCTTCCGTCACATCGCCGCGATAACAGTTGCCGTAGACCGACAGCGTGCTCATATGGACAAGGCGTTCGCAGCCAGCGTCAGCTGCTGCCTGCGCAATCGTCTGCGTTCCGGTGACGTTAGTCCACACTTGTTTTGGATGCGGGCCTCCGGTTGCCGCTGCGATGTGAAAGACGAACCGGCAGCCCTTGACGGCGAGCGCGGCCGCGGCCGGCTCGGCAATGTCCCCCTCGACGATCGCTGCGCCCCGGTCGCGCAGCCAGCCTGCTTTAGCCGGCGAACGGACGAAGGCTGTCACCTGTGCACCCTCGTCGAGCAGCCGCCGCGCCAGCGCCCCGCCGACAAAACCGGTCGCCCCAGTGATCATAACGCGCTGATTAGCCCACACGCGGCATCCTCCCCGTTTACCCTTAAGATCGAGTGTACCCGATTGTGGCCAGCCGGCGGTATACTTGACGATACATCATCTTTTTAATATATCGATTTAGGACTGCGCTAGATACAGCTTGTCCTACGGTGAGCGGGTGGTTGCGATCTCATGACATCATTCCTCGAGTACCGGTGCAGCGTGTGCGGCACAAATTCGCCGCCTGTTCCGTTGCGCTATACCTGCGAACGCTGTGGGCCGGTCGGCACGCTCGATGTGCTCTATGATTATGAAGGCCTGCGGGCTGCGCTCGATCGCGACCGCCTTGCGGCGTCTCCAGAGATGAGCATGTGGCGCTACCGCGTGCTGCTGCCGCTGTCGGCTGAAGCTGTCGTCCCACCGCTCGCGGTCGGCATGACGCCGCTCTACGATGCGCCGCGGCTGGCGGCCGATTTAGGGGTGCGCGCAGCGCTGGTCAAAGACGATGGCCGCAACCCGACCGGTTCGCTGAAAGATCGCGCCAGCGCACTGATCGTGGCGCGCGCCCTGGAGAGCGGCATCCAGGTGATTTCGGCGGCCAGCACGGGCAATGCGGCGGCGGCGTTGGCCGGCATCGGCGCCTCGGTGGGGTTGGAGATCATCATTTTCGTGCCCGCTACCGCCCCAGAGGCCAAAATCGCCCAACTGTTGATCTATGGCGCAAAAGTGCTGCTGGTCGAGGCCACTTACGATACCGCGTTCGACCTATGCTTCGATCTGTGCGTCGAAGAAGGATGGTACTGTCGCAATACCGGCATCAATCCGTTCACGACGGAAGGCAAGAAAACCGTCGCGTTTGAGATCGCTGAGAGGATGGGCTGGTCGGCCCCTGATGTCGTCGTCGTCAGCGTTGGGGATGGCAACATCATCGCTGGGGTGCATAAGGGCTTTGTTGATCTGCATCAACTGGGCTGGATAGAGCGGATTCCGCGCCTGATCGGTGTACAAGCAGAAGGCAGTTCGCCGCTGGTGCGGGCATGGGAGCAGGATTTGCCCGCCGCCGCCATGCAGCCGGTCGAAGCCCATACGATCGCGGACAGCATCTCAGCGGGCCTCCCGCGCGACCGCGCCAAAGCGCTGCGCGCCGTCCGCGCAACACAGGGAGCCTTTGTGGCGGTTTCTGATGACGCCATTCTGCGGGCCATTCCCGCGCTGGCACAGCTGACGGGCGTGTTCGCCGAGCCAGCGGCGGCGGCAGTTTACGCCGGGGCACAACGTGCGGTATCATTAGGTATGATCGAGCCTGATGAGCAGGTTTGCCTGCTCCTCACCGGAAATGGACTGAAAGACGTCAGGCGCGCCCAACAGTCGGTGGCCGGTGGTCTGCGTGTCGCGCCCGAAATTGCCGCTGTGCGCCGCGCTTTAGGCCTGATGTGAGGATGCAGCATGACTGACCGACCGCGTTATACCGTCATCGCGCCCATTTACAACGAAGAGGGGAACATCGATCTGCTTTACCAGCGGCTGTCCGCCGTGATGGATTCGACCGGAGAGCCATGGGAACTGATCCTGGTCAATGACGGCAGCCGCGACCGTTCGCCGGAGCTGATCGACGCGCTGGCCGAACGCGATGCGCGCGTTAAAGTGCTGCACTTCTCGCGCAACTTTGGCCACCAAACTGCAGTGACGGCCGGCATCGATTTCGCGCAGGGTGATGCCGTCATTTTGATCGATGCTGACCTGCAAGACCCGCCGGAACTCATCCTGGAAATGATCGAACGCTGGCAGGCCGGCTATCACGTCGTCTATGCGGTGCGCAAGCAGCGCAAGGGCGAAAGTTGGTTCAAGCTGCTGACCGCTAAACTGTTCTACCGCGTCATTTACCGGATCACCGATGTCGATATCCCGGTCGATACCGGCGACTTCCGGTTGATGGATCGCGCGGTCGTCAATGTGCTCAAGCAGATGAGAGAGCACAACCGCTTCATCCGCGGCATGACGAGCTGGGTCGGCTTCAAGCAAACCGGCGTTTACTATGTGCGCGAGGCGCGCCACAGCGGCGAGACCAAATACCCGCTGCGTAAGATGATCCGCTTCGCGCTGGATGCGATCACCAGCTTCTCGTACTTTCCGCTTCAAATCATGGTCTACGTCAGTTTAGTGCTCGGCTCGCTGGCCCTGCTGGCGATCCCCGTCGTGGCTGTGCTGCGCCTCACGCTCGGCCAGGAGTTTTTGGGCGGGCAGGCGACGACGATCGTGCTGCTGCTGCTCATGAGTTCCTTTCAATTGTTCTTTTTGTTCGTGCTTGGGCAGTATGTCGCGCGTACTTATGATGAGACGCGCAATCGTCCGCTTTATGTGATCGCTTCGAAACGCGGGTTCGACGCCAATATGCCGCTGCCGCTGCCCGCCCACGAACGCGAGAACACACCGCCGATCGAGGACTTGGCGAATGGATGAACGAGAGGACGGCGCGATGGCCGCGATCCAACGCTATCGCGACTTGGTATTGGCTTATGAGCAGTTGGATGAGCAGATCGATCAGTTTCTCATCGCGAGCGGCGGCACAACGGAGCGCATGTCTGCCAGTGCCGTCGCCCGGTACCGAGAAATGGCGCGCCGGCGCGATGAACTGCTCAACGAGATGCGCGCGCTGGAGAATGAACTCCAGATCGATGATGATTTCTCAAGCGAAACTGATACCGAAATTTGACCAGAATGGAGCACAGCGTGATCACCGGGCCTTTGTTCGAAGAAATGCTGCATCCTCAAAAAATCGATCCCTCAATTCGCCAGAGGGCGCTGGCAGCGTTGAAAGCAGATCCGCTCCATCCAATTAACTTGTTCAATATCACGTGGCGCGACGCAAACAACGAAGTTTATCATGTCGTGCTTCCTAAAGCCCTCACTGGCATCGATGCCGAGATCGTCGTGCTCTACGGAAAGGAGTTCCCCTCTGGCAGCCATAAAGTCGGCGCGGCCTATTCCGTGCTGCTCGAGAAAGAACTCTTCGGAGAGGTAGACCCGCGTGTGCACACGCTCGTGTGGCCCTCAACCGGCAATTACGGCATCGGCGGCGCCTGGGTCGGTGGGCGCATGGGCTGTAACAGTTTGGTCGTGCTGCCTGAGGGGATGAGCCGCGAGCGCTTTGAACGCATTCACAGCTACGGCGCTCAGGTGATCAAGACGTTTGGCTCAGAGAGCAACGTCAAAGAGATTTATGATGAGACGCACCGCCTGCGCAGCAGCGACCCGAAAGTGCGCATCCTCAACCAGTTCAGCGAGATGGGCAATTATCGGTTTCACTACTATGTCACCGGCAACACGATCCTTGAGCTGGCAGAGGAACTGCGCGCGCGGGGCATCGGCAATGGCCGCGTCGCCGCGTTTGTTTGGGCGATGGGCAGCGCCGGCACCAATGCGGCTGGCGATCGTATCAAGCAGGTGTTTCCTGACGCGCGCAATGTTGGCCTTGAGCCGATCCAGTGCCCAACGCTGTACAACAACGGCTACGGATCGCATGATATTCAAGGCATCGGCGATAAGCACGTCACATGGATCCACAACGTTTGGAATACCGATGCCATCATGTGCATCGATGACGTGGAATGCAAGAAGGGGTTGCAGTTCATCACCGAGGACGCGGGGAAAGAGGTGTTGGTCAGGCGTTACGGCGTCGAGCCGGCGCTGGTCGAGCAGTTGAGCACCTTGTTCGGCATCAGCGGCATTTGCAACATCCTCGGTTCGATCAAGACCGCCAAACATTTTCGCTTGGGCAGCGGCGATCTGATCTTCACGGGGGCTGCGGATAGTCTCGACCGTTATTATTCGGTCATGGATGAAATGCGTGCGCAGTTCGGCCGCCTCGATGAAGCCGCCGCTGTCGGAAGGCTCGAGGGCATATTCCACGGCATGCGCACTGACTGGGTGCTGGATGGCACGCGCGATGCGCGCGAGCGCTGGCATAACCTGAAGTATTACACATGGGTTGAGCAGCAGGGCAAGACGGTCGAAGAGCTGGACGCCCAGCGCGACCCGGCGTGGTGGGCGCATCATCAAGCGCTGGTCGGTGAGATCGACGCGCGGCTGGCCGCGCTCCGGCAGGCGGAAAGAGCCAATGCCTGAGCGCATGGGAGGCAGCGGCTTGTATGCAGAAGACCGTGTCCTTATCGGCGTCATCAAACGCAAGCGCGACTTAGTCGCTGTTCGCGACCGGCGCTGGTATCGCATCCCGGTCGAGCGGCTGCCGCGCGGGCTGAATGCTGAATGGCTGGCGTTTTTCGTCGGCCGCCAGCTTGCGCAGCCGGCAGGCGTCCATTTTTACGCCGAGGTGCGTGGGTTAGAGCTGGCGCGGCGGGTTGACCTGCTGCCGGGCGAAGCCGCTCATCCGCGCGCTCACGACCTGTATTACCGGATCGCTTTGGGGCCTCTGCTGGTGCGTACCCCGCCAGTCACCAATCCCGCAGGGCGCGTTTTTGCGTTCATTCGCACCACGGGTGATCGGCTCATGGATGCCCGTACCATCGACGATCTTTACAGCACCGCTGAGTATTACGTTGACCGGCTCTATTACGCGCTGGATGCGCGGAAGCCGCGGCCGGCCGGAGAGTGAGCTGGCGGCGACAAGGAGGGGATATGCTGATCACGAATGCGACGTTGGTGACATGGTCTCGCGCTGCGGGCGGCTATGAAGTGCTGCCGGCCGATGCGCTCTGGCTCGATGGCACGACGATCGGCGCCCTCGGCGCGACGGCTGACTTAACGGCGCGCTTCCCACACGAAGAGCAGCTCGATGCGCGCGGCCAGCTCGTGATGCCGGGCAACATCTGCGCCCATACCCATTTTTACGGCGCTTATGCGCGCGGCATGGCGATTCCGGGGCCAGCTCCAGAAAATTTCCCGCAGATTCTCGAGCGGCTGTGGTGGCCGCTCGATAAGGCGCTTGATCCCGAAACGGTGCGGTTGAGCGCGCTCGTGTGCCTGGTCGACGCGATCAAGCATGGCACGACGACACTGATCGATCATCACGCCAGCCCGAACTGCATCGATGGGAGCCTCGATCTCATCGCCGCAGCGGTTGATCGGGCTGGGCTGCGCGCCGTGTTGTGTTATGAGGTCACCGATCGCGATGGCCCAGAGAGGGCGGAGGCGGGCATCGCCGAGAATGTCCGGTTCATCGAAGCCAGCCGGGAGCGCGCGCGGGTGCGCGGCACCTTTGGCCTGCACGCCAGCTTGACGCTGACCGATGAGACGCTGCGCCGCTGCGCTGCTGCGCTGCCAGAGGGCGCAGGATTTCATATCCACGTCGCCGAACATGAATCGGATCAGCACCACAGCCAGTCGAAATATGGCATGCGAGTCGTTCATCGGCTGCGCGAACATGGCATCCTCGGTGAACGCACGATCGCCGCGCACTGCGTGCACATCGATCCCGACGAGCTGGCGATCCTGATCGACTCAAAGTCTTGGATCACGCATCAGCCGCGCTCGAATATGAACAACGCCGTCGGAGCGATGGCCTTCGACGAGATGATTCGGCGCGATGCGCGGCTGTGCTTGGGCAACGATGGGTTCAGCAACAACATGTGGGAAGATTGGAAAGCGGCTTATCTGCTGCACAAGGTTGTCCATCGCGATCCGCGGCGCGCTAACGGCGCGTCACTCGCGCGTGTGGCCGCTGAGCATAACGCCGCGCTGGCGGAGGTGTTCTTCCCCGAAGCGAAGTTAGGCCAAATCGCAGAGGGCGCGCGCGCCGATCTGATTTTCGTCGATTATCACCCGTTCACGCCGCTTTCGGGCGGCAACCTGCCGTGGCATATCTTGTTCGGTTTTGAAGCCTCAATGGTCACCACAACGATCGTTGATGGCGCTGTGCTCATGCGCGATCGCGCGCTTTTGACATTAGATGAGGCCGAGATCGCTGCCGAAGCGCTGGCGCTGGCGCCAAAAGTCTGGTCGGCCTACACGGCCCATGCAGAGGCTGCGCAAAAACAAGCCAGTGGGCGATAGTTAGGGCGCGGCGATTAAAAATTATTAAAGAGGAGATAATAATGGTGAATGCCGATAGGACACTCGTCACCGTTGCCGTTCTGGGCGGGACGGGCAAAGAGGGATCTGGCTTGGCGATGCGCTGGGCGCTGCACGGCTACCGCGTGATCATTGGCTCGCGCGAGGCCGCGCGTGCCGAGGCGCGCGCGGCGGAGATGAATGCCATCCTTAATGGAGACTATCTGATCGGCATGAGCAACGCTGAAGCCGCTGCCCAAGCCGACTTGGTGGTGCTCAGCGTGCCGTACAGCGCCCATGCCGATACGCTGGCCTCCGTTAAGGATAAGCTCACTGGCAAAATTCTGATCGACGTGACGGTGCCGCTTCAGCCGCCGCAGGTGCGCGTCGTGCATGTGCCAGAAGGTAAAGCGGCTGCGTTAGAGGCCAGGGCGCTGCTTGGCGATTCTGTCCGCATCGTGTCCGCTTTTCAAAACGTCAGTGCCGAAAAGTTAGCCGATCCGGCTCATGAGGTCGACTGTGATGTGCTGGTGGCAAGCGATGATGCTGAAGCCAAACAGGAAGTGATGCGTTTAGTCGAAGCGGCCGGCATGCGCGGCATCGACGCCGGCCCGTTGGCCAACGCCGTCGCTGCCGAGGCGCTCACCCCCATCCTGCTTCATATCAACAAAACCTATGGCGTGAAAGGTTCTGGGATCCGCATCACCGGGTTATAGCGCTTGAGCCACTACTCGCTCTCTCTGATCTCACTGCCCGGTCTGCCGCTCGTTAAGCCCGGGGATGATCTCGTCTGCCTCATCGCCGATGGACTGCTGCGGGCGGGTTTGGCGCTGCAGCCCGATGATGTGCTGGTCGTCACCTCAAAAATTGTCTCGAAGGCTGAAGGCCGCTTCGTCGAACTGGCCGCCGTTGAACCCAGCCCTGAGGCGCTGCGGCTGGCGGCCGTCACTGGAAAGGATGCGCGCCTTGTCGAGCTGATCCTGCGCGAGAGCAGTGCCGTATCGCGGGCTGCCCCCGGCGTGCTGGTCGTGCGCCACCGGCTCGGTTTCGTCTCAGCCAATGCCGGTATCGATCAATCGAATATCGAAAATGGGGGCGCGGCCGTGCTGCTGCTGCCGCTCGATCCGGACGCTTCGGCGCAAAAGCTGCGTGCCGGCCTGCGCGATCGAACCGGTGTCGATGTCGCGGTTGTTTTGAGCGACTCGCACGGGCGGCCGTTTCGCCTTGGCAATGTCGGCGTTGCAGTGGGGGTAAGCGGCCTGCCAGCCCTGCTCGATCTGCGCGGAACGCCCGATCTCTTCGGCCGCCCGCTTCAGATCACGCAGGTGGCCTATGCCGATTTAATTGCTTCGGCGGCTGCCCTGCTCTTAGGTGAGGGGGCTGAAGGGCGGCCTGTCGTGCTGATGCGCGGCCTGCATCGTCCGCCCGGCGAGGGGCACGCCGCCGACCTCAATCGGCCGGTTGAACAAGATCTGTATCATACGAGGACAGCTCAGGGGATGTGATGAATCTGGACCTGTTCAAGACGCGCCGGTCGATCCGCCGCTATCGCGCCGAACCGATCCCGCTGGCGTTGATCGGAACGCTGCTGGAGGCGGCGAACTGGGCGCCCTCGGCGCATAACCGGCAGCCGTGGCGCTTTTGTGTCGTCACTGACCCGGTCGCGAAAGAGCGCCTTGCCCATGCAATGGCCAACCGGCTGCGCGTTGATCTTGAGGCCGATGGCGTCTCTGATGCGGTGATCGCGGCGGATACGCACCGCTCGATCGCTCGCATCACTGGCGCGCCGGTCGTGATCGTGTTGTGCCTGAGCATGACTGATATGGATCGCTATCCTGACGAACAGCGTGCGGCCAATGAGTGGTTAATGGCCGTTCAAAGTACGGCCATGGCCGGGCAGAATTTACTGCTGGCCGCGCACATGGCCGGTTTGGGCGCCTGCTGGCTGTGTGCGCCGCTGTTTTGTCCGGAGATCGTGCGCGCCGCCCTCGATCTGCCGATGGACTGGCAGCCACAGTCTTTAATCACACTGGGGTATGCCGATGAGACTCGCGAGAAGGAGCGCCAGCCGGTGGAGAAAATGATTGTATGGCGATGAGACGAATTGTGCTGCTGGCGGGCGGCGTTGGCGGGGCCAAACTGGCGCATGGGCTGGCGCAGGTGCTCGCGCCTGGTCAGCTTTCCGTGATCGTCAATACGGGCGATGATTTCTGGCATTATGGCCTGCGCGTGTGTCCCGATCTGGATACAGTCATGTATACCCTGAGCGGGTTGGTCGATCCGGTTAACGGCTGGGGCGTGGCTGGCGATACAATCGCGATGCTCACCGCGCTCCAGCGGTATGGGGAAGAGCCCTGGTTTCGGCTTGGCGATCAAGATGTGGCCACCCATTTGCTGCGCACGCAGGCGCTGCGCGGTGGCAGCCGCTTGACCGAAGTGACGGCGCGGCTCTCGCAGGCGCTCGGAGTTTCTACCCAGATATTGCCGATGACGGATGATGAAGTGGGCACGATCATCGATACGGTTGAATATGGAGAGCTGGCGTTTCAAGAATATTTTGTGCGCTATCGCTGGCAGCCAACCGTTAAAGCGATCCGCTTCGCTGGCATTGAGACGGCCCGGCCCACGTCCGAAGTGGAAGCGGCGATCGTCGAGGCCGATGCCATCGTGCTTGGCCCGTCGAACCCGTGGCTGTCGATCGCGCCGATTCTGGCGGTGCCCGGCCTGCGCGCGCTCATCGAGGCGCAGCCAGTGCCGCGCCTCGCCTTAAGTCCAATTGTCGCTGGGCGCGCCCTGAAGGGGCCTGCCGCTAAATTAATGGCCGAATTAGGTTGGGATGTCTCGGCGAGCGCCGTGGCTCGCTATTATGGCGACCTGATCAACGGCTTCGTTTATGACGTTCGCGATGCCGGGGCAGATGTCAAGACAAAAAATGCTGTCACGTTTGATACAATTATGAAGACGGACGCCGACCGCGCAGCACTGGCATCAGCGATGCTGGAGTGGATAGAAAGTGGAGTAGTGGTATGAGCGTCTGGGTGATTATCCCGGTCAAACCGCTGACGCGCGCAAAAAGCCGCCTGTCAGCGGTGCTTTCAGCCGAACAGCGCCAGCAGCTCGCCGAGATGCTGCTGCGCCATGTGATCGCAACGGTGCGGCAGGTGCCAGAGGTGGTCGGCACGCTGGTCATCAGCCGCGATACCAAGGCGCTGGCGATCGCGCGCGATGCCGGCACTTACACCGTTCAGGAAAGCGGCGCGCCAGAGTTGAACAACGCGCTCATGCGCGCGACGTCCGTCGTGGCGGGTTGGGGCGGGTCTGCCGTGCTCGTTTTGCCCGCCGATCTGCCGCTGATCTCCTCTGAAGACGTGCGCAACCTGGTCGAACTTGGTTTGGAGCCGCACACCATCGTCCTCGCGACTGATCATCAGGAAGATGGCACCAATGCCATGCTGGTTCGGCCGCCCGGCCTCATCCCTTATGCCTTTGGGCCGGGCAGTTTCTTGCGCCATCTAAAGCTGGCGCAGGACGTGAATGCAAACGTCCATGTCTACAGCTCAGAACGCATGATGCTTGATATCGATGTGCCGGCCGACCTTCTCGTTTATGAACGGATCGTCGGCCGCACCCTGCTCACACCGAACGGCGCGTAAACGCTGCTCGGCTGTTCTTTGTGCGGGCGTTTGCTTGAAGAATCGAAGGGAACAGGTTCTAATTACAGCATAACGCTGCGTTATCATGCGCTTAAACACCGGAGGTAGCCCATGGCAGACCGTGTCGCCCTCTATTTGCAAGATGCCCATCCCCTGCACGATGCGATTAAATATGTGCAGTACGCCGAAGCGCGCGGGTTCGAGGCGGTTTGGCAGGCAGAGAGCCGGCTTGTGCGCGACGCGATCGTGCCGATGGCTGCCTTCGCTGCGACGACGAGCCGGATCAAGGTTGGCTCAGGGGTGATCAACAATTGGACGCGCAACGCTGCTGTGATCGCGGCGACCTTTCTGACGCTCGACGATCTCGCGCCCAACCGCATCATCTGTGGGATTGGGGCCTGGTGGGACCCACTGGCCTCCAAAGTCGGCATCAATCGCGACAAGCCGCTGCTGGCGATGCGCGAAGTGGTCACCGTCGTCCGCGATCTGCTGGCGCGCCGGCGCGTCACCTTTCATGGAGAGTTTGTCCATTTGACGGATGTGGAACTTGATGTCGTGCACGGCCGCAAAGAGCCGCGCAACGTCCCCATTTATATCGGGGCGACCGGCCCGCAGATGATGGCACTCACGGGCGAAATCGCCGACGGTGTCGTGCTCAACTATCTCGTCTCGCCACGCTATAATGAAGGGGCGCTGCAGCAGCTCGAGATCGGGGCGCGCAAGGCCGGCAAGCGCCTGGAAGATATCGACCGGCCGCAGTTAGTCGTTTGCTCGGTCGATCATGATCGTCGCAAAGCGCTGGATGCCGCGCGCAAATTGGTGACGCAGTATCTCGGGCAGCAGCCGCACATCATGAAGGCCAGCGGCGTTAGCCAGGAACTGCTCGACGAGATCGCGCAGGTGCTGACGTGGCCGGCCACCGAAGAACAGATCGAACAGGCGATGCGCTTGGTCCCGGACGACGTCGTCCAGTTGATCACAGCTTCCGGCACGCCGGAAGAGTGCAAGGCTAAGGTGCGTGAATACGTTCAATATGGCGCAACCTGCCCGATCCTGTACCCGCTTGGCCCCGATGTGCACCTGATGATCGATACGTTTGCCGGCGGGTACTCGCAGTAAGGGTGGTATGAGCATGTTGGCGTCAGCGACGAGCGTCTCCCGCAGACGCTCGCTTGCTATCTGGGGAATGTGCTGCGCGCTGGCCGCGATGACCTTCGTCGCTTACCTCGGCCTAAGCCAAAGCGCCGGCATGGGCGCGCCGGTCATGCCGCTGGATGATGCCTACATCCATTTTCAGTATGCGCGCCAATTAGCTGCTGGCCAACCGTTCGTCTACAACCCAGGGCTGCCGCCCACTTCGGGCGGTACGAGTTTTCTTTATCCGTTTGTCCTCGGCGCGGGCGTTCTGATCGGATTCCACGATCTGGCGCTGGGCCTGTGGGCATTGATCATCGGGGCGCTGGCGCTGGCCGTCTCGATCGGCTTGGTCGCCCATATCGGGCTGGCTTTGGGCGCCGATGGGTGGCTGGCCGCCTTGATGGCGCTGGCTTTCGGCCTCAATGGCGCCATCGGCTGGCATTTCATGAGCGGCATGGAGACCGGCCTCGTCATTGCCTTCACGTTGGCGCTGGTCTTCGGCTTGGTGCGCGATCGACAGCGGCTGACGCTTGTGATGGCCGCGCTGCTCGCATTGACGCGTCCTGAAGGCGCGGTTTTCGCGCTGCTGGCGGTGTTTTTGTTGGCTCATCGTCGTTGGCGCCTCCTTCGCTTAAACGATCAACGAATGGCGCAGCCGCGTTCGCTGCTGCGCGCGTGGCTGCCCCTGGCGCTGCCGCTCGCCGCGATCGGCGTCCAACCGTTCGTCAACCGCCTGGTGACCGGGAGTTCGGTCGCCTCGGGCAATGCCGCGAAGTCGGTGTTCGGAATGGTTCCATTCGATCTTGGGGTGATCGTCAGCCGCATCCTCGAAAATTTCGTCGCCATGTGGGCTGGCCTGCTTGACCTTCGATTGAGCGCTGAGATCATCTATCTCGGTGCGCCGGCGGTGGTGCTGGCTGTGATCGGCTGTGCTGCGCTGCTGGCCGCGCGCCGCTGGCGCGCGCTGGCGCTGAGCATGCTAGCCGGCTTCTTCGCTTTAACGGCCGCCATCAGCACGCTCGATACGGCGTTCTGGCATTTTCGCCGCTATCAAATGCCGCTCTACGCGCTGATGCTCGTGTTGGCGGCGGCAGGCGCGGCAGCGCTGGCGCGCAGTCGTTTGGCGGTAGTTTCGGCGCTTTTGGTGGCCGCGCTGCTGCTGATCTCAGCCGGGACGGCCGTCCAATTCGCTGGTCGTTATGCCCTTAACGTCGGCTATGTCATCGCCCAGCCGCTGAGTATGGCGCGCTGGCTGGCTGCTAATTCGCCGCTGCAGTCGCTCGTCGCCGTCCACGATGTTGGCATGATGCGCTTCGTCGGCGAGCGAACAACGCTCGATATCGTCGGCTTAACTACACTTGGCGCGGCCGACTATTGGCGCAATGGGCCGGGTGCGGTTGGGGAGTTCATCGTCCGCGAGCGCCCCAATCTGATCGCGGCTTATGGCGATGGTCATGGTTATGGGCTCGGTTATCTTGAAGCGACCGATTTGTACGCCGAAACGCTCGTTCGGTTCACGGTGGAGCTCGACCCCGTGAACAACGTCGCGCTCGCGGCTAGTTCTCAAGCGATTCATCAGCCCATGTGGGCAGCCGCCGACGCCGCCGGTGATGCGCCCATGCTGCGTGCCGCCACCGATTACTTATGCTGCGATCGCCAACAGGTCGGGATGATCAATGTCGCCGATATCGCCTCAGAGCGCGCCCATGATTATCTGTGGACGACCAATGGCCCGCTCGGCGGCTTCCCGACTGAATTTAATCAGTTTCGCTACTCAGGATGCGCTGGCGCGGGCTGCGAGGTGATGGAAGGCGGGCGGCGCATCAGCGGGGTGGAGGCGTTTGATCTGCCGGCGCGGCCCGGCGTTGATGCGATCCTCGTCACCCGGCTGCATCCCGCTCACGCGGGGACGTTCGATGTCTTCATCGACGATGTGTTCGTCGCCACGCGCGTCGTGCCGGCGCTGCCCGGAAGCTGGCTCGACGTGCCGACGCTGATCCCAGGCGAGCGAATTGGCGAGCGCTCGCGGGTGCGCATCGTCCCTGCGCTCAGCGGGGATTACATGCCGTACCGCCACACCATCTTTCAGGGCGCAGACGACCTCGCAGCGCCGTTTGAGGTGCTGGATGCCCAGTTTCAGGATGGCGCCATCGGCCTGTCGATCCGCGCCGTCGCGTTCGATGAAGGGGGCGCAGCCTTGGCGATCGAACTTATCTGGTCGAGTGATGGAAGCGCGCAGGGCGACTATCAGCTTTTTGTGCATTTGCTGAATGCCGACGACGCCATCGCCGCGCAGCTCGACCAGCGCCCGGGCAGCGGCAACCTGCCGCCGGGCAACTGGCTGCCGGGGCGGGTCTTCGACTCGCTAAGCCTCGATCTGGCCGATGTGCCGGCAGGTCGTTATACATTGGCGCTTGGCCTGTATGATCCCGTCACGTTTGAGCGGCTGCTGCCCGCCAGCCCGGCACTGACCGTTGATGAAGCGGCGCGGTTGATACTCGGTGAGGTGGAGGTGGTTACAGATGGATGATGTGAAAGCCGTTTACGAAGCGATCCTGCAGGTTCAAGCCAAAGGCGAAGGCGCGGCTTTGGCGACGGTCGTCGATGCGCAGGGTTCAGTGCCACGTCATGCCGGCAGCAAGCTGCTGGTGCGCGCGGATGGTTCGTTCGTCGGTACGGTCGGTGGCGGAGCACTTGAATCGCTGGTCATCCGCGAGGCGCTGGCTGCGATCGCAGATAACTGCACGCGTTTGTCCACTTACGCGCTCAACGATCTGGCGGCCGGTGACCCCGGCATTTGCGGGGGGACGGTGCAGGTATTCATCGAGCCGATCGCCGTCGCCCCGTCGCTGCTGGTCATTGGCGGCGGGCACGTCGGCAAGGCGCTGGCTGAGCTGGGGAAGTGGGCGGGGTACCGTGTGATCCTTTCGGATGATCGGGCTGAGTTTTGCAGCCCAGAATATCTGCCCGATATGGATGAGTACGTCGTCTGCCCGCCCGGCGAAGTGGCTCAGCGCGTCTCGATCACGCGGCAAACTTATGTGGCGGCAGTCACGCGTGGGCTGCCGATCGATATTCATTTGATCCCGGCGCTGCTGGCCACAGAAGCGCCCTATATCGGCCTGATCGGCAGCCGGCGCCGCTGGGCGCTCACGGTTAAGGCGCTGCGCGAGGCGTATGCGCTAAGCGAGGCCGACCTTCGCCGCGTGCGCGCGCCAATCGGGCTGGAGCTGCAAGCCGAGACGCCAAAGGAGATCGCGATCAGCATCTTGGCCGAGATCACGATGCTGCGGCGCGGCGGCACTGGCAAGCCGATGCAGTGGATCGGGACGGTCGCCGAAGCCGGCTGAGCGCCTCTCTTTCAATCGGCCCGCGTTTTGTGCGGGGAGATGAGATACAAAGACATTGGTAAAAATACTTTGTGTGAGTGATACCGTCGTCAAACAAATGGAGAACGCCGCGCACCTGCGCCGTCGTTATCACGATATCGACCTGATCGTGAGCTGTGGCGATATGCCTTCGTCGTATCTGGAGTTCATCACGTCGGTGCTCAGCGTGCCGATGTTCTATGTGCGCGGCAATCATGATACAGGGTATGAAGAACGGCCGCCCGGCGGGCAGGATCTGCACCGGCGGCGGGTCAAATTTCGCGGGCTGACGTTCGTCGGCATCGAGGGATGCCGGCGCTATAACAATGGGCCGATTCAGTACAGTGATCGCGAGATGTGGTGGTGGGTGCTGCAGATGGCGATCCCGCTGCGCTTTACGCGTGCACGGCAGCGCTACGGCCTCGATGTGCTGGTCACCCATGCGCCGCCCTACGGCATTCACGATCTGCCCGATCTGCCGCATACGGGCATGAAAGCTTTTCTCCGCTTTATGGAGTGGTACCGCCCGCGCTACCTGCTGCATGGCCATGTGCACACCTATGATCGGCGCCTGACCACGCGCACACAGTACCTCGATACCTGCGTGATCAATATTAATCCGGTGACCGTGCTTGAGATCGATCCGATCGCGGCGCCAGCCGGTGAGCCGGTGGTCGTTGAAAGATAATTTGGGCCAGCATCTGACAATTGTTAACATCACAATGTCATGCTTTGTCGCATAATTAAGGCAGTGGATGAGAACAGGCTATGTGGAAATCATACTACTCTGTCACCAATCTGACGGAAGCGCTGACCGTGCTGGCCGAGCATCGCGGGCGTGCACGCGTGATCGCCGGGGGCACGGATATCCTGATTGAGCTGGAACGCGGCTTGCGCCCCGATATTGATGTTCTGGTCGATATTACTCGCGTTCCCGGCCTTGATCATATCACCCTGCGCGGCGACGAGATCCATCTCGGGCCGCTGGTGCTGCATAATCATGTTGTCGGGAGTTCCCTGGTTGTTGAGCGGGGGCTGCCGTTGGCGCAGGCTTGTTGGGAAGTTGGCGCGCCGCAAATCCGCAATCGCGCCACCATCGCCGGCAACCTGATCACGGCATCGCCCGCGAATGATACCATCACGCCGCTGTGGGCGCTGGGCGCACAGGTGACGCTGACCTCTTTAGAAGGCGAGCGAACGGTTCCGCTGCGCGCGTTCTATACCGGGCTGCGCCGCACCGTCATGCAGCCCGACGAACTGCTGACAGACATTTCGTTTCCTGCGCTGGCGCGCAACGAGCGCGGCATATTCTTGAAGTTGGGGCTGCGCCGGTCGCAGGCGATCGCGGTCGTCAACGCCGCCGTTGTGCTGTCATTCGAAGGTGAGCGCGTGCGGCGCGCCGCCATCGCGCTGGGCAGCGTCGCTCCGACCATCATCCAGGCGCCGGTCGCTGAAGCGTATCTGGTCGGGAAGGCCCTGACGCCGGATGTGATCGCCGAAGCCGGTCGTTTGGCTGCCGCCACGCCGTCGCCGATCGACGATGTGCGCGGCACAGCCGCTTATCGCACGGAAATGGTGCGCGTGCTGGTCGTGCGGGCGCTGCGGGCGCTGGCCGCCCATGCCGAAGCAGACCATTGGCCGCGCCAACCTGCAATGTTATGGGGCGAGCGCCATGCGCGGGTAGTCCGCAGCTTGCCCGCGCTGATCAAACACGAAGCGGGACAGCCGATTGAGACGACGATCAACGGTCAAAAACGTGTCATCGCCACTGGTCAGCACAAGACGCTGCTGCGCTTTTTGCGCGAGGATGCCGGCTTGCTGGGCACGAAAGAGGGTTGTGCCGAAGGGGAGTGCGGCGCCTGCACGGTCTTCCTCGATGGTGCTGCGGTGATGGCCTGTATGGTGGCGGCGCCGCGCGCCCACGGCGCCGAAATCGTAACTGTGGAGGGACTGGCGGAAAACGGTCACCTGCATCCAATTCAGGAGGCGTTCATCGAGCAGGGGGCGGTGCAGTGCGGCTACTGCACGCCTGGGTTCTTAATGGCAGGGGCTAAACTGCTGGATGAGCATCCGCAGCCCAGCCGTGAACAGATCGAACAGAGCATCACTGGCAACCTGTGCCGATGCACGGGGTATTACAAAATCATCGACGCCTTTATCGAAGCGAGTAAAAAGCGGGAGGTTATTTCATGAGCCAGGTGCGCATCGCTAACAAGAAACGTTTTCGCGGGTTCTGGCCCTTAGCCGGGCTGGTCATGATCGTCGCCCTCGGAATTATCAGTTATTTCCTCGCGCCGGCTGTCATTGATTTCACGCGGCGCACGCTGCGCGGCTTCACTACAGCTGGCATGGCGCCGGAACAGCTTCGGCTGATCTTCACCGTCTTGATCTTCGTCGTTCTGGCGTCATTCTCTGGCCTGGTGATCGCCATCGCCTCGCCCAAGCGTTCGATGCAGGTCAAAGAGAAAGACCTCATCAAAGAACGTCAAAAGATGGCTGAACAAAAGAAATATGAGCGCGTGCGCCAGCGCCGCCTCAATATTGAGACCAAAAAGCAGATGAGAAAGCAGTAGCCGATGGATCGGACGGTGCCCCGCACGGGGAGTGAAGATATCGAACTGTACATGCGGACGTACTATTCGCTGCTGCGTTCGACGCATACGATCCAGATCGAGACGTTGGTCGAAGCGCATATGGCGATGGAGTCGTCGCTGCATGTCAAGGCGCGCAGCCCTGAGCCCGATGTCTCCGCGCTGGTCTATGCCAGCCTGCGTTTGCCCAGCGTGATCGCCGAAGTGAACTACGTGCTGCTCGGTCAAATTGAGCGATCGTTCATCGATGCTGGATATCCGGTGGTTGAGTGGGAGCGGGTGAAGGCACCCGGCCGTCGCCGCCGCATGCATTTCGATGGCAAGCACACACTGGCTGTCTTCATCGCCAGTCGTTCCGATATCGATGACCTGATCCCCATGCTGACCGCCTATCAAATCGAGTGGAATAAGCTGCACGTTTTGCTGCAAAGCGAGGTTGCGCGGCTCTTCTTGGCGCAAAATAATGAACGGACTACTGCGCTGACTGAAGGGGAACGCGCCATGTTGGCCGGGGCGCTGCGCATCACCGCTGATGATTTGGCGCGCCTTGAGATCGTGTGGGGAGAGCATTTCACAGCGACGCTGGCGGCAATGGCGCGGGGCCGTAAGAGTTTTGGCCTGCGCCAGATCGCTGGCTCGCTGGCCGATTATCGGCGAGCGACGGCGTACTGGTGGCAGGATCTCAACGTCCACTTAGACGCGCACGCGGTTGATCTGCATCTTGACGATCGGCCGATCTACTTCGTCTCGAGCAACACGCATTCGCTCGTCAACATGTTGACCGGCTTTGCCCAGCGCGAAGAGGAAAATCTGATCGCCTATATGGAAACGCGCGGCCACGAAGCGCTGCTCGAAGAATATCGCGCCATTCTAGCCGATAAGGGCACGACCAATAAGGATAATTTCCTCTATTACGTCCTCAAGAAATATATGGCTGATGGCGATCCTTCAGCGCGTGAGCGCTTCCGCGATGCCGTTAGTTCCCTTGGCATTCAGCGCATACCCAGCAAGCACGGGTCTGATCTGGAGACGCAGGTGATCGAGTTGGCGCGCCTGCGGCTCGACTGGTTAGACCCGCGCCTGCGTCGTTCGGCTGAGGGCATCACCGCCAGTGAAGCGGTCATCATCAATGTCGACTACCCGCTTGGGCTGGGGGCCTATGAGCTGCTGACCCGCGTGACTGAGCGCGTCTCTCGCTTATACGGGATCTACGTGATGGGCAAAGCCGCCACGCTCAACGGGCGCATTGGCGATGTGATGATTCCGAACGTGGTTCACGATGAGCATTCTCAGAATACCTACCTGTTTAACAACTGTTTTAGCGCTCAGGATGTAGCGCCGCACATGACCGTCGGCATGGTGCTTGATAACCAGAAGGCGATCAGCGCGCCCGGCACGTTCCTGCAAAATCCGCGCTATATGAGCGTGTTTTATCATGAAGGCTACACGGTCATCGAGATGGAGGCAGGGCCATATCTCTCAGCCATCTATGAGGCGGTGCGGCCAAAGCGGCACCCGCAGAATGAAATCGTCACGCTGCACGGCGCCCCGTTCGATATCGGATTCCTGCACTATGCGTCGGACACGCCTTTCACAAAAGGTCACAATTTGGGCGCTGGCAGTCTGAGCTATGCAGGCGTCGACCCGACCTACGCGACCTCGGTCGCCATCTTGCGGCGCATCTTCACCTGCGAGCAGAACCGCATGGCGCTGCAGGTGCGGCGCGAGCCAGACAGCCTCGATCGCGGCGATATGCCGGAAATGGTCGAGATCACGCTCTAGCTGCCTGTGCTCAGTGCAGCTGCGCAGCCGCATCGCCCTGCGCGGGCTGTTTGCGTTACAATTTCTTCATACAGACGGCCTAGATGCTGCAGCCGCACTTCGCGCTGCAGCGGGGATGCTTTTGACGAGGTGGCATGGTGAGTAAAGACAGAACTGTCGTCATCGGGCAGACCGTGCGGCGCATCGACGCACTGGGCAAGGTCACTGGCGAGACGCCTTATCCGGGCGATATTGATATCGAAGGCCAGCTTTGGATGAAGATTCGTTTCAGCGACCGCGCGCATGCGCGGGTGCTTGCGATCGATACCACCGAAGCCGAAGCGCTGCCCGGGGTGGCTGGCATCTTCACGGCTAAAGATGTCCCAGTTAACGAGTATGGGTTGGTCACCAAAGATCAGCCGGTGTTGTGTGGCCCGGGCAGCACCATTCCCGGAGCTGATATCGTGCGCTGTTATATGGATATGGTCGCGGTCGTCGTCGCTGAAACCGAGGCGATCGCAGCGGAAGCAGCGCGCCGCATCCACATCACCTATGAAGACTTGCCGGCGGTATTTGATCCCGAAGAAGCCATGGCTGAAGGGGCGCCGCAGCTTCACGCCAATCTGCCGAACAACCAGTTCTGTCATTACCGCATCCGTTTGGGCGATATGGAAGCGGGGTGGTCGCGCGCCGATGTCGTGCTCGAAGAGGAGTTCTCGACCGGTTATCAGGAACATGCCTATTTGCAGCCGGAAGCTGGCCTCGGTTATATCGATGAAGAGGGGCGGGTGACGGTCATTGTCGCTGGCCAGTGGGTGCATGAGGATCAGCATTTGATCGCGCACGCGCTCAACCTGCCAGCCGAGCAGGTGCGCGTCATCTATCCTGCGATCGGTGGGGCGTTCGGCGGCCGCGAGGACATGTCGGTGCAGATCGTGCTGGGGTTGGCTGCCTATCATCTGCGTCGTCCGGTCAAAGTGCTGTGGAGCCGCGAAGAATCGATCCTGTACCATCACAAACGCCATCCGATCAAAATCCGCGCCCGCTGGGGCGCGACGCGCGACGGCCAACTGACGGCCATTGAAGCGACCGTGATCGGCGATGCTGGAGCCTATAATTACACGTCAACCAAAGTGCTGGCCAACGCCAATCTCATGGTGACCGGCCCCTACGTCTTCCCGAACTGTCACATCGATACCTACGCCGTCGCCACCAATAACATTCCGACTGGCGCTTTTCGGGGGTTTGGCGCTCCTCAGGCGGCGTTTGCCGCTGAAGGCATGATGAACCGCCTCGCCGATGCGCTTGGGATCGATCCGGTCGCGCTGCGGTTGAAAAACGTCATCCGAGAAGGCAGTTATCTCTCGGTTGGGACGCCGCTGCCCCCAGGTGTGAGCATGCCGCAGGTGATCGAAGCATGTGCGCGCGAGAGCTTCTGGGTTGATGGCGCGGCCGGCTGGCAGCGCCGGCCAGTGGAGCAGCCAGCCGAACCGTGGCGGCGGCGCGGCATCGGCTTCGCCTGCGGCTTTAAGAACGTTGGCTACAGCTTTGGGTTTCCTGAGCAGAGCTGGGCCACCGTCGAGCTGCATGGCGGCGCCGAGATCGAGCAGGTGATCGTGCGCCACGCCGGCGCAGAAGTTGGGCAGGGGGCGCATACCGTCATGGTGCAGATGGCGGCGGATGCGGTCGGAGTCTCGATGGACAAGGTGCGTCTGCTGTCGCATGATACGGCCGAGACGCAAACTTCTGGCAGTTCGTCCGCCTCGCGGATGACGTTCATGGCCGGCAACGCCATCAAAGGCGCGGCGGAGCGTGCGCTCGCTGCGTGGCAGGCCGAGGAGCGGCCCGCCCGCGCGACTTACCAGTATCGCCCCCCGAAGACGACACCTTACGATCCCATGACAGGCAAAGCGGAGCCGAACTTCGCCTATGGCTATGTCGCGCAGGCGGTTGAAGTTGAGGTCGATACTGAGACAGGGCTGGTGCGGGTGCTGCGCGTCGTCTGTGCCGATGACGTTGGTCACGCCGTCAACCCACAGCTCATCCAAGGGCAGGTCGAGGGAGCGGTTGTGCAAGCGCTCGGCTATGCCCTGATGGAACACCTGATCTCGCGCGAAGGGCGCATCCTCAATCCTTACTTATCGACTTATTTGATCCCTACGGTGCTGGACGTGCCGATCGAGGTGAAGTCGGTCATCCTGGAGTATCCCGATCCGATAGGGCCGTGGGGTGCGCGCGGCATGGCCGAGATGCCGTTCCTGCCGCTGGCCCCAGCGATCGCCGCCGCTATCTATGATGCAACCGGCGTCTGGCTCAACGAGCTGCCGATGATCCCGGATCGTGTGGTGGCCGCGCTGCGAGCGCACGGCGTCGGCGTTGCTTAGAGAACGCCGCGGCTAACCCGGGACGATGCGCGTCCCGGTTTCGCCGCGCAGCGCGCGCGCCAGATTAGGCGGGTCGGTGATGATCGCCTGCGGGCCGCCCATCCCGACGAATTCAACGGCGGCCTTGATCTTGGGGAGCATGCTGCCCGCCGCGAAGTGCCCTTCTTCGATGTAGCGCCGCGCCTCGCTCAACGTCATCTGGTCGAGCTGTCGTTCGTTGGGCTGGCGAAAATTGAGTGACACTTTCTCGACTCCCGTCGAGATCACGAACAGATCGGCGCGCAGGTTCTGGGCGAGCAGGCTGCTGGCCAGGTCTTTATCGATGACGGCCTGCACGCCGCGTAATTCTCCGTGCGCATCGCGCATGACCGGGACGCCGCCGCCGCCCACAGCGATCACGATGTAGTCGCTCAGGATCAAGGCGCGAATGGCGTTGATCTCATGGATGAGCTGTGGCTTGGGCGAGGCGACGACGCGCCGCCAGCCGCGGCCAGCGTCCTCGACGACGTGCCAGCCATCGGCCGCAAAGCGACGCGCCTGTTCCTCGGCCATGAAGCCGCCGATCGGTTTAGACGGGTTCAGAAATGCTGGATCGGCAGGGTCAACCCGAACCTGCGTAACCACTGTGACAATCGTTCGATTGATACCGCGTCCGCGCAGGGCGTTATCGAGCGCCTGCTGAAGCATATAGCCGATCGATCCCTGCGTATCGGCGACAATCAGGTCAAGAGGAACGGTGTGCACCTCACCGGCTGCCAGCTCGGCGCGGCGCAGGATGTAACCGACCTGCGGCCCATTGCCATGGGTGAGCACCACACTCCAGCCTTCGGCGATCATGCTGGCGATATGTTCGCACGTTTCGCGCACGGCCGCCCATTGATATTTGATCTCCGGGTGTTTGGGGTCTTGTATGAGCGAGTTGCCGCCAATGGCGACAGCGGCCAGTTTTCCCACCATCGTCGTTTTCCTCGTCGGGCGCCCAAAACGCTTTCTAAAGAAGCGCCATTCCCGCGCAGCCTATCGATACGCTTGGCCGATAAAATGAGACCGCCGCGCTGGGCGTAAGACAGCGTCGGCGGTCTCGCGCGTAGAGAAGCTAACGCATGGTCAGTGCCATGGCCGCCTTCTGAACGTGCAGGCGGTTTTCCGCCTCATCGTAGACGATGCTCTGCGGGCCATCGATCACTTCATCGGTCACTTCGATCCCTCGGTCGGCCGGCAGGCAGTGCATGTAGACGGCGTCTTCGTGGGCCAGCGCCATGCGCCGCGCATCAGTGATCCAGTCGGTATATTTCTTGCCGATGCGGGCCGATTCATCGTTATCTTCCGTCGTCATCCAGCAGCCCCAGCTTTTAGGATAGAGCACGTCAGCGCCTTTAAAGCCCTCATCAAAATCGTGCAGAATTTCAAACGAGCCGCCGGATTTTTTCGTGTGCTCGCGGGCTTGCTCGACGATCTCCGGCATCAGATTGTATTCCGGGGGATGCGTCAAGCGCACATTCATGCCGAAGCGGGTCATCAGCAGGACGAGGCTTTGCGGCACGCTGATCGGTTTTTGGTAGCTGGCGGCATAGGCCCAGCTCACGTTGATGGTTTTGCCGCGCAGGTCGCGGCCGAACTTTTCCATGATCGTCATCAAATCGGCCAGCGCCTGAAACGGATGGTAAATATCGCACTGCATATTGAGGACGGGCACGCGGCTGGCTTCGGCCACCTCGCGGATGTATTGATTGCCGAATTTCCAATCGCACTGGCGAATGGCGATGCCGTCGCAGTAGCGGCCGATGATCTGCCCGATCTCTTTGGCCGTGTCGCCATGGCTGATCTGAGTCGTCTCGCTGTCGATGAACTGCGCGTGGCCGCCGAGCTGCGCCATGCCGGCCTCGAAGCTGGTGCGCGTGCGCGTGCTGGTGAAGAAAAACAGCATCGCCAGCACCTTATCGCGCAGCAGGGCGTGCGGCTCTCCTAAGGCGCGTTTACGTTTCAAATCCCACGCCACGTCGAGCAGCGTATCCAGCTCGTCGCGCGTCCATTCCACTTCCGGCGCGATCGTGTCGCGCCCGCGCAGGTCGGTTTGCATGATCGTTCTCTCCTCTACGTTGTCATAAGCGAGCGCCGTTAAGCGGTCAATAGACCGGGCAGCAGAGCATACCATTCCGTCGCCCGGACGACATCATCAAGCGGGACCTGGTCGATGACCGTGTGCGCATGCACCTCATCGCCCGGCCCGAAACCGATGCTGGGGATGCCGGCTTTGCCCATCCAGTAAGTGCCGTTCGTCGAAAAGTCCCATTTGCCGGTGGGAAGTTTGGTTCCCCACAACAATTCTCCTGCGCGGATGCCGGCTTGCACGAAGGCATGATCTTCGGCCAGCGCCCAGGCCGGATAGATCTTTTCGACTGGGAAGACAAAACCGGTGTAGCTTGGATCGTCATAAAACAAGATCGACGCTTCGATATCGCTTCGGTCGCCGATCAGCTTCTGAATGCGCGCCAGCTCGGCTTCTGGCGATTCGCCGAAGGTGATGCGCCGGTCTATATAGATGAGCGCTTCGTCGGGCACAGCATTGATGCTTGGCGTCTTCACACGCATATCGGTGACGGTGATGCGCCCATGGCCGAGGAACGGGTCGTCGCCCAGCTCTGGCTCCAGCCTGCTGATCGCATCGATCACGGGCAGGATCTTGTAGATGGCATTGTCGCCAAGGAAATTGCTGGCGGCGTGGGCGCTCTTGCCTTTTGCCACTACCTGCATTTCGACACGCCCCTTGTGGCCGCGATAAACCTGCATTTTGGTCGGCTCGCCGATCACGACAAAATCGGGACGCAGACCCTCCACCTCGACTAAAGCGTGCGGCGCGATGCCGTCGCACCACTCTTCCATGTTGCCAAAATAGTAGCCGGTTATTCCTTCCAGCAGGCCTAAATCGCGGGCCAGCGCTAAACCGTAAATCATGCCCGGCGTGCTGCCTTTTTCGTCGCACGCGCCGCGCGCGTAGAAAATACCGTCTTCAACTTTGCCCTGAAATGGATCCCACGACCAACTGGCCGGGTCGCCAATGCCGACCGTGTCGAGATGGCTGTCATACAGCAGTTTGATAGGCCCGCTGCCGATCTTGCCGACGATGTTGCCCATTTGATCGAACCAGATCTCGTCGAAGCCGAGTTTGCGCATTTCGGCGGCGGCGCGTTCACCAACTTCGCGGATCTGGCTGTCATAGCTTGGGATCGCGCACAGATCGCGCAGGAACGCGATGATATCGACGCGCTGCTGATCAACCTGGGTTTTGATGCTCTCAAGAACTGCGCTGCTGGTGGGGGTCATACTTGCTCTTCCATTTCGCATAGATCGGTGCAATTTGGCCGTCGTTTCTTATACGAACAGCGGCACAATCTCGAACTGCTCCACATCGATTAGCCCGACATCCGTCAGCTTGAGCTTAGGGATGACCTCAAGCGCCATAAAACTCATGGCCATGAAAGGGTCGGGCATGGCGCTGCCCAGCTCGCGCGCTGCGGCGCGTAAAGCATCGTAGCTGCGGCGCACCTCTGCGATCGGCGCTTCACTCATCAATCCGGCGATGGGCAGCGGCAGGGCTGCCATGACGGTGCCTCCATCTACGGCTGCCAAACCGCCGCCCATCTCGATGACCACTTGGGCGGCGCGGCGCATGCTGTCGTCATCCGCTCCGATAACGACCAAATTGTGATGGTCGTGCGCGACGGAGCCGGCGATTGCCCCGCGCTGGAGGCCGAAGCCTTTGATGAAGCCAAGCCCCCTGTTACCGCTGGCTTTGTGCCGTTCGATCACTGCCATCTTAAGCTGATCGCGCGATGGATCGGCCACTGCCTGGCCATCCATGATGGCCGCATCTTCGATCAGGTGCTCGGTCACGATTTGATCGCCCAGCCCGCCGATCACGCGGATGCGCTCGCCTCTCGCCGAGATCGTGAAATCGAGGTTTCCCGAACGCACATTCATGGATGGCCGCAGCGGGCGCGGGGCGAAGGCAGCCGGCGGCGCGATGCACTCGCCATCGCGCGCCACCAGCCGCCCGTCGCAAAAGACGAGCTGGGCACGCGGAGCGCGCAGATCGTCGAAGACGATCATATCGGCGCGGCGCCCCAGCGCAACCGCACCGCGATCATACAGTCGAAAATAATTCGCGGTGTTGATGGTGGCCATGCGCAAGGCGATCATGGGATCGCAGCCGGCGCTGATGGCCAGCCGCACTAAATGATCGATCGACCCTTCGTCGAGCAGGCTTTTCGGCTCGCGATCATCTGTGCACAGGCAGAAACGCTGGTGGTTTTCCCGCGTGACGATGGGCAGCAGCGCGAGTAGGTTTTGCGTGGCCGTGCCC